>JAFUAW010000054.1 GCA_017460485.1 Lachnospiraceae bacterium | reverse complement strand
TGATAAACTGAATACTATCATTTTCCATGAGGTTAATAATGGCGTCTATAAGGCTGGCTTTGCCGAGAGTCAGGAGGAGTATGAGAAGAACTATCATCTGGTGTTCAACCGGCTGGACTGGCTGGAGAAACGGCTTTCTAAGAATCGGTTCTTATTCGGGGATCGGCTGACGGATGCGGATATCCGGCTCTATGTAACGCTTGCCAGATTCGATGTGGCATATTATTTTGAGTTCCGTTTAAATAAAAAACGGATTCAGGATTATGACAATCTGTGGAATTACGCGAAGGAATTATATAGTATTCCTGCATTCAGGGAGGCTACGGACTTTGATTCCATTAAGCGCGGCTATTTGACCGGCAATCATGCGACGAATCCATATCAGATCCTGCCGTTAGGTCCGGAAACGGATGTGTGGGATGAGCCGAATAACCGCAGTGAGAAGTTTGGGGAGCTGAAGATTACGTATTAATGGAGGGTGAAGATAGATGAGTGCGATCGTAGAGCGTGTAACAAGCGGTGAAATCAGTAAGGAAGGTAAATTTGAACGGCAGAAGAACCGGTTTACTACTCCGTTCGGTAAGGAGGAGGGACAGCTTCCGGTAGAACCGAACCGGTATCGGTTGATTTGGGCACCGGTCTGCCCATGGGCGCATCGTTCGGTGATCGTCCGTAAGCTGTTGGGACTGGAGGATGTGATCAGTCTGGGTACCCTCGATCCAATCCGCCCGGATCTTCCCTATAGTGACTGGGCGTTTACCTTAGATGAAGACGAGGTTGATCCGGTACTTCAGATTCATTACTTAAGTGAGGCTTATAAGAAGGCGGATCCGGATTATCAGGGTCGTTATACCGTTCCTTCCGTGGTAGATCTTACCACCGGAGCAGTGGTAAATAATGATTATTTCAACCTGACCAGATATTGGGAGGTGGAGTGGAAGGAATATCATAAGGAGGGGGCACCGGACTTGTATCCGGAGGAGCTTCGTGACGAGATCGACGCCTTAAATGACATTCTGTTCCATGAGGTCAATAATGGTGTCTACAAGGCGGGCTTTGCAAGAAGCCAGCAAGCGTATGAGGAGGCGTATCATCTGGTATTCAACCGTTTTGATCAGTTAGAGGAACGGCTTTCTAAGAGCCGGTATCTGTTCGGCGACCGGATTACAGAATCGGATGTGCGGCTGTATGTGACACTTGCAAGATTTGACTGCGCGTATTTTAATGGATTCCGTGTAAATAAGAGGATGCTGAAGGATTATCCGAATCTCTGGGGCTACGCGCGGGATCTGTATCAGCAGCCGGGCTTTGGCGAGACGACGAACTTTGAGGCAATCAAGAAGCATTATCATCTCTGCTGTCTGACGACGAATCCGCATAAGCTTCTGCCGGTTGGACCGGAGGAGGAGCTGTGGCTGACACCGCATGGCAGAGAACGACTGTCGAATTAGGAGGTGACACATGCCGGTAGATACTTCATTTAAGGGAATTGAATACTTTGAAAGTACATTTCGCCATCAGATTCAGGCGGATGGAGAGATCAAGACAAGAAAATTCGTCTTTGATAAGAAGTTCG
>JAFUAW010000053.1 GCA_017460485.1 Lachnospiraceae bacterium | reverse complement strand
GAATGCATTTTTACCATTTAACCGGAACGGTGTATTGTTCCCGAAGAAGATCGGGGGCAAGTTCCTGATGCTGTCGAGACCAAGTGATAACGGGCATACGCCATTTGGGGATATGTTCTTAAGTCAGAGTCCGGATATGGAACATTGGGGATATCACCGCCATGTCATGCAGGCGCAGGGCTGGGCTTGGACGAAGCTTGGAGCGGGACCGATCCCGATCCTGACTGACGAGGGCTGGCTGCTGATCTTCCATGGCGTTGGTACGACCTGTAACGGTATGATCTATTCGATGGGTGCTGCCATATTAGATGAAAATGAGCCTTGGAACGTGAAGTACCGCTGCAAGCCGTATATCTTCCACCCGACTACGGATTATGAGTGCGTGGGCGATGTGCCGAATGTGACCTTTCCATGCGCAACGTTATCAGATGCGGCAACCGGACGGATTGCGATCTATTACGGTGCGGCAGATACCGTTGTGGCACTGGCATTTACGCAGGTCGATGAATTGATCGATTATATTAAGAAGAATGCTTATTAAATCATTTTCTGTGAACGATTGCGAAAGGTGTGCTATAATGATATTGCGAGTTAGGCGTGCCTAATCGCAAAAGAGAAATGATTAGATAAGGAGAGTGTAGGCATGGATATCTTGAATCCGACAGCGGTTATAGGAACGAATGCATGGGGTGGCTCTTTATATGGTAAGGCGATAAGAGGCAGCTATGTTGAGGATGACATTATTCTGGATGCGATGAGGGTTGCAAAGGAAGAGGACATTCCTTTATACGATCTTGCCAGAGATTATGGTCTTGGCAAGGCACAGAAGATGATAGGAGAATTTGGCACAGAGGATATATTCCTGTCTGCAAAATATACTCCATTTACCCATTACAAACCCGGTTGTGTCAGAAAATCACTGGAAAAGGACCTAAAGGATTTTAAGAGAGAGTATGTAGATATATACTGGCTGCATCTTCCAACGGATGTCGAAGAGCATTTGAAAGAAATCATTGAATTGTACAAGGAGGGGAAGATCAGGCACATAGGTGTGTCGAACTTTACCCTTGAAGAATGCAAGCTGTCCAAAAAAATCCTGGATGCGGCAGGAGTTCCTTTGTATGGAGTACAGAATCATTATAGTATTATATGCAGGGATTGGGAGAAGAATGGCCTGCTGGCATGGTGCAAAGAGAATGGAATCTTGTTCTGGGCATGGGCTGTCCTGGAAGAGGGAATGCTGGTTGATCCGAGAATTAAGAAGAAGTCTCCGATGAAACTGACATACAGACGGAAGCTGAAAAAGCTGCGCAAGCTGTACAAGATTATGATCAAGGTTGCGGAACGACATGAGATCAAGGTTCCACAGGTAGCTATATCCTTCTGCGCTACGAAGGGTGTGATACCAATGTGCGGTTGCAGAAAGCCTTATCAAGTGACAGATCTTGCTGAGGCTGTGAAGGTAAGGCTGACACCGGGAGAGATGAAAAGACTGGAGGAGGCCGCAGATGAGGCAAATGTGAATATTATGGGGGCTGATATTTTCAGAGCATTTGTAAGAAAAAAGAAATGATTCATAAAAGGATGACGCATTGATCGTATGGTATTGATAATCGGCGGATACGCACAGGGACAACTTAATTATGTCAGACAGAGGTATGAGATAACGGACAGGCAGGTATTTTCTGCCTGTCTGCCTGATACTGCTCTAGATCAGGAAGAATCGCAGGATACGCAGACAGGACAGCCTATTGTGATTCAGGATTTCAATGTGTGGCTGCGGCAGGAGATTCTGTCTGTAGAGAAAGATTCAGAAACCTTGATATTCGAACAGCTGCAAAGAAAGCTTGAAGACTTGCTTCGCCGATATCCGAATGTGATCCTGATCAGTGATGAGGTCGGGAACGGCTTGATTCCGATGGTCAGGGAAGAACGTATCGTACGTGATCTGATCGGGCGGACACAGGTGTATCTGACAGGGCAGGCAGACGAAGTGATCCGTGTTATCTGCGGGATCGGGCAGCAGATCAAATGATGGCGACTGTGAAAGGGTATTTATGAAGAGTGATCCGAACCTGATAATTGAATTATGCCTGATCCGGCATGGCATGACGGAGTATAATCAGGCACGCAGATATCTCGGACGAACGGATCTTCCGGTATCGGAGCAGGGCATGGAGGAACTGCGAGCAAAGAAGCAGGAGCATCCGGATATGTATCCGAGGGTCGGAAAGCTCTTTGCAAGTCCCATGCTCCGCTGCAGACAGACCGCGGATATTCTCTATCCCGAACAGACACCGGTGTTGATCGGGGAGTGGAAGGAAATGGACT
>JAFUAW010000052.1 GCA_017460485.1 Lachnospiraceae bacterium | reverse complement strand
TATAGGTTCTTCCTTCATATTCAATAGTAGCATAGCTTGCGTCATCGTCACCTGAATCAATATATTCTCCCATTGTAAACTCTAAGGGATTATCCGTCAAATCAGGATAACGGGTATTACCACAACCGGTTATCACGAATAGAACCAATCCCAGTAAAAGAAATGTAATCCACCTTTTCAAAACCATCTCAACTCCTGTAATGTCAATTGTACATATTCTGATAGATCATACCAGTCTCCATGTTCGAATTACGTTCTCACGAATGTAGGAAGCAGCATATACCGCTTCCTACATAACACCGTCTCATTATATCTGTTATCAAACTACATTTCATTACTTTTTTCTTACGATCTATGGTTATCTTTATTTCAATATAATCCTTCTATTCCGGTAATTCACTGTTCAAACAATTCTATCATACCATTGTTTGACAATCCTATTCAATCGGGAATATATCATAGATTCCGGTCACATCATCCTTCTTAATATATGGCAGATGTGCCTGGATCAAGCCGCTCGGATATTCTGACGTTTCAAATGCTGCATGATCAATATTCCGTAAAAGTCTATATACCGAATTCTCTGTATATGGAGGAATAATATAAAGTGGCGGCATGAGGAACTGAAAATCATTCAGATCAATAAATATCGGAGCTAAATTCGGATCTGCATTCACGCTGATGATTTTATAATCATGCTCTACAAAGAACCTCCACAATGATAACAATGCATCCCTTGCGAGAAGAATCTTTTCTTGAAAATCTTCGATATCATAAAAGTCACAGATCTGATCGATATCATCCTGCCATAAAAAAGAGAATATCAAACCATTCAAATTGGTGTGATTATGATAATTAAAGGAACTCAACACTCTATCATACAAATCTCTTAGTTCAGGAATATTATTAAGATATAGGCTTTTATCAAAATCCGGATAATAGATTCCCTGCTTCTGCACAATATCAATGACTTCTTTGCTTTGTAATGTAAAAAAATGTGGCATCTTATTCCTCCTTTTCTTCTTCTGCATCCGGATCGTACTCCAAGATATCTCCCGGCTGACAGGACAACGCTTCACAAATGGCTGACAAGGTGGAGAACCGGATCGCGCTGATCTTACCGGTCTTCATCTTCGAAAGATTCACATTGCTGACACCCACTTCATCCGATAATTCCTTTAGCGAAATCTTACGATCCGCCATTACCCGATCCAATCTAAGAATAATCTTTCCCATGATCATCACCGCCCTTACAACGTCTCATCAGACTGAATCTGAAGGGTTCTTCCGTAATCCAGAATGGTATATACCGCCCATGTCACAAACCCGCCGATCACACCGTAAGCCAGACCAATAGTAAATGCTAAGATCACACTGATAATAATCATCGTTACTAACAGCTTATGCATGACCTTCTTGCTAAATGGTGTCTCCTCCTCTTCCACGATCCGGAAGGCATCCGAGATCTGGAACAGTGCAAATGCCATAATCCCGACCATAACAGCCATCATCAGACAGTAGATGCCGATACTTGAGGAATACGGATATTGGTCAAACCGATCCTCAACAGCCGGAATCGAAGACTCCACCTTTTGATCCTTAAGGCTCTGAAGCTCACTCAGATCCACATTCATATAATCCACCTTAAAGACACTTAATCTCATGCTTGCGGTTATCTCCGCTTCCTCCTGCGACTCTAACGCATCCGCGATCTGATCCTCCCATTTATCCGACATGGCTAACATCAGAATTCCAACGATCAGCGTGATCACCGTCGCTACCACACAGCACATAAAGAAGATTCTTGAAACGATCTTACCCAGCCTGCAGCTCTTCTTAATTCTTGATAATTGTGTATTTTCCTGACTCATAATAATTCCTCCTATATCCCGTATCAATAAGGATGATACTAACCTTTCCCATTCATAGGTTTCCATTCATAGTTCCTCAGCTGATACTTTCATTATACACACAATTTAATCTTTGTCAACAACAAATTATCGTTTTGCGATAATTTGTTATCGAACCGCATTTATTTCAGGATTGTACAGAAGAGCATTAGAAAAATAATTTGAACAAAAAAGAAAAACATAAGACAGAAGTATAATGTCTAGAAATTAGAGAAAGTCACTTTTTCCGAATAATCCTCCAGACTATGGTATAAGCCAACAATGTAAACCCAATTATCAACAATCTTATATACTATTATATAATTCATGGAAGATAACTTTGCTGTGCCATATTGAAATGCACTTAGAAATGGATCATTAGAAATAGAAAACAGATATGGATTTATTTCAAGATAACTATATATTTTTTGAACTTCATTTACAAGATGGAGAGCCCCTTGCTTACTTCTTTTTTCATAGATTAAATAATCCATTGATTCATGAAGCAACTGGTTCATCTCTTCTGTAATCAATAAATTATAAATCATACTCCTCCTTAATCTTCTTCAGGGACTCTTTGGCATCCAATACTTGTCCATCACGGATCTGATATTCAGATGTCAGAATACTTTGATACATCTTGAGTCGTTCATTGACTTTTTCATAGGTTTCAACACTCATAATTACCATATCACCATAGCCATTTTTCGTAATATAAATAGGTTCATCTACACTATGGCATAACTCAGAAATTTCCGATGTATTTCTTAAATCTCGTATTGGAATAATTTGCGGCATACTGTACTCCTTTCACATTTATTACATAATAAGCGTATAGTTACGGCATAATTATGCCACATTTTCATGCTGTAGGCAAAGTGTTATTATAAATTACAGAATAAAAATGAATTCCGAATCACACATACCGCTCCAACATTACCGACAGCTTCCCCTTCTTCGTCTCATGCTCCAATCTGCGATAGATGAATTTCCCGTGGCCGCGGACCGCGATCACATCATTTTCCTTCGGAGCGGCACTGTTATTCTCACAGATCCGCCCATTTACGATCACATACTTCTTACGGAACAGATCGAGTGTCTCCGTTCTGGATATATGATACAGCTTCGCAATGACCGCATCCAG
>JAFUAW010000051.1 GCA_017460485.1 Lachnospiraceae bacterium | reverse complement strand
TTCTCGGACAAGTCGCCCTGCTCTCTTGCTTCCTTGATCTTCTGCGCGATTTCCTTTCTGGTAACCACCTTCAAATGATGAAGCTCATCCTCCATCTCCTGCAAACCAGCGTTTGTGATAATCATTTTCTCAGCCATGACCCATGATTCCTTTCTACATTATAACCCCTTTAGGTTATCTTTTAATAGTTGATGTCCATAAGCAGCCATCTTAAGATCGTGCAAAATGGGCTCATGGACACACGTCACCAACTTATTCAGTTATTATATATCACCTATTTTTGACTGTCAACAATTTACTTGATTCCGTCAGCTTATCGCTTGCCCGTCATGATCTGCTGTCAATTTCTTATAAGATTCTGCGCTATATTACGATGATCACAACATCTTTGCATCTAGCAGTGTTGCATACTGGAATCCGTTTTCCTCATACAGGCTGAATGTTCCCACGACCGTGACATCTTCTCCCTCTTCCGGGAAATCCTCCGGATAGGTAAAGTCCCCGGTCGGCACGAATTCAATTCCCTGCGCGCAGCAGGCGGTCGCGTCCTGAATAATACATGCATAGTACTGCTTGCCCGTGGTCTCATCCTCGAAGAAAGTATACGCGCCTTCCATCTTGATCGTCTTGCCAATGTAGTCATCCGGTACTGCCATCATATTATAGACCTCAGAATAGATCATTGTACTGGACAGGGCAGTCAGATCCACATCAATACCCGGAGTGGAGGATTTGAGATCGTCAGCACTTGTGGAAGGATCATCGGCATCTGTATTCGCAGTATCACTTCCCGCATCGACATTCGCGGAACTATCCCCCTGATCTGCATTATCTGTGATCAAACCATTATCGGATATACTGTCATCCGATCTCCCATTATTCTGCGCTTCCTCTGTTCCACGGTCATTGATAGCCGCCGCAATTACATTCTCTGTAGTTGCGGTCCGGCTCTGCGTCCCTTCGGTGCTGCCGCATCCTGTCATGGCACAGAGCAGGCTGATTCCCAGACCAAGAGAAAGCCATCTCTTATAATTGGAATGCATGCTGTGTTGGATTTCAAGTATGCCTTTTTTCATCTGATACTCCTTCCTTACTTTCACAATAACTGCATAATGATAATTCCTTACGCCCGTCCGGCGAGCTTCCCAATCAGACTGAATATCGCGAATGCCACGATATCGACTGCCACGATGGTCGATCCTACCGGCGTTCCCGCTCCAATGGAGATCAGTATTCCAAGGAGTGCGCATACCACGGACAGCAGTGCCGAACTGATCGTTACAGACAGAAAGCTCTTGAATACCCGCATGGACGACAGTGCCGGGAATATGATCAGTGCCGATACGAGCAGTGATCCTACCAGATTCATGGCAAGGACGATAATGACTGCGATGATGATGGCGATGATCAGATTATAGATATTTGTCTTGGTCCCCACTGCCTTGGAGAAGCTTTCATCAAAGGTAACGGCAAATATCTTGTTATAGAAGAAGATAAATGCTCCGATGACCAAGATCGATAGTACGACGCACAGCCATACCTCTCCTGTCTTCAGCGTCAGGATCGAGGTGGAGCCAAATAAGGTGCTGCACACATCTCCAGATACATTCGCGGACTTCGAGAACTTGTTAAGCAGCAGATAGCCCACTGCCAAAGCTCCGACCGAGATCATGGCGATCGCCGCATCTCCCTTGATCTTGGCATTTTGACCGGTCCACAGCAGCAGGACGGCCGCCAGAATGGTGATCGGGAGTACTAAGATCATGTTATCGGTCAGATCCAGAACCGCCGCTACAGCCATGGCACCGAATGCCACGTGCGAGAGTCCGTCGCCGATAAATGAAAACCGCTTCAGCACCAATGTCACTCCTAATAAAGAGGAGCATAAGGCGATCAGGACACTGACGATCAGCGCATACCGGACAAATGGATAATTTGCTATATAATTCATGATCAGTTGAATACTTTCTGTCATATACAATCTGTCTCCTATCAATCTTATCGACATCCATAAGGGCGGGCAGGGGGAGTCCTTATACCGCCTTATCATATAGATTCTTGTAACTTAAGCCTCCTCCAGATACCGTCTACCAATGGACGATGTCTGATATTCTTGCACGGTTCCGAAAAATACATGATCTCCGATGTGCAGGATATGACTGGCATATTTTACCGCCGAGCTGATATCGTGCGAGATCATAATGATGGATATGCCCTGTTCATTCAACATCTGGATCAACTTATACATCTCCGCGGTTACCTTCGGATCCAAGCCGGATACCGGCTCGTCTAGGAGCAGCATTTTCTCTGTCGCGCATAAGGCACGCGCCAGCAGAACCCGCTGCTGCTGTCCGCCGGAAAGCTCCCGATAGCAGTGTTTGGACAATTTCATGATCCCTAAGCGTTCCATCTGCACCTCTGCCAGCTTCTTCTCATCCTTGGTGTAAAATGGCCGCCTTCCCGCCTTGGTCTGACAGCCGGACATCACCACTTCCCGTACCGACGCCGGAAAATCCTTCTGCACGATCGTCTGCTGCGGGAGATAACCAATCTCCGTCGGACGAAGCCCATCTCCGTATTCAATGCTTCCGACGAGCGGCTTCTGCAGCCGCAGGATCGTCCGCATCAAAGTGGATTTACCGGTTCCGTTCTCTCCAACAATGCAGAGATAATCCCCTGTATTCACTTCAAAGTTCAGGTGCTCCACCAGAGTCCGGTCTTCGTACCCCAGTGTGACATCCTTGCATTCTAATTCTGCCAATTCTAAGATCTCCTTAATAATTTATCCCGCGTCCTTCACACACTCCGCACACAGACCGTAGAATACCGTTCGCATCGGATCGATCTGAAAGCCGTGGTGCTCCGTGATGTGCTGCTCAAAGCCTGTGATCTCCTCACATTCTAAGTGGATCAGCTTGCCGCATTTCTCACATTTCAGATGATAGCAGCATTTATTGTCACGGATCAGCCGTTCGCCCACATATTCAAAGCAGGCACTGCTGCTCTCGTCGATCACATATTTCTTGATCAGACCTTCATTCACCATCTGGTCCAACTGCCGATACACCGTAGTCATACCGACCGTGATCTGATTCTCCTTAAAATAATCATAGACCTCCGCCGCTGTAAAATGCCCGCCATTCTTATTCTCAAGGTAGGATAATATCTCTTTTCTCTGCTTAGTAATATATTTTCCCTTCAAATTGTAAGACTCCTCTCTGTGGATCGTGGTGATCGAATCTGAAAACCATTTCCAAATTAGTATTATAAAGACCGACAAGAAAAAAGTCAATCTGAAAATAGTTTTCAGATTGACTTTCAAAGTTACTATTCATTCTTCCCAATACTTCTTAATCTCCGTCTCCACTAATCCCTCTCCGATCACAATGATGATCTCTTGTCCCTTCGGGATCGGGCGGATGGTAATCTGCTTATGGGTGGCATTCAGTTCAATCCAGGAATCGTCCGCAAGCTGCATGAATCCCTTGATCCGGAAGATCTGTCCGCAGCCGCTGTCCTGCATGAGTGCCTGAACCTTGGCAGTAAGCTCCTCCTGCGAAATCCGGATATTCATGAAATATAAGGAGGAGTACGAGGAATCTTTTTCTAGAATCTTAACATAATCCTCTGATACATAGCCAGAATTCATGATGCCCTGTAAGGTCTCATCTGTCAGCGTATCCCAATCCTGTGCCACGATCATGGAAACATTATTATCCGGATCGAATCTTCTCCTGCACTTCACCATATCAAGTGCCCGGTTGATATGCCTGATCGTCCGTCTAATGTCCTCCGGAGTCGTCTCCTGCATATGACTCAGCACGATCCGCCCGGCATTCGCCACCTGCGAGGCCAGAAGATAATCGGACTGCTCTGACATCTGTTCCTCCAAGCCCGCATCCACAATCGCAATCACACTTCCGATCTCATACCAGCGATCTAAGGGATCTTCGTGAAGGGCATCAAAGAATTCATCCACATCAAAGATTCCGGATGGCTCCACAATAACACGGTCATAGCCACTCATGCCCATCGCGATCAGCTTCGTCTTGAACCGTCTGCGGTGGCAGTCTGCATCACAGCCTCCGGCGACCATTTCCAAACCGCAGCCTTCCTCCTGCAGATCCTGCATCAGCATCATATCCACATTGACCGCACCGTAATCATTCTCCAAAATGCCTACTTTAAGCCCCTGCCGCATCAGATAGGCACCGTACTTCTTAATAAATGTTGTCTTGCCCGACCCCAGAAAGCCGGTGATCAGATCAATCTTAATCATAGATTGCTTAATACCTCATTCCTAACTATATATTGATTGTATCATGAATATACCATCTCGACTATCGTCTCAATGGGGTTTCTCGTCAAAGTATCGCTTGCACCAGTGCAGCGGCACCTTTCCTCGTATTTTACCACATTTTCTCATTCTCTTCTATACACCGCGAAGATTTTCGTATATAATGTATAAGGCTGCTGATCTCAGACAGATTCTGTATCACATCACTTCTGCCTGTGGCGGCATTAGATGATCATGAACAAAGGAAGGTTATAACTATGTGGGCATATGAGAGCGTATTTTATCAAATCTATCCATTAGGCTTCTGTGGAGCACCGTTTGAAAATGATGGTGTCCTGACACCGCGGATCCGCAAGGTGATCGACTGGATTCCGCACATTCAGTCTCTGGGTGCGAATGCTATCTATTTTTCACCTGTTTTTGAATCCGATACTCATGGATATAATACCAGAGATTATACGAAAATCGACTGCCGGCTGGGTACCAATGAAGATTTCAAAGAAGTCTGCAAGGCACTTCACGAGGCAGGAATCAAGGTAGTCTTAGACGGGGTATTCAACCACGTGGGACGCGGCTTTTGGGCATTCCAGGATGTTCTTGCCAATCGTGAGAATTCCAGATACAAGGATTGGTTTGCAAGGATCGCATTTGACGGTAACTCCAATTATAATGACGGACTCTGGTATGAGGGCTGGGAAGGTAATTATGACCTAGTCAAATTGAACTTACGTAATGAAGAAGTAATTCAGCACATTTTCTCTTGTATTCAAGGCTGGGTGGATGAATTCGATATTGATGGTCTGCGGCTGGATGTCTGCTACTGCTTGGATCGGGATTTTTTAAAGCGGCTTCGCGGCTTCGCGAATCAGATCAAGCCGGAATTCTTACTGCTGGGCGAGCTCCTGCACGGCGATTACAATCAGTTCGTCAATGATGAGATGTGCCACAGTGCTACGAATTATGAGTGCTACAAGGGCTTATTCTCGAGCTTCAACAGCATGAATATGTTCGAGATCATTCATTCTCTGATGCGCCAGTTCGGTCCGGAGCAGTGGACGCTCTATAAGGGCAAGCATCTCTTGAGTTTCGTTGATAATCATGATGTAAGCCGGATTGCCAGCAACCTAACGAATGAGAAGCATCTGCCCCTAATCTATGCACTGGCCTTCGGTATGCCGGGTATTCCTTGTGTCTACTATGGAAGTGAGTGGGGTGCCAAGGCGCATAAGAACGAAGGCGATCCTGCACTTCGCGCTTGCTTTGATGCTCCGATTGAAAATGAGCTGACCGAGTGGATCAGCAGGCTTGCCAAAGCCAAGAAGAACAGCAAGGCGTTGAATTACGGATCTTTCAAGTCTATTGTGCTTACGAATAAGCAATGTATCTTTGAACGGGAATGCGACGGAGACCGGGTATTGGTTGCTATTAATGCCGATGAAAATGCCTACACTGCACATTTTGACGCAAGATGCGGACAGGCAACGGATCTGATTACCGGAGAGCTTCACGACTTCGGCGGCGGCAGCGAACTTCCTCCATACAGTGCTTATTTTTGGAAAACAGAACGATAAAATCAGAACCAACATCATTAATAACAATAAGCACGGCAAATTACTGCCGTGCTTATTGATTGACCAGATCGCTATTAATCTTCTGTGGTCGAAGCGGTATTATCCGTAGAAGAAGTCGATGCTGTACTGCTCTCTGAAGATGCTGTCTCCTCCGTCTCATTTTGCTCCATATTCAGCAGAACTGTCAGATTCGATATATCCGATGCATATTCCGCATTACCCAGTTCGCCCAGTTTCAGTCTGATATTATAAGATCCAACGGAATTCAATTCACTGACATCGATGAAAGCATTCAGATCAGATGCAGTCAGACCATCTACATCTGCTGCCAAACCAATCACCGTGATATCGAATTCATTATCGGCAACCGGCATTCGATAGGTATATTCATCCTTCTTACCAATGACCTCTATATCTGCAGGCCGTAAAGTCATAGTCTTCTCAACCAGCTTCTCGATCGGCACTGTAATATCTACTGTCTTTATCTGATCAATAATCGTAATCCCATTTGGAAGATAATCATCAATATCAACTGTTGTATCCAGACTCGCGGTTCGATCCGTAATATCAATATCATTGATCTGCAACGAAGTCAGATTCCTAAGTGAGGACTCACCGCCTGCAACCAAAACAGTTGTCGGTTCAAATCCCGGCGAGCCAGCCACAGCATATCCTTCTGCCGGATTCCCTACCGTGGAGACCGTAATTGGTATTTCTTTCGTCTTCTGAATATAGGCACGAGCCCTGACAACATCTGCGCTTAACTCCAGCCTGTCCTGACTAATCTCTTCTCCATAAGAATCCATCAGCTTCAGTTTACTCTGGACTGAAATATTACCTGTTCCTTCATCCACATCCACCTCAGCCTGCACACTGGCAATTCTTTTAATGGCACTGGCTGCTCCCGTAATCGTGATCATCGTCGGAGAAGAAGAAGTATTGATCACGGCATAGCCATCCTGTGGTGTTCCCTTGGTTGCAACTGTAACCGGGAACTTCTCTTCGCCGCTGTCTTCGATTGCCACCATCAGAACCCCTTCATTTACTGTGACACTTACCTCACGCCGGACCTCACTGCTGTGCGGTTCGACTTCAATCTGAACGGCATTCGTAATTGAGAGTTCGGACAGATCGGCTGTTGCGTTAAAATCATCTGCTGTCAACCCCTCTACAACGGAGCGTCTTCCCTGCACGCTGATGTTGACAGTATTACCCTGAGTAACTTCAAATACTTTATTTTGATCGGTGATGGCTTCCTGGTTAAGTAAAGTCACCGGAATTCCTGTAATTGTCTTGGAGATGGAATAATCCTCTACATTCGCTACAAAGAACCAGATAACAAATCCCAGCAGCAATGCAAGAATCTTAAACCCCCAATTTTTAAGAAGCTTTTCCTTCATTCTTATTGCCCTTCCTTATGCGGAATCGTTTACTATCTAATGATCGGTTCTGCAACCCGGACAGCCTCTTGCGAAGTCCGTCCTGATCTAACCCCCGGTAGATCTGACCTGCACTGGCAACCGATACATCGCCTGTCTCTTCCGATACAATAATCGTAATGCTGTCGGACACTTCACTGATCCCAATCGCAGCACGGTGTCTGGTTCCCAGTTCCTTATTAATATCCATATTATCAGACAGCGGCAAATAGCATGTCGCTGCAAGAATCCTGTTATTACGTACAATAACAGCTCCATCATGCAATGGAGTATTGTGTTCAAATATATTCACCAATAACTGGCTGGAAACAGTTGCATCAATTGGAATGCCGGTCCGTTCATATTCCCCGAGAGGTACATTTTGTTCGATCACGATTAAAGCACCGGTCTTATACTTGGCCATTTCAAATGCAGCCTTGACCAGCTCATTTGCTGTCTTCAACGTAAATCGTTCTTTCCTCTCAGAAGATGTATTATCAATGAGTCCGGTAATAAAATTCTTCTGTCCGAGTTGTTCTAATGCTTTCCGAAGCTCCGGTTGGAAAATGATGATAAGAGCTATGATGCCGACACTGATCGTGTTACGAAAGATCCACAGAATGGTATTCCATCGGAATATCCCGGCAACCAGCCAGAAAATAGCAAGCACGAATATTCCTTTAAATAATGTCCATGCTCTGGAATTCTTGAACCAGATCGTCACATAATACACGACAACAGATATCAGCAGAATCTCTACGATATCTGTAACATGGATTTGAGGAAAATATATATTATTGAAAAAATCACTGAAGGTAGCTACTATATTTTCCACCTTGACTGCCTCCTACTATAGATTCCTGTCAACTATATGAACCACATAAACTATGACTCGCCATTATGATTGTTATTGCCGCTTGACGGGTTCGAATTCTGATTTCCGGCATTCGGATTATTGCGATAACGATTGTTCGTTCTCTGAGCCTGATTTCTCGTATTATCGTAGACTCTGCGCTGTGCCTGTCTCTGAGTATTTGAGTAATTCGACTGAGCCCCGCTCTGAGGTCTGACCGGATTACCACTGTTTACTCCCTGCGTTCTCTGTGGAATCGGATTCTGTATTCTAGTCTGTGATGTTCCCTGTGGCGTAGTCTGTGTTCTGGCCTGTGATGTTCCCCTCGACCCAGTCTGTGTTCTGGTCTGCGCCGAACTCTGGCTTCTCTGCGCTGAGTCATTTCTCCGACCAGATGCCGGATTGGTCGTACGAGAATCAGACCGTCCCATAAGCTTACCGGTTCCTGAAGTTCCGGACTGCTGTACTCCTTCGCGGATTACTTTCACTTGAGGAGTTTTTTTCGAAGATCCTTCATTTAAAAATTCATCAATTTCTTCATCTGTATCCGTAATCTTCTTAACACGGATATTCTGCTTTTCCATTCGAATCTTCGGAATTGCCTTGACATAATAATAGTATTCATCATCTTCAAACTGAACATTCTCCACCCTGCTGTAATCCAGAATTCCTTTGAAGAACTGGGCAACAACAGCAATCAGGACACCAACAATAGTTCCAAGGAATATAGCACCCGTATTGGTATCCGCTTCCAGAACGATACCACCCATCAGGAATAATACAATAGAAAGGATTCCGCCCGAACCGATCGCCACAATCCATGAATACTTAAAGTTCTGACGATATATGATATAAGTCGCCGCTATCACAAATGCGAATACCACAATGGTAAGAAGCATCTCTTTACTCTCCATAAGTCCCTTAATGATATAGGTAAATCCCTGCAGAGAATTCTCTTCCGATGCCATCTGCATTAATGTCTTATAATCCGCCACCTGCTTGGTAAAATAATAGAAGATAACACCAAATGCAGCCGGTACGATCCCTACCGGTCCCACAAAGATTCCTACAATGATCGGAACAATGTAATGCAATTTGACAAGATAGAACATCGGCATAATAATAACTAACCAGCCGTATTTCGGGGCAAACCGCAGATACAGCAGGTACATCAGGATAAACATAACCAAATATACCGCCGCAACATCCAGGCTAACCGCATACATATGCATGAAACCAACCGCTCCGGCAATCAATACAATCAGCTGGATCGGAAGAAATGCGCTGACCAATGAGATCACGAACATCAATCCGCCACTTGCCATATCATCTGAATAGCCCATAACTTTATTAAAGGAACCCAATACCAGAAGTACAACGACGAACTTCACAACCGGTATAACAAATCTATCAAATTTGGATAAGAATTCCTTAATTGTATCCCTAATAGTTATCAGTGTCTTCATCGTTGCTTCTCACTCCCTTTCCTGCTCGAATCTCGCTTAGTTCTCTCTCTTCTTTTTCATATATACGGTTCAGTCGTTTGAGATTCCTGCTGTAATTGATAACATCCGGCTTCACTTTATTGTACTTGTAAGCATAGACCAGCCAGGCTACAAGTACATAAAATGCCAGAAAGATAAGGTACATCCCACCGATCTTCTTTGCCACACCAAGAAAATCAATTTCATTAATGGAATCAATCAGCATCTCAAAATTCATCAGCACATAGATTGCCAAAAATATCAAAAATGCCACTGTAGCCGCTACTGCCGTCCGGAACATATGATACCTGATATAATCACGCTTATAATACCGGATAATATTAAAATGTTGCTTACCTTTGGTCGTCTCATAAATCTCCAGATTGGTCATGATACGAACCTTTTCCTCATTGATCAAAGTTCCGTCCTCGATTCTGTAATATTACACCCGATCCACTCAAGTGTGAAATGCCGCGAAAAAATCCTTTATTTACGGATTATTTCCGCCAAACCACATAATTACTATCATTATACCGTGAAACAAAAAAAAATACAATTAAAAAAAAGGAGATTACAAGAAATCTCAGAAGATTGTAAGAAAAAGAAAGAATCTCCCTCGCCACCAGACAAAATGGCGGGGAGGGAGATTAGATTAATTTTATAATAGGAATGTTAAAGATTAAATCACACATACTATCATTTGGATAGAATTATTTTTCAGGATGTCTGATAAGGCATATTCCCCGGATAATTGCACTTTCAAAAGATGTGTTTTCAACATACATTGCATAATCGCCTGTATTTGGACAATTCAATGTATATGCCACCTCATTATAGCCTTGAACTGCCCAATAATGCCCTGTTTCATCCACGATTCCGACTTGCAAAAGTTGATCAGATACATCAGTTCCTATAGATAACCGTATTTCATCACCTGATTCAACATGAAAGAACTCTGTTCGCATTCTTTGACCAGCTATCAATTCACTTTCTTTTATCTGGACATATACATAATTAGAATCTCCATTTGCATCTATAGTAAGCATATAATCCATATTCATTGCCCACTGATCCATATCGTTATACTGACCGATGTTTTCCGTATTACCGGGTTCTTCCACAGGATTATCTACTACGGTAATGCTCTGTGATTGACTAAATGCGTAATAATACAATTTCTCCATTCCATAATCAATTACTGCTGTCAAACCAACACAAGCTGTAATAATTATTATAATCAAGGTTATGGACACTTTAGATTTCCATTGATTCCCTATGCAATCCTGCATTAGTGTGAATCTCCACAAGATATCACTCTTGTTTTCACACCAATTTGAAGCAAAAAGATTAACATATTGTGGATTTTCGCGCATAGTATGAATTATCACACTTGCGTATTCATCCTCTGTAAAATGGTCTTCATAACAATGATTATCACAATTAGCTTCTGTCCATCTTCGGAATTGCTTTGCTAGATTCCATGTGAGCGGATTGAACCAGAATATACAGCAAACAAAATAAAACGCTGGTTTCCAGAAAATATCATGATATTTGATATGATACAACTCGTGAGTCAAGACAACTCGAAGTTCATCCGGATCATATTCTTTTGCTGTCAGATAAATAGTTGGTTTCAAAATGTTGGTCGAAAAAGGAGAATCCACATTATACCCGTGATAAAGCTCTATCGGCCGGGAAATATGAAGCCGATCCTTAATCTCTTGAAGAATATCCTGCTCTTGGGCTGTAGAATGGAATCGTCCTTGCTTATGCTTCCTCATATTTAACCCAGAAAGGACGAATCTTGTAAGATAGAAAAATACACCTGCCATCCACATAATACTCAAGATTGATATAATTAGATACACCAGATCTGAACTAATCCATAACGAGACTCTCCAATAATCACGAAACAACTCCTGAAACAGATATCTCCATACCGTAATTACAAAAACAAAACCAACTAAGGTACATTTTAATAAAATATACACTGTACGAACATTACCGCGTTTACTCAAAAAATGCATGACAGTTAGCCAGATTAATATCCATACTGAACCGACAATACACGACATTATTATGAAGTATAATATGTATATATGAATATGATCTGCTCCCATAAATTCCGTTCTACCCTTCTACTTAATCTTGGTTTCGTTCTTTATTCTATAAATGGTAAGGTTTTCTTCTAAAAAGTATACATTCCATATGCTGTTATAGAAGATGTGCTTAAATTCTTCACAAATACGCAATAATAGCCTGTACTAATACAGCTGAATGTATGATGAAAATAATCTGTTCCCTGTACACATACTGCTCCGCCATTTGGCTTAATAATACCAACCTGAACCGTTTTATCATCTGGCACAATTGAACAAGTAATTGTAATCGTATCTCCGGCATTCTTTTTGAACGCACTGGAATTGACCATCTGTCCACTCGGAATAGTCCAACCTGATATATACCCTGATACATACCTTGTTCCTATATCTCCACCACTGGTTCCAATATAGACAATGTCATCCATTGTAATACCCAGATCTTCTAATGATACCTCAAATTCAACTAATTCACCGTTCTCATCTACAATTGCCCCTGGTCCGTTTGAGTTGTCACCGGTCGAAGTACCATAACCGTCTGCATAGGTCATAACCGAAGTTGCAAGAACCATTGCTGTTGCTGCCAAAGCAGCAATTCCTGCTTTCCACTTTTTTGAATTGAACAATTTCATAACTAATACCTCCTAATCAGATAATATTCTACCTTTCGGCAATTTTAGATTCTATTCTACCAAAGTGACATTGTCAATTATAATTGTTTTACTTATTATATAGAATGCATGTTTTCTACCTAACTAGGAAAAGAAATTATCACCATACATAAAATTTGTTTACGGCTATATCTAATTTGCATTACTCATGTATATTTCTATTATTACTTTTCGGCCATAATATGAATGGGCAGAGTAGTATGCAATAATATAGAACCGGAACACCTTGATCTCAAGGGTTCCGGTTCTTCAGTTAAGTGCAGTTGACGGGACTTGAACCCGAACCCACTTGCGTGGACATGAACCTGAATCATGCGCGTATGCCAATTCCGCCACAACTGCTTATTGATATGAATGTCACACACGCAATTGCATGCGCCGTGCAACATTCATATTATGCCATAATAGTTTTCAAAATACAAGTATTTTTTTATTTATACCGTTATTTTTCTTATCTATATTATTTGATTTATTTCATCCAGCCGCGTATTGGTTGAATGCCGGTTCTTTTTTCATCACTATTCGCTAACAGGAACAGCTGTTTCGATCAAATGATCCATGACCTTATCATAGACTGCTGCATAAGCCAATTCCTCTTGGGAATAAGTTTCATTAAAATATTCCTCACTCATACCGGAATTCTGAGCAACCTCTTTAGCAATGTATTCATCAATATCCTTTTGCCCAACAGTATATCCCTGCTCCTTCGCAATCGCGCAGATTACCATTTTCTCGTTCAGGAGTTCTTTCATATAGTCTTCTGCTCCCTGCTTATATGTCTCAATAGTATATGGATTACCGTTTTCATCCGTATAATAAGATACATAGGTTTCAAAATCCATTCCGCTGCTCTCTGCGGATGACTGTGCCGCCTCTATTGTCTGTTCTACCAATTTGTTCAATTCATCTTCCGGATAGCTGTTGATTGTTGCGTTATCAATAACTTTCATGATAAGATCTGCCTTCATCCGTTTGTCCGCAAGATCTTGCTTATAAGATTCATAATCCATCTTCAACGCGTCCATATAGGAATTCACCGTATCATAGTTGGTATTTGCAGCCACCAGATCATCAGTTAGTTCTTCCGGATATGTCACTTTAATAATGGAATTAATCTTGCACACAAAAGTAGCAGGCTTGCCTGCCAGATCCGGATTATTCGGATAAGGGTCCGGAAATGATACGTTGACTTCTATGCCTTCTTCTCCAACTTCATGCCCCACCAGCTGATCTTCAAAATCATCAATATAAGAATGGGATCCTATCGTCAGTGTGGTTCCGTTGCCCTGCGTATCGCCGCCTTCAAAAGCAACGCCGTCACAATATCCGATATAATCCAGATTGATGGTATCTCCCATTGCAACGGTTCCGGTGGCGACTTCTTCAGATTCCCCGCACTGTTGCAGGAAAGCATCTACCTGTGCCTGAAGTTCTTCATCCGTAACCTCTGTAGACAGCTGTGTATACTCCACACCCTCATACTGTCCCAAGGTCACATAACCGTTATAATCGGACAGAAGATTACCGCAGCCGGTCAGAATTCCGGCACATAATCCTGTTACTGCTAGCATCGAAATAATCTTTTTCTTCATTACATTGTTTCCTTCCGTATTCTTTTCATTATTGGATGCAATATCATTCTTATTCTATTGCGTTATCTTATATATATAACAGCACTATCTATTATTCAACATTATAAAATAAGGAAATAATACAATCAAGCCTTCCGCAAAGCACTTCTGATAATATCACACCTTCTCAAAAAAAGAAAGACTTTCACAAAAATATCACAAGATTGGTGAATTACTATTAACTGAATGAAATTCCACTCACCAAATTGTCAGCCATCTTTACGATTACTTTCTTAATTATCTAATCTTTTACATCTTTCTTTACAGAACCACCACAATATCTTGTGGTACTTTTTTAAAAACAATCCAATATTTTGTGTTTTTCATATAGACAAATAAAATAGAGGATGCTATAATGAGTTCTCGTAGGAGTATGTAATATACACCTTATTCTAAGAAGATTGCAAGTGATCGAAGCAGTCATACGGAAAGATGTATAACAAAAGAGAGAATAATAAGAAGTGGGGAAAGGCTATGCAGGTAATTAAGAGAGATGGTCGTGCGGTTACTTACGACCGAAGCAAGATTGTAACCGCGATTCAAAAAGCGAATGCGGAGGTGTCGCCGGACGAACAGGTGTCTGTAGATACCATCGACAGTATCATTGAGTATATCGAGAGCAAGAACCGTGTTCGTATGCTGGTTGAAGATATTCAGGATATCATCGAGCAGAAGTTAATGGCAGAGGGCAAGTTCGTTCTGGCAAAGACATATATTATTTACCGTTATTCCAGAGAACTGGTTCGTAAGGCCAACACAACAGATGAATCCATCTTAAGTCTGATCAAGAACAGCAATAAAGATGTTATGGAAGAGAATTCCAATAAAAATGCCACGGTTGCTTCTACACAGCGTGACCTGATTGCAGGCGAGGTATCAAAGGATCTGACCAAGCGTATTCTTCTGCCGGAGAAGATATCCAAGGCACATGAAGAGGGTGTTCTTCATTTCCACGATTCTGATTATTTCCTTCAGCCAATCTTCAACTGCTGTCTGATCAACATTCAGGATATGTTGGATAATGGCACGGTTATGAACGGCAAATTGATTGAAAGTCCGAAGAGCTTCCAAGTTGCCTGCACTGTTATGACACAGATCATTTCTTCGGTTGCCAGCAGCCAGTACGGCGGACAGTCCGTAGATATTCGGCACCTCGGCAAGTATCTGCGCAAGAGCTATGATAAATATAAGGAACGTTTTGTAGAACAATTTGGCGACCGGGTTTCCGCAGATGTGATCGAAGACATGGTAAAGGAGCGTGTAGAAGACGAGCTTCGTTCCGGAGTACAGACTATCCAGTATCAGATCAATACCTTAATGACAACCAACGGACAGTCTCCGTTCGTTACCTTATTCCTGTTCTTAGACGAACATGATGAATATATCGAAGAGAATGCCATGATCATCGAAGAGATTCTTCGTCAGAGACTTGAGGGCATCAAAAATGAGCAGGGTGTTTATGTAACACCGGCATTTCCAAAACTGGTATATGTATTGGATGAATGCAACTGCTTAAAGGGAGGCAAATATGATTATATTACCGAGCTGGCTGTCCGCTGCTCCGCAAAGCGTATGTATCCGGACTACATCAGTGCGAAGATGATGCGTCAGAATTATGAAGGCAATGTCTTCAGTCCAATGGGATGCCGCAGCTTCCTCTCTCCTTGGAAGGATGAGGATGGTAATTACAAGTTCGAGGGACGGTTCAATCAGGGTGTTGTATCTCTGAATCTTCCACAGATCGGTATCCTTGCGAAGCATGATGAAGATAAGTTCTGGGAGCTGCTGGATGAGCGTCTAGAGCTTTGCTATGAAGCGTTGATGTGCAGACATAATGCATTGGTTGGTGTGACATCCGATGTCAGCCCGATCCATTGGCAGTATGGTGCAATTGCTCGTTTGAATAAGGGTGAGAAGATTGATAAATTATTATATAACGGCTACTCTTCCATTTCTCTTGGATATATTGGTCTATATGAAGTTACCAAGTTGGTAAAGGGTGTCAGCCATACCGATCCGAAAGGAACAGACTTTGCGCTTCGTGTTATGAATCATTTGAGAGAAGCTACCGAGCGTTGGAAAGCACAGACCGGTATTGGATTCGCACTCTACGGAACACCGGCAGAGTCACTTTGCTATCGTTTTGCACGGATCGATAAGATCCGCTTTGGTACGATCGAGGATGTTACCGATAAGGGATATTATACCAACTCTTATCATGTAGATGTTCGGGAGAAGATCGATGCATTCAGCAAGTTCCAGTTTGAGAGCCAGTTCCAGAAGATCAGCTCCGGTGGCGCGATCTCTTATGTTGAGATCCCGAACATGCGGAATAACTTAGAAGCACTTTCCGAGGTTGTACGCTATATCTACGATAATATTCAGTATGCAGAATTCAATACCAAGTCTGACTACTGCCATGTATGTGGATATGACGGAGAGATCTTAGTCAATGATGATTTTGAGTGGGAATGCCCTCAGTGTCATAATAAGGATCATTCCAAGATGAATGTTACCCGCCGTACCTGCGGATACTTGGGCGAGAATTTTTGGAATGTCGGCAAGACCAAGGAGATCAAGGCGCGGGTATTGCATTTGTAGAATACTAATTATATATGAATTGCAAAGGCATCATGGTATCCATGGTGTATCTATCATAGGCCTGACGGCATATATAGATGATGTTCGGATTCATTCGTCTGATCACAGCTATGTATGCCGTCGTGGTAACAAGAGGAGTATAAGTATTATGAACTATTCAGATATCAAACAGTACGACATCGCAAATGGTCCGGGGGTGCGGATCTCGCTGTTCGTCAGTGGCTGCACACATCACTGCAAGGGCTGCTTCAATGAAGAAACCTGGGATTTTAATTATGGAAATCTGTTTACCTCCGCGACCATTGACACGATCTTACAATATATGGAGCCGGGCTTCATAAGGGGATTGACCTTACTGGGCGGAGAACCATTTGAACATACGAATCAATTCGGACTGCTCCCTCTGGTACAGGCAGTTAAAGAGCAATATCCGAATAAGTCCATCTGGTGTTATTCTGGTTATCTCTTTGATAAGCAGATCATGAACGAAATGGTTCCGAAGTGGCCGGAAACAACGGAGCTCTTATCTTACATTGATGTATTGGTAGACGGACCGTTTGTGGAAGAACAAAAAAAGGAAGGACTTCGATTCCGTGGATCCGAGAATCAGCGGATCATCTGTGTAAAGGAATCTATGAAGACAGGCAAGGTCGTTCTGTGGGATGAGACACAGGATTTCTTCCCGAAAGGAGCAGAGGTTCCGAACCCGTAGGCAATTATTCTCTTGACAGTCGATAATTACTATGGTAACTTGTAACACATAAGAGAAACCGATGAGAAAGAGGAAGTACACATATAGAACGACTCTCAGAGAGCTGTAGATGGTGAGAATACAGCAGCAAGCTATATGTGGAATGGGCTTTCGAGGGCGAACCGAACCGTCCGGATCATAATAGGATCATTACGATTGAATCCTGCATTGAATCTGACGGTAGGCAAGACGGAGAAGGAACTCCGTTAGCAAATCTGATGTATGATCACCATAAGATCACATTGATCGTACAGAATGAGAGGATGCGGCAGATTAACGCATCAAGCCGGGTGGCACCGCAGGAGTATATTCACTCTTGTCCCAGCATATTGCATGGGACAAGGGTTTTTTTTTTGCAATTATTATGATTGCCGGACTCTCATGCAGATAATAATAGTATGTATAACAGAAAGGAGTTACGAACATGAGTGACACAAAGATCCCTTACAAAATCTATTTAAGTGAAGACGAGATCCCGAAGCAATGGTACAATCTGCGGGCAGATATGAAGAATAAGCCTGCTCCACTCTTAAACCCGGGAACCAGACAGCCGTTAAAGGCGGAAGAACTTGCTCCGATCTTCTGTGAAGAGCTGATCAAGCAGGAATTAGACGATACAACTGCTTATTTTGACATTCCAGAGGAAGTTCAGTATTACTATAGAACCTATCGTCCATCTCCGACGATCCGCGCTTATAATCTGGAAAAAGCCTTAGGGACACCGGCTAAGATCTATTATAAGTTTGAAGGTAATAACACCAGCGGCAGCCACAAGCTGAATTCTGCTCTTGCACAGGCATATTATGCGAAGAAGCAGGGGTTGAAAGGCGTTACCACAGAGACCGGTGCCGGACAATGGGGAACCGCCCTTTCTATGGCATGTGCCTTCTTCGGCTTAGACTGTAAGGTATACATGGTAAAGGTATCCTATGAGCAGAAGCCGTTCCGTCGGGAAGTTATGCGAACCTACGGCGCAAGTGTAACTCCGTCTCCTTCCACAGAGACCGAGATTGGACGCAAGATCTTAGAGAAGCATCCGGGCACGACAGGAAGCTTAGGATGTGCGATCTCTGAGGCAGTTGAGGTTGCTACCACACATGAGGGATACCGCTATGTACTCGGAAGTGTGTTAAATCAGGTATTATTACACCAGTCTGTGATCGGTATTGAAGCGAAGGCCGCGCTGGATAAATACGGCGTGAAGCCGGATATCATCATCGGATGTGCAGGCGGCGGTTCGAATCTTGGCGGTCTGATCGCGCCATTTATGGGAGAGAAGCTACGCGGTGAACAGGATTATCGTTTCATTGCCGTTGAACCTGCATCCTGCCCAAGCTTCACCAGAGGAACCTTCGCTTATGATTTCTGCGATACCGGTATGATCTGTCCGTTAGCGAAGATG
>JAFUAW010000050.1 GCA_017460485.1 Lachnospiraceae bacterium | reverse complement strand
TAGTCCAGCAAAGCCTTCCCATACCCCTTACGCTTATGACTCGGAATGATACCGATCGGTCCCATGGTAAGAACATCAATGATCCTACCGTCATCTGCTTCAATGATCGTCTTCATGAACATATTCTGTGCGATCAGGCTGCCACTCCTTACTTCTGAAGAATGCTCTGCCGGATCATTCTGCTTCGTATTCAGACACATTACAAAATCAAGCTCCGGAATAAATGCCGGATCGTTTCTCAGCACATGGATCACATAATGCTCACTGCATCCCGGACGATATACATTCCAGAATGATTCTCTGACAAGATTCTCAACCTCAGAGTAATCTGCCTTCTCTTCCAAACGAATTATATAGTCATTTTTATTCAATGTTATTACCTCCTATAATCTTGCGGCTAAAATATGCTTATCTGATTGTATTGGCAATCTGTTCTGCTTCATATTGTGAACACCAGGAATTGTTATCCTCAATATAAAAGCGTTGGTTTCCTTTATTGAACGCATATATGACCACCCGCACATACAGCCCGCTTACATCGCCATTCGTATAATTATTTCCCTCCGTACGAATGGTTGAAAATGTAATTCTTCTCGCCTTCTCCCCTGAGTCAAGAACCACATCCTCAGATTCATATTCCGCATCTGACATGGAATACTTCTCCCTGGCATATTCCCTAATCTCTGTTTCCAGCTTATCGATGTCTCCTGCTGTATCTGAAGAATGAAAGATAATCTCATAGTCATTATCCGCCAGGCCTTCACCACGAGCAAAGACACCATTTCCCTGATCTTTCAGATTATTATATACGCGAAATGAAATAGACGAAACCGTTACCTCATAACTGTTACTATCATTGATCGGATTCTGAACATCGAAATAGACCCGTTCAGAAACCGATTTCCTGTTGCTGCCTGTAGCCGTACATTCAACATCAATGGTGTTCATAGCCTGCTGTCCATGATCCAGAATATGAAGGATTCCATTTCCGTCAAGTTCACAATACTCATCACCTGCCAGAATCCTGCCTTCTAAAACATATTCCCCTTTCACCTTCACTTCAACCAGATCATTGATATCAATAGTATCCCCCGGCTTATAGAATCCGTTTTGTTCCTTAATTAGAATAACCGGAGTGCGCGCTTCAGACTCCTTAACTGCAAAGATAATGATTCCTATGACTGCAAGGGCCGCTGCAGTAATTAACGCCCCAACGATCACATTGCTTTTCTTTTTCATAATCCTGACCCCCTTAAGTATATATCCATTGGTTTCCTTTCTACATCATTTTAGCAGAATCCTATAAGTGTTACAATCTGTTATAAAATATCTCATTCATTCTGACATTCCAAAAAGAAAATACCGGCACCTACGATCA
This sequence comes from Lachnospiraceae bacterium, assembly GCA_017460485.1. GTDB lineage: Bacteria > Bacillota > Clostridia > Lachnospirales > Lachnospiraceae > CAG-632. The sequence continues at coordinate 7,053 of JAFUAW010000050.1, read as the reverse complement.
TCATAACCATAGATACCGGTATGTCTTATTATATTATCTAATTTTCCTGCAATCTTTATCTAGTTCTTTTTCTTCCTCAGATCCATGATTACGAATGTACCTGCCGCAGTAATCATCAATACGATCAAGGCTGCAATCGGCATAGCGTCACCGGTCTTCGGAGCAGTCTTCACTGCCTCTGTTGCATTCTTAACATCCTTATAAAGGATAAAATATGATGAAAACTTATCTGAACGAATAGTAAATGTTGACTCTGTGCCTTCTGCTAATACTGTTGTCTTACCGTTATGTACACGAACTATTCTATAAGTTCGCGTATACCCTTCAGGAACATTCTTTAGTTCATCCGGAATTGTGATCTGAACAGAAACAAGATTTCCATTTGTGTCATGAATCTGTATCGCATCATTCGTTCCAATTCGTTTCCAGAGAGATAAATCTAAACATTCTCCGTATGTATAACCATCATCTGTGATAATCTTATTTGCAGCTGCCAGATCTACTGCCGGCACCTTACTTTTATCAATTACATTTACATCAAGATACACGATTACAGGAGTTCCGTTTTCATATTCTTCTTTTTCCTCATCTGTCAAGAGCTTCAATGCAAACTCATCATTAAGATTGCTAACCTTAACATCCGGTGCATCTTCAGATATATTTACTTCAGTGTTGATAGAAGTAGTTATCTTTCCAATAGTAACTGTGATGCATACGGCTTCTACATCTTTATAATTATCATCTCCAATAACCTTATACCATACATAGTAGGTTCCCACATCAGTTGCTTCAGGTATATCTGTAGAATAAGCAGACACGTCTGGTTCAGTGGCTGCATCCGTACCCAGAGCATAATACATTTTCCCTCCTGTAAGTGTTGAATCATCAACAATCACAAGCGGTTTCTTAGTCGCATCATAGGTTCTGTTGTTTGCTGTTACCTTGGCTGCTGTTGAAGCTGCTTTCTTAATTTCAAAAGAATTAATAGCCTCGCCTGCTCCATAGTTTTCAGTTGCTTCAATATACGCTTTCACGTACCATATTCCGGCATTGGTTGGAACATCGGAAGAATATTCTCCGTTTAATGAAGACGAATAACTGAATACTACCGTATCATTACCAAAGGATGCCGTAGACACAGGATCGTTTGCTGCTTCACCATATGTCCACCCTTCCATATTCACAGTCACTATATTAGTACCTTCCGGAACGATCTTAAAGATCAATGTGTTATCTACATCTTCGCTGCCCTTCCACTTATAGTTTGCAGAGTCAGTCAGAGTCAGAACTACATCATAATTTCCAACAGCGATTCCGCCATCATTTTCTGTGACGGTGTAAAGCGCATTTTCTTCCACATCGGCTGTCAGATTTTCTCCTGTATAAAGTTTTTCTGTGATAGTTGGAGCAATAACCTCTGCCTTTTCAATAATAAACTCAATTTCTCTTACATCCTTATAGTTTCCTTTTCCGGTAATAATTGCTTTATAAGTACCGGCTTTTGTAGGAGCGGTTGCACTCCTTGTATAATCTGCTGTTCCTTCGTATTCAACCTCGTAGTCCTTTCCGTATGTCAAAGCTTTACCGTTAGCTCCTCGGGCTCCATCATTTACCGTGATAATTGGTGCCTGAGATTTTCCGTTATAAGTTATTATTCCATTCTGCGGATCAGTTTCCACGGTAATTGATGCATCAGTCAGGGATTTCGGTTCCATCGTTACCGTAACAGAACCTAGCTGCTCATTACCTGCCTGACAGTTCCAATTCCAATAGATCGTATAGGTACCGGCATTGGTTCCGTATAATGGTGCACAACCGGTACTAACATTAGCAGCATACCCTGCATTGGCTGCTTTTGAAGAATCATAAACCGTTCCTTCTGCATAACCGCTGTTCTCACTTCTGCTATACCAATATGTATAACTATTCGTATTTCCATCTGTCGGAGCATTTACTCTCCAAACACCATATCCGTCAGATGTATCGATCAAAAGCTGCGCATCTCCGTTATATACAAGATCCGTTGCCGCAATCGGATCATATTGCGTTGTATAACCGAATTTAGACCAATGAGCATATAATGTGACAGGTGCATTTTCTGAATATGTAACTACGCGCGAATAATCTGTATCAGATGTAGATGCATACCATCCCGCAAACCATGTATCACCATTATTAGTAAGACCGGTACAATCTGTTCTGATCGTCAGTGCCTCTCCCTTAACCTTTTCCATTGGGGCGATACTTCCTGCAGCACCGTTTCCGTCTAAAGTCACTTTATATATGGTAATGGAGTTATATGCAGCACTATCATCTGCCAATCCTTTATCATACGCACTGAATTCAAGAAAATATTTACTGACCGTATTAAATGGAGAAAAATCATTAAATTCAGCATTTCCACCCCATGGTGATACAATACAGGTCTCTCCGCCTCTGGTACTATCAGAATTATTAGGTTCGCCGCTTGCCCAAAGTGCTGTAGAAATCGCCTGTCCCTCCTCAGGACCACATGCCCAATAATAATAATCATAATACGAACTATTTGATACGGAAGCACTGCCAAATGGACAATAGTATGCTCCGGTCGTTGCATCTATTTTTTGATCTCTTACTCTTGTAACAGTATTTGAAATAGCACTGTAATTTTCAGGCGTTACTTTTGCTGCTGAAGCATAATCTGAGTTAGAATCTGTGCTGTATTTCAGGGACGTTCCAGCTATCCATGTACCGGCTTCAGATGAATTATAAAAATCTCTTACCAACGCCGCTTCTTCACGTGTTGTTACAGTTGCAAGATATCCCTTTAATCCACCTAATGTATCTGTACCATGAACGGCACCGTCAAAAGCAGCAATCCAGCTGATAGCACTTCCATGATCTATAAGCTTATAGACATGTGCTTCACCATCTGCATTCAGTACACCAAAATTATCAACACCATCCATCGAAGCAGTAGTATCGCCATAAGTTACATCTATGTGTACTTGCGTTGTTGAGTCGGTATATTTTACTGCTTTTATTGCTGATATAATATCATTTTTAGATTTTGCATCCGTATAGCGGATCATTGCCGCATTAGAAGCATTGCTAATCTTCGTAACAATCCCCGTCCCGCTTGGAAGACTGCCTGCGGCAATCGTTCCGCCCTTCGTACCGATCAGGATCATATTACCTTCTGACAAACTTCCTACTGCCTTAGCCGCTGTGGCTTCCGATATGCTGAGTGTACCATCCGCATTAACCGTCCAGCTGCTGCCGGCCGATTCAGCCTTAGCTATGCTCGGAGTTACAGACAGAAACGAAAGCATCATAACCAGTGTCAGCAGAATACTGGTTGTTTTCTTACCTACAAGTTTCATTCTTCTTCATTCCTCCTTAATATTTTCATAAATCTTATCTTGTGTTTCACAATAAAAACGCCAAAACCGACAAAGATATATTATCCCTGCCAATTCTGACGTTATTCATCACATATATATTCTGTTTTACTCGAAAAAAAGGCGCAGTTAAACTCTGTCTTCTCTTCTCTTCTCTTAAAGTCTGTAACGCTTCATATTTCATTCGTCAATACCCTTTTTCTGATTTTATCAATCTTCCTGCTGATTCAGATTATTATATCATTTCCCATCGTAAAAAGACGTGGCAAATTGCCACGTCCTATTATTTTTCAAAATGGTGTAACAAATTAAATTCAAAAATGAAATCAAATACCCTTTTTAAAGAACTTGGAACGGATACAACATCTGCTATAAGAATGTTTTTGACGCAGAAAATGATTTGGATAATCATCATCTATTCATTCATTTCTTATACCTTACTTCCCGCAGCATACCATAGACGGCATCCATATCCAGATACTCTCTCATGGTGTCTGCCAGCTTATCATATTCTGCTTCCTTGATATTTCGGTAGCTCATAAGTCCGTCCAGATCCAGCCGAAGTCCCCGCCGCTTCGCCAGTACCTTCAGAACGACCGCTGCGATCTTAGCCTCATCAAAGAATCCATGAATATAAGTTCCATATACATTCCCATTCTGAACAACGACCGGGATATCACAACAGGCATCACAGATATAATCCGTAATCCCCATGTGGATCTCATATCCCTCATAGTGCTTGCCGGACAGATCAGCGAATATCCCATCGATCTCCAGCAGGCTTCCGCTTACCTGTCTGCGTACCTTATCCGAAGTAATCCTTGTCTGAATTGGCAGTAATTCCATTCCTCGAATCATACTGCCATCTTCATCATTCTCTCTATCTCTCTTATTATTTTCGTTGTTCTCCGGATCTGTGATCATAGCCCCCAACATCTGATAGCCGCCGCAGATTCCGAAGACCGGCACGCTCATAGCGAGGGATTTCACTGCCTGTTCCATTCCGCTCTCCCGCATCCAACGCATATCACCGATCGTATTCTTCGTTCCCGGAAGCAGGATCAGATCCGGTGTGCCAAGCTGCGACACCTCTGTTACATACCGTACCGATACCCCATCTACCTGTTCGAACACATTAAAGTCCGTAAAATTAGATATCCGCGGATATCTTATTACCGCCAGATCAAGCTCTGCTGCATTCACAGCACTGTCCGGTCTCTTATACTTCTTCGAATCAAACCGCTCCGTCAGACTATCCTCATCTTCTATGTTAAGCTTCCTATACGGCATGACTCCGACCACAGGGACCCTGCCCTTCTCCTCTAACATGGTAATACCGGACGTAAGCAGGCTCTGATCGCCGCGGAACTTATTAATGATCAAGCCCTTCACGCGGGAGAGCTCCTGCGGCTCTAACAACATTAACGTTCCCAACAGCTGTGCAAAGACGCCGCCGCGGTCAATGTCGCCGACCAGCAGCACCGGCGCATCCACCAACTCTGCCATACCCATATTCACAATATCATTTTCTTTCAAATTAATCTCTGCCGGACTTCCCGCCCCTTCAATTACGATAATATCCACCATCTCTTCCAACCTGTGAAAGGCCCGAAGGATATCCGGGATCAGCTGCTTCTTATATACGAAGTACTCCCTCGCTCCCATATTACCGATCACCTCTCCGTTCACGATCACCTGAGAGCCGGTATCATTGGTTGGCTTTAACAGGATCGGATTCATGCACACATCCGGAGAGATACCTGCTGCCTCCGCCTGCATTACCTGCGCGCGCCCCATTTCCAGCCCATCCTCCGTAATATAGGAATTAAGTGCCATATTCTGCGATTTGAAGGGTGCCACACGATATCCGTCCTGTTTGAAAATGCGGCACAACCCCGCCACGAGAAGACTCTTGCCCGCATTCGACATTGTACCCTGCACCATGATTACCTTCGCCATACTCTCTGTTTCCTTCGTTTACATCATTCTTCCTATTGACAACAATCAACCATTCAACATTTCTTGTATCCTGTGCTTACATTGTATCACTCCGTTTGATGAGGGACTCCCCTTTGATCCCCTCGAAGATCTGCATTCATTCCTATCAGTTCCCTTGATAATTCGTATACCAGGAAAAATTATACCCGTCCTCGTCATAATAATTAAAATCACACAGATAATACTCCGCTCCGTCAGACGCTTCAAAATAATAAAAGGTTACTGGTGAATTCATCTCTGTCGGATAATCGCTTCCCAACGCATATACGACGCGGTTCAGATCCGCCCCAGTATCCTGAAATACCCCCGTCTCCATCCGAAGGAACTTCGCCTGAGGATCTGTCTTTTCCTGTGCCATCTCCGTATAATATTCAATCTTCTCCTCTGTCGGTGTCCGAAAATCAGTATCCGGAAGCTTGACACTCCCGTAATAGTCGTTGTCATACCATTTCGTCTCCTGATTCCCGACCACATAGATCAGAAGTCCGTCCAGCCGATTATTTACGTTCTGGGTATTCAATACTTCCGCGCAGGCTGAAGCCGCCTCTTCCCCATCCTTCTCATTCGCGCAATACAGGATCATGAGAACATCCTTGCCATCATCATATCCTTCATAGTGCATACCCGGCTTATTGCATATCGTATCCAGATCACTCTGCACATTGGCAATGACCTTCTTCTCCAGACTCTCCATAAAGGTATCGCTTCCAGACGGAAGACTCCCAAATGACGCTCCGTCGATTGAGATATCATGCATCGTGCTCCGATACTCATAATCAAAATCCTGCAGCGTGTCATGCAGCACAACTACAGTAGAATTGGTCGTCTCAGTCTTCGATACAACCGTGCACTTCCCATGCTCCATTTTTGCCAATCTCTGCAAGGACTTGGCACTCTGCACCTTACCGCAGGACGCAAGTGTCAGGACGATCAACGGAATCATAACCGTCAATCCCACTCGCACGATCTTCTTTTTTCGATTCCTCTTTTCCGTATCCATCCATCTTCTCCCTCTGATATATTATCTAATATAACCTATTATAACACCTTTCCCTGCTCCCGCGCATAGTCGATCAATTCCTGCAGCCGATCATTCTGACTGCCGATCACAGGATCACAGATCCTTACCCGCTTACACTCATCAATCAACAGCTTCGCCTCCTGTAACGCGCGGTCCGAGATCGGCTCAAATGCCTTCTCCGTCACGACATGCTTTGCAAGCGCAGACGCCACCTGATAATCGATATCATTCTCATATAAGATTCCCGCTGCATACGGTATTCCCATTCTGGACAGCTTGCGATACGTCTCAATTCCGCTTCCGGCAGCGGATATAACAAATTCATCGATGCCAGTTTCCTCAACCCTCTTATCATCCGTCTCTTTCTGCACGTAATCTCCCGCCGGATCATCTCTCCTCTGATCATCTCTCTTCGGATCATTATCCTCTCCATTCCTGCTTTCCCATCCGGGGATCTCGATACTTCCGAAGTTTAAGTTATACGTATCCTCCGATATCTCATACAGATCATAAATGATCTCTTTTCGGAAGATCTCCTCCGGCGTTCCGTAATGGGAGCAGACCTCTCCCTTCACACACAAGACCTGATCGGAGATCTTCTGTGCCAGATCGATCTCATGCAAAGACATGATGATCGTGGTATGATTCTCCCTC
>JAFUAW010000049.1 GCA_017460485.1 Lachnospiraceae bacterium | reverse complement strand
CATGTGGAGACTGTGGTTCTGCTAACAAGGCAGAATACCTGACAATCCTTGAATTTACGCACTTTTGCGAGTTTTTCTCTTTCAATTATGTGGAGGAAAATCGCAAGGAAAAAACCCTGATTCAGAAAATTACCGTGGCGGTAGCTTTTGAACTGGAGACGGGGAACACAAAAAATCCGGATATAAAAGTGAATATGGATACCATCGAATGATGGCTTTAAATAGGGATATTGGCAAGAGATGCTGATATCCCTTTTTGCGTATAAAACATGGAAGGAGGGCTTACATATTATGACCTTTACAGCGATAGGTGCAGTTGGCGGGATATACTTCATAATCTCCCATGGAAAGATTTTAAAACCAGGGAGGATGGAAAGATGGTCAAAGTCAGATTGCAGGGCACGACCTGCGAGATCAAGCGTATGAAAAGGTGTATCGAAAGAAATAAGAGAATTAAGGTTATAAGCGTGTCTGACGCTTTCCCAAATAAGGGAACCAAGAAGTATTTCAGACAGTATATGGATGTAATGATTGATCCAAACAGCGAGAAAAAAGCAGTTAACCAATAAAAAGGGAGGACGGAGATTATGTGCAAAGTGATATCTGTAGCCAATATTAAAGGCGGGGTAGCCAAAACAACTACTGCCGCAAATTTAGGAGTAGGACTTGTAAAAAAGGGGAAAAGAGTTCTTTTGGTAGATCTCGACCCACAAGGTTCGCTTTCATTGGGACTTGGGATTAGAAACAATAAGGAGCTTCCATATACGGTAAGCACAGTTATCCAGAAGGTTATCAATGAAATAGAAATCAGCGAGGGAGAGGGAATAATCCATAACGACGAGGGAGTAGACATACTTCCGAGTAATCATAGTCTCCGGACAGTTGAGCAGCAGCTGGATGAAGTGATGAGCAAGGAGCATATCCTTGAGGAGTACATCGACGGCATTCGTGATAGGTATGATTACATCATTATTGACTGCAATCCCGGTGTTGATAATCTTATTCTCAATGCCCTAACCTGCTGTGATAGCGTCCTGATTCCATCGCCGCCTGAATATCTGTGTGTAGAAGGTTTACAGGAAATCATTAGAACCATCGGGCAGGTAAAGAAAAGATTAAACCGAAAGATTGAGATTGAGGGAGTGCTTCTTACCATAGTAAATGGCAGGACAAATATTGCCAGGGACATCATGAATAAGATGGAAGAAGCTTATGGTCAGCATTTGAAGATTTTTCAGACTGTTATTCCAGAATCCGTTAAAGCGAAAGAAGCTGTTGCAAACGGCATAAGTGTTTATGAGCAGTCTCCAAAGAGCAGCGTGGCTGTTGCGTATGAGGCATTCGTCGAGGAGGTGCTGGATAATGAGTAAGAAAAGAGCTTCTGATAATATCAGCCTTACAGCGTTTGATGACCTTTTTGGGGCACCATCTGAGGGAGAACAGATAGTGGAGGTCGCTTTAAAGGAATTGCATGAATTCCAAAATCATCCATTTAGGGTTCTCGATGATGAAAAGATGTATGAAACAGTAGCAAGCGTTAAAGAGCAGGGAATAATAGTTCCCGGAATTGTAAGACCACGTAAAGAAGGCGGCTATGAGATAATTGCAGGCCACAGACGTAAACGTGCTGCAGAACTTGCAGGACTTAAGACTATGCCTGTATATATCAGAGAATACTCTGATGAACTTGCGACCCGTCTTATGGTTGATACGAATATCCAGCGTGAAGATATCCTTCCCAGTGAAAAAGCTCACGCTTACCGTATGAAATACGATCAGATAAAAAGTCCTGGTGTTAAAGGAAACTCTCTCGATGAGCTTGGAAATGCAGCTGGCGAGAGCGGGAAGACTGTTCAAAGGTATCTATGGCTTTCAAATCTGATAGATGGATTGATGGAACTTGTAGATACAAGAAAAATCGGAATGGCTCAGGGAATAGATTTATCTTTCCTGTCTGAGCAGGAGCAGATTTGGGTACTTAACGCAATAGGTGAGCTTAAATGCTCCATGAGCATGGCTCAGTCTGCACGAATTAAGGAACTATCAAAAAACGCTGAACTTACGGAGATAGCGATAAAACTTATATTAACCGAAACAAAGCCAAAGCCTAAGAAGTTTGTCTTAAAGGCTGAAAAGATTGCGGATTATTTTCCAGAAGATATGTCTGATGAAGATATAGAGGAGACAATTATCGGTCTTTTGGAAGAATGGAAATCAAAAAGGAATTAATACAGCGAGAGGAGGAGAACAGCGATGGGCTACAGGTCAAGCGGCAACCTGACGGTAGATGCCATGGGAAGCATAGCCATAAGCGGCAATGTTATACCCGAAGAATGGTATAAGCATATTCTGAAACCTACCACGGGAAAGCCTTATCTGTTGGCAATTACTATATTAGCTGATCTCGTATATTGGCATCGCCCTACTGAAGTCAGAGACGAAAGGACAGGCGAAGTAATTGGATGGAAAAAGAAGTTTCATGGGGAGATGCTCCAGAAGAGTTATCAGGAGTATGCAAATAAATTTGGTGAGTCAAAAAAGACAATCAAGCTTGCTTTTGATCAGCTTGTGGAGATTGGTGTCATCAAAAGATTTTTTTACAATATAGAATACTCCAACGGAAGAACTATTCCAAATCAAATGTTTATTGATCTGAATATATTGGTTTTGAAAGAAATCTCATATCCAAAGGAAGAAGGCGGCACTACTTCAAAGCAGGTTTCAAGAAAATTAGTGCCAAGTAATTGTAATGAAAGTGCCGAGAATGCTGATGAAATGGGCGTTCTGAATGATGCTGAAAAAACAGACGGGATATCAGGACAAAATGAGGAGGATATACTGACAAATTTGTCAGGATACCCTGCCGAAAATGTACCCATATCCCAGCCCGAAATTTCAGTATATGGTGACAGTAATGAAATGGAATCCTGCAATTATGAGGATGGATATCCCTCCGGGAACTTCCGGACAAATACAAATAATACTACAAATAATATTTACAAAGATCACATCATATCTATCACGCAGGAGACTCCTGT
>JAFUAW010000048.1 GCA_017460485.1 Lachnospiraceae bacterium | reverse complement strand
GATGGCGGAGGATTATGCCGGAAGGGTTCTTCCGGGATTCTATATCTTGTATCTCCCGATCGGGGGGATCTTCCTCATTCATCTGATCATGCTTATATGTGGTAAGACCCGGTATTCGAGAAGAATGCTGCTGTTTGCGCCGATCCTCTGGATGGGGATCTTCGGATTGATTCCGGATATCAGACAGGCGGCAGGCAGCCATCTGATGACGTTTGATTATGTGTGCACACAGTGCTCCGGCAATGCGGCGCCGCTTATTTATTTTCTGGCATGTCTGCTGCTTCCGGACAGCTTCAAATATAGAGCTGCAAGATAGATTGGAAAGCATGAAATGATAGGACAATATGATAGGACATTATAGCAGGGAGATGATAGAACATGCATATACATGAATTTGGCGATAAAGAGAATCCGGTGATCCTGCTTCTCCCGGGAACCATGTGTTATTGGAAGGGGAACTTCGGCAAAGTGATCGATGATCTTGCCAAGGATTTTCTGGTTGCGGCAGTGGCTTATACAGGATTTGATGAGGAGGATCAAGAGGATTATCAGTCTGTTATGGATGAAGTGGTAAGAATCGAGGAGTACATACAGACTCATTATGGCGGACATATCCGGGCGGCTTACGGCTGTTCGCTTGGCGGAACCTTTGTAGCACATCTTGCCGCGCGTAAGAAGATCATAATGGATTATGGTATCATAGGAAGCTCGGATATGGATCAGGCAGGGAAGTTCAAGGCTTCTCTCATGGCGGCTCTGATGGTTAAGGTCACTTGGAATTATCTTCATACGGGGAGCTACCGGTCTAAGCTTATGCGGAAACGCTTTGAAAGGCAGATGGCAGATCCGGATCCGTATAACAGAGCCTTTGTCGCAATGACGGGACGCGATCGGTATGATCTGAGCTTCTTAACGAAGCAGAGCTTAAAGCAGCAGTTTCGGTCAGATCTGATCACACCGCTCCCAAAAGGAACTGATAATGGTGTAACGAAGATCCACATTTTCTATGCCAAGAAGATGGGCGAGAAGTATCTGGGACGATATAAGTTGTATTTTAAGGATCCTGTGATTCATGAGCATGATATGCGCCATGAGGAATTCTTCGGAGTTCATCCAAAGGAGTGGTGCGAGCTTGTAAAGCAGATCTGTCTGGAAGGTTAAATGAATCCGGTTAAGGTTGATGAATTAGGGATTATGACAGGATGAATTCCGGGAGGATATAAGGATGACGGAAAAAGTACTTGTATCGAAGCATGCAAGAAAGACACTCCATGCATTTATGGAGAAAGAATATGGGAAGGAAGCGGATGCTGTCTGGAAAAAGACGGTCAGAAGGTATAAGGATTTCCTGAAAAAATCCCCTGACTATGGCGGTAAGAAGAGTCCGCACGCAGCGCAGATCAACGACGCGCTGTTCCTGCTCGCATTCTGCAGCACGGCTCCGAAGGAGTATACGATAGAGGAGCTGGAACCGCTGTCCTTCGAGATCTTTATGTCTTCCTTTCATACGCTTGGTAAGATATTCTCCGCAAGGAGAAAATGGACCATGGATCTGTTGGGAGTGATCTTTAAGTCGTCCGTCAAGAAGGACAATGCGCATGCCAAGAACTATCCCGCTGATTTTGCAGGGATAGCGGAGCCGTATGATAAGAAAAGAGGGATCGTAAGATATTGCTTTACCAGGTGTCCAATCGCGGACTTTGTGAAGGCGAATGATCTTGGAAAATGGATGCCGCTTATGTGCAACTGTGATCACACCGGATTGCAGATGATCCATGCCGGACTGATCAGAGAGGGCACATGTTATACAGGGGATCGCTG
>JAFUAW010000047.1 GCA_017460485.1 Lachnospiraceae bacterium | reverse complement strand
TACGATGTGACTTATCAGACCGTTGACGGGCAGACGAAGATATACGAAATGATCAGCAGAGATCATGGTCTTGAGACCTTCGAACAGCTGAGTAAGCATCAGACGGATGCGGTGGTTCTGATCATGGAGGATGAGAGCCGGGAGCATATTCTGATCAATCGGGAATACCGGATGGCAGTGGGCGATTATGTCTATAATTTTCCGGCCGGTCTGATCGATCCGGGTGAGACGGTGGAACAGGCAGGCAGACGGGAATTAAAGGAAGAGACGGGACTGGATATTCTTAGCGTAACGGATATCATTCCGGACAGCTACAGCGCGGTCGGCTTCAGCAATGAGAAGAATCAGTGTATCGTCGGGATCGCGGGAGGCACCTTCCAACCGAGCAGTTCTAGTCTGGAGGAGATCGATGCCAGGTGGTACTCCAAGGAAGAGATTCGGGAGCTGTTGAAGACGCAGGCATTTGCGGCGAGAACGCAGGCATTTTGCTATATGTGGAGCCGCGGCTAAGCTGCTATTAGCATATGGTTGGAGCTGTAGCTAAGTGGCCATTAACATATGGTTGGAGCCGCAGCTAAGTTGACGTTAAGCTCTATGTGGAGCGGTATAAAAAGATGATCTTAGAATCAGGCTTCAATGATAAGTATGTATGAGCGGATATAGACAGCTAATTGGCTGGAAGGACATGGTAAGATGAAGGACTTGACGAAGGGCAACATCATTAAATTACTGTTGGCATTTTCCATTCCCCTGTTGATTGGAAATGTATTTCAACAGCTCTATAATATTGTAGATACGAAGGTGGTAGGCGAATTCTTAGGCTCGAATGCGCTTGCTGCCATCGGCGCCAGCAGCCCCTTGTTCAGCATGATCATGGGTGCGTTAAATGGAATGGGCAACGGCTTCGGGATCGTAATCTCGAAGTTCTATGGAGCTAAGGATCCCAGACATATGAAGCAGGCAGTTGCGAATTCTATTGTGCTGGCTGCCTTGATATCAGTGATCGTAACGATCCTTGCCATGTTCATGGTGAAGCCGTTGCTATTGCTCTTGAATACGCCGGAGGAGATCCTGCAGCAGAGTATGGATTATATCCGTATCATCATTCTGTTCATGATCGTGACAACGGCTTATAATCTCTGCGCGGGCATGTTACGTGCGTTGGGCGATACGATCCGGCCTTTGATTTTCCTGGCGATATCAACGGTGATCAATGTCGGGCTGGATCTCTTATTTGTCGGTGTCCTGCAGTGGAATGTTCAGGGTGCCGCTTATGCTACGGTTATCGCGCAGATCGTGTCCTTTATCTGCTGTATCGTATATATCATAAGACGGTGTCCGGAGCTGCACGTTGCCAAAGAGGACTTTGTCTTCGAGGGCAAGATGGTGGGCGATCTGCTGGGACAGGGCGGAGCAATGGCATTCATGCTGTGCTTTGTCTATATTGGAACCCTGATCTTACAGGGAGCGATCAACTCCTTCGGAACGGACATCATTGCGGCACATACGATCGCCAGAAAGGTCAGTGAATTGGGAATGGTGCCGTTCAGTACCTTCGGTGTGGCAGCGGCAACATTTACCGGACAGAATTACGGAGCGGGAGAGTATCAGCGAATCCGCAAGGGCGCATGGGATGCCCTGATCATATCGTGGATCTGGTCGGCGATCGTGATCACGGTCGTATATGCGGCTGCACCACTGTTGATCCGGCTGATCTCCGGTGTTGCGGATAATATGGAGGGGAGCCTGTCGGTATGGCAGTATCTGATCCGAAGGCTGAATCATCAGGAGCTTCCCGATGGAACGAAGGAAAGCATTACACAGTGGGCAACATGGTATCTGCAGTTCGACACACCATTTTACTTCGTGCTCGGCATTGTGATCACACTTCGTAACGCACTGCAGGGACTGTCCCAGAAGATCATTCCGATGATTGCAAGCGGGATTGAGCTTCTCGGCAAGCTGATCGTTGCGTGGGTGCTGGCGGAACGGATCGGATATTGGGGTATCATCATTTCTGAACCGGTGACGTGGATATTGATGGCGCTGCTGCTTGGAATCTCATTTCTGGTAATCCTTCGGAAGAAGGAAGGAACGAATAACATAACCAGTAGACAAGTAATATGATTGGATGACAGATGTTAGTGATTGATAGATAGGAGGCATGCGAGCTATGCGGATCATGGAGTTAAAGAAGAGTGAATACATACCTGTACAATATCAGGGAACGAAGTCCT
>JAFUAW010000046.1 GCA_017460485.1 Lachnospiraceae bacterium | reverse complement strand
GAAGGAAAGCATTACACAGTGGGCGGCATGGTATCTGCAGTTCGACACACCTTTTTACTTCGTGCTCGGCATTGTGATCACTCTTCGTAACGCGCTGCAGGGACTGTCCCAGAAGATCATTCCGATGATCGCAAGCGGGATCGAGCTTCTCGGTAAGCTGATCGTTGCGTGGGTGCTGGCGGAACGGATCGGATATTGGGGTATCATCATCTCCGAACCGGTGACGTGGATATTGATGGCGCTGCTGCTTGGAATCTCATTTCTGGTGATCCTTCGGAAGAAGGAAGGAACGAATAACAGAACCAGTAGACAAGTAATATGATTGGAAAACAGGACGACAGATGTTAGTGATTGATAGATAGGAGGCATGCGAGCTATGCGGATCATGGAGTTAAAGAAGAGTGAATACATACCTGTTCAATATCAGGGAACGAAGTCCTTTGGCGGCAATCAGTGCTGGTATCCGACGGAGCATTATCTGTCGCAGGATTACGCGATCCATAAATGGGGCTGCGGTGCGGTGGCGATCGCAGATCTGTTCTTGTATCTGGCGAGAGCGGATCATGCGAGGGATACGTCTGCGACCTCGCTGGCAAGAGCGTCGCGGCTGATCTATTCCTATGAAGATTATACCTTGTATCTGAAGTTCATGCAGCGGCGATTCACACCGATCCTGCCGTATGCGGGAATGAATGGCTTCATGCTGGCGGCTGCCGCAAATCATTATGCCATGAAGTATCAGATTCCGATCAAGGCAAGCTGGAAAGCCTTCTTAAATGATGATCAGATGATACGGGCGATCCGCAGGATGATATCGGAGGACATTCCGGTCATCATTTCGATTGGCCCGAATACGCCGCTATTCTTCAAAAAAGAGGGGATTCATTTCTATATTAAGAGCAATAAGGAAGACAACACCAAGCTGGAGCATTATTCCATCGGTGCCAGGAATGTGCATGCGCATTATGTGACCGTGACCGGAATTGTCGGACTTAAGAATAAGAAGATGCTTCTTAAGATCGCGTCTTGGGGCAGAGAGTTTTATATAGATTATCAGGAATGGCGGGAGTATATCGCGCAGTTTGGAGACCGCCTGACAAGCAGTCTGCTGTATGTGGAGTGGAGATCATAGCTTGCTAATTCGATTTCAAGATATAATCCTCTAATTTCACAGCAGATGGATTGGCGATCGCCTCATTAATGATGACGGAAACGTACCTTTTTGGAAGCCTGTCAATGAGGTCTACTTTGATCAGCTGACCCTTGCTGATGGCAGGCTCCACATAATCGGGAGAAAGACACCCGATCCCGAGATTATCGATAACGAAGGATATTGCCTGTTCTGGCGATGTTGTCTCGATATTGATATGGAAGGTGGTTCCCTTCTCGGCAAAGAACCGGCTATATACTTCATAGGTTTCTATATGCTTGCCCGGACCGACCAGGGGATATTTCGCCAGATCTGTCAAGGAGATCGGACCTATGAATTCATCTCTGTATGCATTACCTGCTATAATGATATCTTCAAAAGCATAGATGACATTACCGCTATTCGTCTCGTTGATATCGGATGACGATGTGGTGATGACCGCCAGATCGAGAAGCCCTTCCCGCATGTTGGCAAGTAATACCGGAGAAGGCGCGTTGATGATCTTTAACTTGATGTCGGGATTCGCCAGATGAAATGCGCTGATCGGTTTACGGAGCAGTGAATTGAAGCGGTTATTGGTAATTCCGACCGCGATCCCGATGGATACGCTTCGATTATCAGAGTTGTTGATAGATTCTACGGCGGCTTCTCCCAATGTGAACTGCTGGAAGGCGGATTTCACATAATAGTATAGAGCTTCTCCCTGTTCCGTAAGAGTCACGCCTTTGCTGGACCGGATGAACAGCTTGCAATTCATAGCTTTCTCAATGTTGTTGATGATACGTGTGATGTTGGGCTGGCTGTTGGAAAGTGCTTTGGCAGCTTTGGTAATGCTCTTGTTCTTCGCAACAAAGTAGAACACTTTGTAATAATCGTAAGGTATTGTCAATTTGGGTCACTCCTTCTGGATATATCATATTAGTATGGGATAATAACTTTGTTATATCATTTATGTATAATAAGATGGTTGTATCATATAGTATAGATCAAGAGAAATCAAGAGCTTTTTTTCAAAAACTGTATTTAAATACATAACTTCGACAGAAATAATATGTACCTGAAGAATAGTATGGAGAGTGATGAAATCATGCAGTCACAGGAACGGATCGTTCACCCGATACCACCCCTATATAATGAAGATTCCCGCGTTCTGATCCTAGGCAGCTTTCCGTCTGTGAAGTCACGGGAGGCGCAGTTCTTCTATGGACATCCGCAGAATCGGTTCTGGAAAGTAGTCTCCGGAATCCTGGGAGAGGAGCTTCCGACGACGGTACCAGAAAAGAAAGCGATGCTGTTTGCGCACAAGATCGCGCTGTGGGATGTGATCCAGTCCTGCGATATTACCGGCTCCTCGGATTCCAGTATCCGGAATGTCGTGCCGAATGATCTGCGTGAGATCCTGGACCATTCACAGGTGGAGCGGATATTCGTCAACGGGAAAATAGCAGAGAAATATTATATCAGGTATACCGAACCTGTGCTTGGAAGGAAAGCAATCTGCCTTCTGTCAACCAGCCCTGCCAATGCAGCATGGAGTATAGACAGGCTGATGGAGGAGTGGGGACAGATTATAGATACAATCGCATAAATACAAGATTCTTTAAAACATAGTAAGAAAATGTTAATATTCTTGCTATGTTTTTTTAATTTTGTTCTGCTATACTTACTATGGGACGGCGGGCGTACATAAACGACCGTACAGGTTATTATAGGAATTTGATAAGATGTAATAATAGTATCAGGATATTTGTGAATAGAAGTATAGAATGAAATGCAGAATACGGGGGATAAGACAATGGGAATGAAAATCTTAGTGTGCGATGATGACAAGGAGATCGTGGAGGCGATATCCATATATCTGCAGCAGGAGGAATATACGGTGCTGCGTGCCTATGATGGCATTGAAGCGTTGAATATCTTGCAGAATGAAGAAGTACATCTTCTGATCATTGATGTGATGATGCCGAATATGGACGGGATTCACGCCGTGATGGAGCTTAGAAAAGAAAGTAATATTCCGGTAATCATCTTATCGGCCAAGTCCGAGGATACGGATAAGATCATGGGGCTGACGATCGGAGCGGATGATTATGTGACGAAGCCGTTCAATCCGCTGGAACTGATTGCCAGAGTGAAGGCGCAGCTTCGCAGATATTCCAAGCTTGGGAGTATTCCGACAGCGAATAAGGATGTCTATGTAAATGGCGGGCTTGTGCTGGAGGATGATAAGAAGCTGGTAACTCTGGACGGAGAACCGGTCAAGTTCACACCGACGGAGTATAAGATCGTCCGTCTTCTTATGCAGAACTTGGGGATCGTATTCTCCAGTTCTCAGATCTATGAGAAGATCTGGGAGGGAGATTCTTACGCAACGGAGAATATTGTATCGGTACATATCAGGCGGATCCGGGAGAAAATCGAGATCAATCCGAAGGAGCCGAAGTATATCAAGGTTATGTGGGGTGTCGGGTATAAGATGGATGTAATACCGCCGACACAGAATCTGTAGCAGGCAGGGAGCACTAAGTAATATTATGACTAAGAGCAGAGAACATCAAGAGCCAAATCCTGAACCTGATAAGAATTCTGAAATGGATTCGGAACGCGTTAGGGATCAGAAACAGGTAACAGAAGATAGACAGGATCGCCGGAAGCGTGGAGTTGCCGGGGGCGTTCTTCGTGTGCTTGTAATCGGACTGACCGGTATGGCTGCCGGCGTTCTTGCCGTATTTGTAATATGTATGATCCGCAGATACGGGATCAAAGATCTGAACAAGAGGGATTATCTGGAGACTTCACGCTTTGCGGATTCTATGATGGAGCAGATTGCTGAGCTGAATATTTGGCTGGGTGTGGCACAGATCTATGAGTCCGGGGAGGATGGCGGATCCATTGCATCCATGGATTCTTTGGTAGAGATCTCTCGGGCATCGGATTCAGATGTAGTTTCACTGGAGAGTGATCTGAAGCCCGGAATACAGTTGTCGCAGTCGTCTTCTTTAACATATGATCAGTTTGTCAATAATATCAGCAGTTATAATTATGAAACAGATGAAAACGGAAATATTTATTTGATCGATAATAGTAAGGAGTATAATGCCAATTGGTATTCGTCCATCCTGCTGTCCGATTACCAGCTCCGTTCATCGAATTCATTTATCGAGATACCATCAAGCGCATATATTGAACTGGCATATCAGATGATGGAGCCGAACGCGGTCGCGGTCAGCAGTCTCGATGACGAGGCGTTGAAGGAGGCACTGATTAGCCGGCACTATCATTCATCCTTGTCGAGAGTGGAGGATTATCTGAATGGGAATGCGTCTTTTTATGAATCCTATGATTCTGTCCGGGATTTGGAAGAAGATATGGAAAGTGATGCCGGAATGATGGAGGATACGACCTCATTGAATGCGATTAGTATGACCGAAGCCACAACCTCTATGAATACGATGAGTACGACCGAGGCAGTATCGATAGAGGTTACTGTATCCACAGACGATATTTCCGTAAAGGAATACGATGACGAGATTCTGAATCAGATTCTTGCGGATGTTCGTATATATGATGACTATCTGTATATTGATAATAAGTTCAGTTCTGACGCCTATATCACAACAATTTCCGGGGCAAATGAGATACTGGGATTTGATCCGGGAGAGATGACGCTTGTATATTCTCCGATCGAGAACAAATTCTATTCGAGTTATTACGGATGGTATATGATCCCGGATGAGATCTATTATCTTTCCAGATATATTGCGTCTGATCTTAATATGAACCTCGGCGGAGCTGATAACAACGGAAAATATGAGATCAGCGGGGAGATTCCGGGAGAAGCGTTGTTCTGGCTGCCGTTTGCTGACAGTAACTCGCTGCTTCGGGTTAAGCTTGGCGAGAATTATACGGATTATCTGCAGGCTGAGAGGAATCTGAATAATCGGCAGCAGAACTTTTTATATTATCTGGAACGATCAGATAAGGAGTACGATAATGGTGCGGAGGATATCGCCAGTCTGGGTGCTTATATGATCATTACCAAGCTAAGCGCAGATGATCTGGAAGCCGGTATGAACGATGATCAGGGATCGGAGAATGCATCTCCATATTATACATACAAGTTTTCCGTGGATGACCAATATGGATATGGGATTCAAATGATCAACTTTGATAATAGTTATTTGATAAACCGGATAACCAGGGATTGGACGAATTCTTCCTTTAATATGAATATGGAGGAGGGGGATCGGCTGTTTCTGGCGATCCGGCCGGATTACAGTTATTATGATGAATTCAGTCTTGGATTCGAACAATTTAATATGTATTACAAATACATGATCCCTGCGTGTGTTCTGGTTATTCTGCTGCTTGCGGCGACGGTGGTTCTTGTACTGATCTCTATTAAGAGGACCGGTTGTTCAGGGGATTCTGATAAGAATGAGATTTATTTTCTGGATCGATGGCCGATCGAAGTGATGTGGCTGGCAGTCTTTACATCTTTGTTCTTTATGGTGGTTTTTCTGATCCTGACCCGGAATCAGATCTATCAGTACATGGTAGTTGGATGGGTCAGATCGAATCTGATTGTATTTCTGGCAACCTGTGGTTTCTACTATCTTATGGTGCTGCTTGGTATGACAGGATTCTTAAGCCTGATTCGAAGACTGCGGGTAAAGGAATATCAGAAGATCAGCATTTTCCGTATGCTTGGCGGCAGGCTGCGGAGCGGACTTCGGGTAATCGCCGGACAGAGGAATCTGGTGGCACAGACGGTAGAATTATATCTTGGGTACTGGCTGCTTCTGATTATCAGTATCTTTATGATTCTGGCTTTAACGGGAATATGGCCGTTTCTTGGTCTGTTTCTGTTCGTTCTGCTCCATATCGGTATGCTGATCCTGTCGATCCGTAAGGCCAAGGGAGAGCAGATGATCCGGACAGTTACAGAAGAACTTGCGGCCGGTAATCTGGAAGTTGAGGTTCCGAAAGGAAGACCATTGGAAGTGGAACGGCAGATCCTTGAGAATATTGAACATCTCGGGGACGGACTTCATACGGCACTGGAACAGAGTATCTATGATGAACGGATGAAAGCGGAGCTTATCACGAATGTGTCTCATGATATTAAGACACCGTTAACTTCCATTATCAACTATGTGGATCTTTTAAAACGGGAAGATATTGAAAATGAAGAAGTGCGGCATTATATTGAAGTATTGGATCAGAAGTCGCGCAGACTGAAGCAGTTGACGGAAGATCTGGTGGAGGTATCGAAGATATCCTCCGGTAATATTGAACTGGAATGCATGCCGATCGATCTTGGCGAACTGGTCCGGCAGTCGGTCGGAGAATTTCAGGATAAATTCGAAGAACATAAGCTTCAGATCGTGGATAATATCGCGGAAGAACCGTGCATGATCTTTGCGGACGGCAGACGAACTTACCGTGTTATGGATAATCTGATGCAGAATGTGTACAAATACGCGATGCCGAATACAAGAGTCTATATTGATCTGATGCACTCAGAGGAGACGGTAATCTTCTCCATCAAGAACATCTCACAGGCAGAGTTGAATATTGATGCCAGAGAATTGATGGAACGTTTTATCCGCGGCGATCAGTCCCGCAGTACGGAAGGAAGCGGTCTTGGACTTTCCATTGCCAAGGATCTTGTTCATATGCAGAATGGTGCTTTTGACATATTACTGGATGGGGATTTATTTAAAGTAACGATCATGTTCCCGATGGTATCCCAATAAAAATTTTTTTGTGAATGCCATGGTTTGGCAGACCTTCGTGTTATCGTGATCACATGATAACGAAAATTAAGAATTTAGGAGGTACAAACCATGAAGAATAGGGATACAAAGGAATTACAAGTTGTGAATATGTGGAAGAGATTCTGCGAAGAAGGAACATTCGATGCCTGTGTAGAGGGGAACGATCATAATAATAAAGCCCCGCTCATCGGGTTGATGGGCGGAGCCGGTTATGTGCTTACACTTATTATCTTTGTTGCCGGACATATTGCCGTTACGCAGCAGACTCAGCTGAAGGTGTTGCTGACTTGGCTGCTGGTGGATGCAGCGTTTCAGATCATCCGCTATGGGATCATGCGCCGGTCGGACTCTGATCGGACTGACTTCGATCGGTCGGAGGAATCTGACACATCGGTAATATCCAAAATAACCGAAATAATTCCGTTTCATCGGGATGTCGCATGAAGCTGTCTCATATAACCCGGAGCGCGGATTCCGGATTATCAATAATGAATGATCGGGATCATGCCATTGATACTGTATTATTGAAGAGACTTTAATTTGTTATATATGTATTGAATGACATCCTTTCGTGTAATGATCCCGATGAATTTGTGATTATCATCGATGACCGGAACAAAGTTCTGATTGATGACTTTGGAGATCAGATCTTCAATATCTGCATTGATAGAGATCGGATCATAGCTGACAGAACGGGGAATAGTGGATATATTCGCATTCGGATCGGGTTCCGGCGCACCGTTTGTCAGATCTTTGAAATATCGAAGGAAGTCGCCTTCCGTAATGGTACCGATATAATCGCCGTCTGCCGATATGATCGGCACCGCGGTATATGTGTGGTTCTGCATATCGGTCAGCGCATGCTGGACCGAGATTGTTGAGGAGATGTAGACTACCTCGTTTTTTGGTTTTAAGAAAAATAATATATTCATATAATGTCCCCCGGAGTGTATTGCCTTTCCTATAATATAGTATACAGGAAAGGTATTATTTTCTCAATAAATACTTCAAAATGTCAGAGAAATGTAATATTATGGATTCAGGTATATAACCGCATTGCATAATAGTAACATAGTTTGAAGAAGGAGCGGAATATGATCGTCAGCAGAATTATGATCATCAGTGATTCTCATGGATATAATGATTGGGTAAAGGCCGCGGTCAAACGGGCAGAGCATTTTGATATGCTGATCCATTGCGGGGACCTGCAGTGTGATCCCAAAGAGATTGAAGACATGGTATCCTGTCCTTGTTATATGGTAAGAGGGAATTGTGATTATCGGGCGGATCTGCCTTCTTCAAGAACGGTATTGGTTCCGGATCATAAGATCTATATTGTACACGGTCATATACAGGGTGTGCAGTATGATCTGGATGACTTGGAGAATGAGGCTTTTTCAAATGGATGTGATATTGCGTTGTTCGGGCATACACATCGGCCTTGTCTGGAGCAGGAGAACGGTATTACGATGTTCAATCCCGGAAGCGTAGCGCAGCCGAGACAGGACAGCAGGGAGAAAACCTATGGAATCCTTGAAATTGATGAATATGGAGAATTCCAATTATATCATGAAGTGATCGGCAAGAAATAGTTGTGAATTGAAGAATACTTTGTTAAAATAAGGACGATGTATGGATAGCAGATTTGTATGACTACGAGCAGATTATACGGGAGGAGTAAGGAATGGATACACTGAATATATTTGATCAGAATGTGGAGTATCTGATTCAGATCCGGGATGAAGTATCGGAGTGCGACCAATTGGAAGTACAGAGAAAAGAACTTCAGGATAAGTCGGATAAAATGAGGAAGGCCATTTCTCAGGAAGAGAAGTCCATCAATGATGAGATCAATTCAACGATCAAAAAACGGAAGTCCGAGCTGGAGAGTACCTATGACAGTCAGCTGGATGCCAGCCGGAAAAAGGTAAAAAAGGCTCAGGATAAGAAGAATAAGGAGAAGTCCGAGCGGGTTGGACAGCGTGTAGATTACGAGACGGCAGATGTGAAGGAAAGCAGCCGACAATTAAAGACAGAACTTAAGACGTTGTTCAAGCAGGAGCATGTCCCGGGTTTTTGTATGTCAGATCTGTATTATGCATTGTTCATGCCTAAGGGAATGAAGGAGATTCTGATTCTTCTGATCTCTGTTATTGTTGGTTTGGCGGGAATTCCATGCGGCGTATATCTGTTATTTGCCAAAGTGATTATGAAGGATGCGCCTCTTGATAAAGCAGGTGTACCGATCGCGCAGTCCTCCGTCTTTATGGCAGTAGTGATCGCTTTGACGATCATTCTGATCCTTGCAATTTATTTTGTGATTTTCAATCTGACAAAGGTACGGCACAGAGATACGATCGCCGAGGGACGTAAGATCCGTAATCAGATCCTCGCAAATGAGAAGAATGTCCGGGCGATCAAGAATGCGATCAACAAGGATAAGGATGAGAGCCAATATGAATTAGGGGAATATGATGCGGAGATCGCAAAGTTCCAGAGTGAGATGGATGCCATTGCCGAACAGAAGAAAGCGGCCATGACGGAATTCGAGAAGGAGACTAAGGGCGCGATTACCAATGAGATCAACGGAAGACGTCTGCCGAAGCTGGAAGATATGAAGAATAAGCGGGATGCGGTAGAAGAGGAAAAGGAGATCATTGAGAATAAGCATAAGGAAGCTTCTCTTGCGATTACCGATAAATATGTGAAGTATCTCGGAAAAAATGTGTGCAAGGTGGAAGCGTTGAATGATATTATCAATATCATGTCCAGTGAAGAGGTTGCTACTATTTCGGAAGGGCTGGCAATCTACAACGGAGAGGCACCGCACAAGAACCAGCCTTCGGCAACGGAATAGAATGCGTGTATCCTCCTTTATATCAGATCTTATAATCAAATATCATTATTAAACATATGCGGAGGAGCAGATTTCTTCTATCGGAGGAAAATAATCCTCCGCATGATTGATTCCCAGGGTAATGCAGTCGACCATGTTCATGACCGTATAGAGTCTGGTGTTCTGCAGCAGATAAGAGCCGGGATGACCGGACAGGTTCACGATCCCGGTAATGGAGAGATGGCCGATCTCCGGAAGATTCTTGGCGATGCCTTGTCCCGGTTTTAAAGGTCCTTGTTTGAGGGTAACATAGCCGATGTGCTCCTTTGTTCCCAGTGAGGCGTCAATGGCAACAATATAGGGATCTTCATAAAGATCATATATGTGTTCCATGGTATCTGCCAGATTGATGGCGTGAACCGGATGCGCAAGGGTGCCATATATATTGAAATTATTGCTGGAAGATCGAAGCCGGTGCCCTACCAGAGGACCGAGGGCATCTCCGGTTACACGGTCGGTTCCGATACAGAGAAAGATCAGTTCCTGGTATGGTTTGCGTGTCTCTTCCAATAAATAATACAGCTCCCTCCCCAGTGATTCGTAGGCAAAAGGGTCTGCTGCGTCAAAGTAAAATACCTTATTCATGATAGTCTGCCTTTTTAAGAGAATTGTTTTTTATTTTTAATCATTATAGATAGAGTATGAACGGAAAATAGAGATTTAGACATGGACATATGGAGATAGAAGTATGACAGACACATCGGATTCTGTCTTTTTTTATTATTTTATTTCTTGTGATGTCGAAGCGGAATCGTATAGCGGGAAAGATGCGATAGATTAGAATAGGGATTCGACAAGGTTTGATAAAGATTCTTGCCCTTCGGTGGTATGATTCGGGAAAACGCGAAAGGAAGGGCGGGAGCTAGGCAATGATAGAAGTAATATACGATCATTCGGAAGAGGACACACCCAAAGGAGAAATTCAGGGAATACGTCTCCCGAAGAATATACGTCAGGTTGGCACACCACAGGGAAACCGGAAGATATATGTTGAGGATTATGTGATCACATATCTGAATCAGCTGGCAAAGCCGGGAAATACCTATGCAAGAGGCGCGATCCTGCTCGGGGAATATAAGCAGAGCGAAGGACAGGGAGTCTTATTTATCAGCGGAGCGATTGAAGCGCAGAATGTAGAATTCGATATGGAAGAAACGGAATTCAGCAATGAGATCTGGAGTAAGATCTATGCAGAGGTCAAGAGGTTCTTCCCGGATCTGGAGGTAGTGGGCTGGTTCCTGTCGCGAATGGGATTTACAACACAAGTGAATGAGAAGATCACGAAGATGCATCTGGATAATTTTCCCGGCAGGGATAAAGTATTATATATGATAGATTCTCTTGAGGAAGAGGATGCCTGGTATTTCTATGAGAATAATGCTTTGAAGAAACAGAGCGGTTATTACATATATTATACGCGAAATGATGCCATGCAGAATTATATGATGACGCAAACCAGCCATATGGTTGAGTCGGAAACGGATATTGCGGAGCGGGATCAGGATCTGCTGAATGCATATCGGAAGCGGTTGGAACAGCGGCGTATGGCGGCTCCGATACCGGAGAAGAAGTCTGCAGGCTTTTTTTATGTTGCAAGCTCCCTGCTGACGATCGCCTGTCTGGCATTGGGAATTGCGGCGATCAGTAATTATGACAGGCTGAAGCAGTTGGAGGTCGCATTTGAACGAATGGCGATCATGACTGACGGAGGAGCTTTGGCCGGTAATACACCAGATGAATCGGATGATTCTGTTCCTGTCGCCAATGTGATCACGGTGGGAGCAAATGTGACAACCGAACAGACAACAGAGACGGCATCTGTATCGGAGCAGCCCAAAGAGACGGTAACAGAGGAGCCGGTAAGTGCATCTGAAGAATCCACGGACGGAACTGATACGGAGCTGCCGGACGGTGAGGACGCAGATCGAACAGACTCTTCACAGACAGAAGAAGCTGTGGAAACAGCCGGTTCGCCGACGGAGGATACCAGACAGGAGCCGGAGGCAGTGGTTACTGTGGATAGTGTTAAGTATTATACCGTTAAGAATGGGGATACCTTATCTTCTATCAGTTTTTCCATGTATCATTCCATTTTATATGTTGATGATATTATTAAGGCGAATGAGTTGTCCAGCGGCGATGATATCTCGGTGGGACAGATTCTGATCATTCCGGATATTTCATAATAGGTTTTATTGGACAAGTGTTCCTGATTGGTATAATATAGGAGTGATAGGTTGTTGTAAGTAATATGCAGACAGATAGTATGTCTTGTCGGTTTCCGGTTGGATTCCGGAGATGTGTGAGGATAGATTATGGCAAAAGAGAAACGAAGTCTTCGTAAAGAACAGACAGAGGGAGAGCTCCGCTCAGAAGATAAGGTAGTAAGATTCGGAGGCCGCGGAAGCAGCATAAGTGATGACCGGCCGGATGATCCGGATGAGGATGGGGCAGCGGATAACCGCCGGGGATTCTCGGTGGGGATGATCGTATTGATCCTGATAGGCGGCGTTATACTGGGATTGCTGGCATTTTATATTTCCAAGCGATCCAAGGTATATAATGATTATGAGGTGCTTTCCGAGACGGCGGGCAATGATGCGACAAGAATGACCTATGAGGCATATAATGACAGCCTGATCAAATACAGCCAGGAGGGAATTACCTATCTGGATAAAAACGGACAGGCTATCTGGGTGGAAAGCTATAAGATGAAGCAGCCGACGGCTGTGATTTCTGATAAATATATCGCTGTAGCGGATCTGAACGGTAACAGTGTCTATATATTTAATGAAGACGGACGTGTGAATTATATGGAAACTCCGTATACTATCTGCAATATAGATGTGGCTTCACAGGGGGTATTTGCGGTAGTATTGGAAAATGAAACCGAGAATTATATTGAGATCTATGATAAGAACGGACAGGAGATCGCCAAGCATCGGACAACGATAGCGGACAGCGGATATCCGCTGGATATCACTTTGTCAAATGACGGGACGAAAATGATGACCAGTTTTATTACCGTAAACGGTGTGACGGTGGAGAATTCCATTGCCGCATATAATTACGGAGATGTCGGTCAGAATGTTGCGGATCGTCTGGTGGGCGGATTCAATAATCTCGGAGATACTATTGTTCCGAAGATTGAATTTTTATCGAATGATGTGGTCTGTGCCTTTGGAGATGATCAGTTCGTTGTGTACAGTATGCGGGAAAAACCGAGCGAGAAAGCGCGGATCGATGATTTTCAGGGGGAGATCCAGAGCATTTTTTATAACAGCAAATATGTGGGAGTTGTGGAACGGAGCAGTACCATGCTGGCCAATGATTCCGGGGAAGACAGTCTGTCTCCGTATTTGATCAAGGTCTATAACACCAATGGTAATCTGCAGTTCTCCAAGCCGTTGGAATTTGTCTATAATTATCTGTATGCGACCGAAGATGAACTCGTAATCGTGGGCATGTCGGAATGCAGGATCTATGATTTTAACGGACGGCTCAAATTCAGTTACAGCTTCCCAAAGGAGGTTGTGAATCTGATCCCGACCGGCAATCCGGAACAGTATATTGTGGTATATGATGATTCTACGCAGATGATCCATCTGTTGTATACGGAAGAAGAGAAAGACACACAGGCACAGCAGAATTGAAGGATGACGGTATGAGTATATTGTTGATTGTATTATTGATCATAACCGGGTTGTGTGTATGGAGAGGATATGCACGCGGATTGTTCCGGACGGTTTTGGTAGCCGGAGCCACAATCCTTGCGATGGTGTTATCCGCGTTTGCGACCCCATATGTGAGTGAGGCACTGCAGAAATACACACCTGTAGATGAGAAGATTCAGGATTATATCGTATCCACATTAGAACTCAATACAGAACAGCTGCTGACAACGAAGGCAGAAGAAATGACAGTGATCGATGATCTTCGTGTGCCGGAGGCTCTTAAAATGGCTTTGGTCAATAACAATAATACCTCGGTATATGAAGCGTTGAATATTCATGGATTCTATGAATATATTGCAGGTTATCTGACAAATCTGTGCATGAATTGTCTTGCATTTGTTGTGATTCAGATTGTGATCACGGTATTTTCCATGATCCTCCTGTATTCACTGGATGTCTTGAAGGAAATCCCGATATTAAATGGAATGGATAAGGCCGGCGGAGTTGCGTTGGGACTGGTGCAGTCCCTGGCGATTATATGGAGCCTGTTCATTGTTGTGTCACTGTTCGGAAGTACGCCGCTCGGAATGCGGTTGTATGATGATATCAGTGGCAACTTGGTGCTGAACTTTTTGTTTGAGCATAATTTTCTGTTGAATACGATCACAAAAGTAACCGGAATTGGATAGCATATAATCTCCTTCTTCATAAACTGATTTCTCCAAAATTGAAAAAAGTTAAAAAAGGGTGTTGACATTAGCATTTCACGATGTTATTATAGTTTTTGCTGACGCGATAAGACAGGATGCGTCAGGGACATTAAGAACCTTGATAATTAAACAACAAGACAACCCCGAAAATTCTTAAAGATTTTGAATTTTCAGTCCGAGCGCGCGGATGAAGAAAAGGCAGGGAGAGCATG
>JAFUAW010000004.1 GCA_017460485.1 Lachnospiraceae bacterium | reverse complement strand
CACAAGGGAGGTACATAGTTATATGAAATTCGGTTATTTCGATGATGAAAACAAGGAGTACGTGATCACGAACCCTAAGACTCCTTATCCATGGATCAACTACTTAGGCAATCAGGATTTCTTCTCACTCATTTCCAACACAGCAGGCGGTTACAGCTTCTACAAGGATGCCCGCTTACGCAGAATTACCCGTTATCGTTATAATAATGTTCCGGTTGATATGGGCGGACGTTATTTCTACATCAATGAAGATGACAATATCTGGTCACCAGGCTGGTCACCGGTCAAGAAGGAATTAGACTTCTATGAGTGCCGTCATGGTATGGGCTATACCGTGATTTCCGGCAAGAGCAACGAATTAAAGGCTGAGGTTACTTTCTTCGTTCCAAATGGCTATAAAGGAGAGGTTCAAAAGGTTACCTTAAAGAACGAAGGTACTTCTAAGAAAGAATTCGTATTATTCTCATTCCTAGAGTGGTGCTTATGGAATGCAGAGGACGATTCCACCAACTTCCAGCGGAACTTCAACACCGGCGAAGTTGAAGTGGAAGGATCTACCTTATTCCATAAGACAGAATATAAGGAACGTCGTGATCATTTTGCATTCTATACTGTAAATTCAGAGATCGACGGCTATGACTGCGACCGTGAATCCTTTATGGGATTATACAACGGCTTTGACAAGCCACAGGCTGTTATCGCTGGTAAGTCCAATAATTCTAAGGCTGACGGCTGGTCTCCGATTGCTTCTCACAGCATTAAGGTTACCCTGTCTCCTGGAGAATCTAAGGACTTCATTTTCATCTTAGGTTATGTTGAGAATCCGTTTGAAGAGAAGTTCAATGCAGACGGTTCTATGAATAAGTCCAGAGCATATAAGATGATCGAGCAGTTCGATTCCACCGAGAAGGTTGACGCAGCACTGGATGCATTAAAGCGTGACTGGATCGCTCTGTTATCGAAGTATACGGTTAAGACTCCGGATGAGAAGGTTGACCGTATGGTTAATATCTGGAATCAGTATCAATGTATGGTTACCTTCAATATGTCACGTTCCGCTTCTTATTTCGAGAGCGGCATCGGACGTGGTATGGGCTTCCGTGATTCCAACCAGGACCTGCTCGGATTCGTTCATCAGATTCCGGATCGTGCAAGAGAGAGAATCTTAGACCTCGCCGCAACCCAGTTCGAGGATGGCGGATGCTTCCATCAGTATCAGCCGCTTACCAAGAAGGGGAATGATACCCTTGGCGGTAACTTCTCCGATGATCCGTTATGGATGATCCTGTCTACCGCAGCTTATATCAAGGAGACCGGCGATTATTCGATCTTAGATGAGAATGTACCATATCGGAATGATGAGAGTCTGGCACAGTCTATGATGCACCATTTACATCAGTCCTTCTACAAAGTAGCGAACAGTGTTGGTCCTCATGGCCTTCCGCTTGCTATGCGTGCAGACTGGAATGACTGTTTGAACCTGTCCTGCTGGTCCGATACACCGGGTGAGAGCTTCCAGACCTATACTTCTCCGAAGTATGGCGACAAGGGATTCTCAGATGTTGCAGAATCTGTATTCGTTGCAACCTTATTCACCTATGCGGGACCGGAATATGTAGCACTTTGCAAGCATAAGGGCGATACAGCAGAGGCCGAGAAGGCACAGGCTGAGATCGATAAGATGAAGAAGAATATCATGGATGCAGGCTGGGATGGCGACTGGTTCTTACGTGCTTATGACGACCTTGGAAGAAAGGTTGGTTCTAAGGAGAACGAAGAAGGTAAGATCTTCATCGAGCCACAGGGCTTCGGTATCATGTCTGATATCGGTAAAGAAGAAGGATATGCAGAGAAGGTACTTGCTGCAGTTGAAGAACGGCTTGGATGCAAGTATGGTTTGGTTCTTAACAATCCCGCATTTACTAAGTATTATATTGAATACGGTGAGATCTCAACTTATCCGGGCGGATATAAAGAGAATGCCGGTGTATTCTGCCATAACAATGCGTGGATGATCGCAGCTGCCGCTTATGCAGGCAAGGGAGATCTGGCATTCGACTGGTATGCAAGAATTGCTCCTGCATTCAATGAAGATATCTCTGATCTTCACAGAACAGAGCCTTATGTATATGCACAGATGATCGCAGGTAAGGATGCAGGTCGTTCCGGCGAAGCTAAGAACAGTTGGCTGACTGGTACCGCTGCATGGAACTTCGTAGCGATTTCACAGTACATCTTAGGTATTACACCGGATTATGATGGTTTGAAGATTGATCCTTCTATCCCGGCCGTATGGGGAAGCTTCACCGCTACCCGTCAGTTCCGGAACGCAACCTACAACATTACCGTTCAGAATCCTTCGCATGTATGCAAGGGTGTCAAGAGCGTGACCGTTGACGGCAATGCGATTGAAGGCAATGTAGTACCTGTATTTGGAGATGGCAAAGCACATGAAGTAGTCGTTGTTCTTGGTTAATCCAAATTAATCTTAGTATATAGTATAAGAAAGAAGCGGGAATATCCCGCTTCTTTCTTATACATTTACTGATTACTTTGTTATAAAACCAGAAATCTTATCCATCTATTCCATGATCCTGCAGATAGTTAATGATATCCTCTACAGTATCCAATTTCTCCGCGTCAGAGGACGGAAAGTCAATATTGAACTTATCCTCTACTGCCATAATCAGTTCAAACAGATCCAGTGAATCTACATCCAAATCATCCCGAAAAGATGTATATAGATTGATATCCTCTGCATCTACACTTAATTGTTCTGCAATAAGCTCTTTTAAGGTTTCAAGCATTTGATAATCTCCCCCGAAAGATATTTATGATTATTATTACATTACTATAACACTATAACGCCGTGATATATCTGGATAATATATATCGATCTTAGAAATTCAGTTTATTAAATTCCTCTAGCGGCATCGGCTTTGCAAAATAAAATCCCTGAGCTACATCACACTTATAATCCCTTAAGAATTCTACATGTTCTGTTGTCTCTACACCTTCCGCAATAATCTCTAATTCCAGTTCTTTTGCCATTTCAATTGTATGCCGGATTACAATCTTACCCTTTTCGGAAGTCAGGGTATCATCCAAAAATCCCTTATCTATTTTCAGTACATCGGCCGGAATGTTACGCAGCATATTCAACGAAGAATATCCGGAGCCAAAATCATCTACCTCTAACCGAAAGCCCATTTCCTGTAACCGCCTTAACAGAGAGTACAGATCCTCCTCATTATCAAAAAACATAGTTTCCGTAATCTCCAATGACAGATCTTTCGGACTTAATTCATACTGCTCTAACAGCTTTTTCAAAACCCGTTCAATTCTGTGATTCTGAATATGATATCTCGATACATTCACTGAGACCGGGAATTCCTTCCTGCCCTCTTTCCGCCATTCCTGAATGGCTTTGCAGGCTTCCTCCCACATATATTCATCTAATTTCACAATGAATCCATTTCGTTCAAATAATGGAATAAAATCATTCGGTTGGATCATTCCCTTTTCCGGATGCTTCCATCTTGCCAATACCTCAGCTCCAACGATATTACCATCAACAAGACCCACCTTCGGTTGCAAATACATCAGGAACTGATGCTCCTCTAATGCCTTCTGCATCTCCGCTTCAATCCGGTTGTTCTTCATGATCTCATTTCGGTACTCTTCATCATAGAATGCACAGAACTGCATAGCACTGTATTTAATACTCTTCTTTGCAAGAGATGCGCGGTCACACATAAGATTCACAACAATCTCTTCATCCTCCTGCGGCAGATAAACACCATAACAGGTCTTCACATCAAAATCAAATTCATTTGTTTCAATCTTTTTCTTTAATTTCTCAATAAATCTTATGATATCTCCTTTGGTTTCATACATCATAAAAATACAGAACATATCACTATACATACGGCAATAGCAATTCGGTGATGTTACTGCCTCCTTCAGACAATCCGCAATATGAATCAGAACCAAATCACCGATCCGAAGTCCCTTCAGATCATTAATAATCTTCAACTGCTCCACATCAAAAACGATCATTGCATGTTGATGCCCGTTATCCCAATCTGCCAACCGGGTAACTTCTTCATAGAACTTGTCAAAACTCGGAGCTCCGGTCAGAGCATCGTAATCTCTGTGATAACGAAGTTCAGCTGAAGTCCGGATCTCATCCGTCACATCTTTCATCGTTCCGATCACACGCTGCAATTCTCCTTCCTCGCTTCGGACATATTGCAACGTCACCCGATACCAATGCACGCTCTCATCTTTATGAACAAATCGACAAATCACAGTGTTCTCGCCTGATTGAGAGATAAATAAAGTACGATATAATTCAATATCATCTGCATAAAGAATCCGTCTTGTTCGGTCATCCAAAGTAAAATCAATATCATAGATTTCCCGAATTCCAAAGTATTCCTCAAACATCGGTGAGCAGTATATCTCATCCGAAGTATAATCTACCTCAAATACAATACTATGTAATTGCTTCATTACGGCAAGATACATATCTTCCATAAAATCTCGTTCTTTATGTTCGCTCACCTTATCTGCTCCCGGTTCCGCATATTCTTGTGTCCATGTTCATATTGCCATTCTCTGACAAGATAAACCTTTATATAACACAGAAAGAAACGAAGATAACGACTTCATCACAAATCGTTTCTCCGCCCTCTCGTTACTATTGTATAATGTCCGAAGCCTATTGTCTAGTATAAAATTACAATATATCCATCTTGTACATAACACATAATAACCGCCTCTTCTTCCTGTAATTACAGTAAAAGAGACGGTTATTCCTATTATCATAAAATGAATGAATACTAAGGCACTGATGTGTTCTATTCCAATTGAAGTATATCCAGCGGATCGATCGGAGTACCATCTTTCTTAACCTCAAAGAAGATATGCGGACCTTCCTCCTGATAATATGCTGTCGGCTCTGCTACCGTTCCCAGAATAGTATCCTGATATACTTCATCCCCAACTGCTACACGAATGTCTTGCAACTGACCGTAGATCATTTCATATCCGCTTCCAAGATTCACCGTCACCATCTTACCGTATTCCTTGCTGTCACGGATATCTGTCACCTGACCATGCCAGATTGATACAACATCCGTTCCTGTCGGAGCCTGAAGCAGCATACCCGGATTACAGCGATACAATCCTAATGTCTTAAAAAACACTGTTGTATCCATACTATACGGAAGGATGATATTACCCATCACCGGCATACTGACTTCTTCCATTCCAAGGAATGTGAGACCTTCTAACGGCGCATAGGATATTTCCGCCTCTGCCATAGTTTCCTGAAGTCCCTCATCTGAAATCACTTCATCTTCTGATGAACTCATACCGGCAGAATCCCCCTCTGAATTCTGAGACGCAATCAGTTCTCCCATTTCCTGCTCATCAAATAAGGTATTACCCTGTACCTGATCATCGACAATCCTGCTATCTGGTATATGATCCCTGCCTTCTCCATTCAAAATAATACGATCTGAGTCAGCCGCAACAGAATCTTTTTTTGATCCTTGCTGCATATCCATCGGAACATCCATATCTCCATCCGGATTCTCACCTAAATCTATATCTTTTGTACTGTCCATTTTAGCAATATCAGAGACGGCCGGTTCATTTAAGTTGATATTCTGATTCTGGTTTTCCCTGTGACTGTTCACATTATAGATCGCCAGTGCCGCAACCAAAGCCACAATACCCAGTCCAAATGATACGTAGAAACCGTTCGTTCTCCAAAAATCACGCATAAGATTCTTCATTTTCATCACCTCTGGTACTAGTGTTGCCAGAGATCATGTTTTTATTCATGAGTTTTTATAATGAACATTCTCGAATACGAAAACCCTCAAAAAAACGCGTAGTTACATTGCCGTAATAATCCTTTGCGATTACCATCACATTATATGTATGAAAGCTGACATGCTGTGTCCAGGTAACTTTCAGTTCCTGAATTCCGCTTTCCGCATCTGTAACCGGAATAACACTTAAGAGCTGCTGACGGATCTCTTCCTCTGTTCCTCCCGGGATCTCATATTCAGAAGGATCTCCGACTATCGGCGGATTCCAATCAATATACACCCTCGTCTCCTGCTCAGTTAGATTACCATATTCATCTGAGGCAGTAAGCATTGCTGTCATTTGTGTAATTCCTTCCTCCGGAACATCCATTTGAATCTGCAGACAGGAATCCGGTAATGTCATAGATGCATCTATCACTTGAACCTGTTTTCTGACTTCCTGCTCCCAATTGTGATTGACGGCCTGAATGCGATTCAAGCTAATATAGTCCTGTTCCATCACAAGCTCTGGAGAAATTGTATCTGTCACATAAATTGTTCCATACATACTGGCAGTTCTTCCATCCGGTGTCTGAAGCCGATACGTAATATCATACATTCCCGTTTCCCATGGATTACAATCCGTATCATACCGGATCAAATTAGACAGATCATTTCCGTTCTCATCATAAGCCGTCACACCGGCGAGATAATCACCGGAATATCCCCGTTCCAGAATCTTCTGTCCACATCCGAAGAAACGTATTCCCCCGGTATTCCAAGGATTTTCTTTGTCCGGGTCGGTAGGGTCCCAGTTTGATTTTTCATCATTAAGATCCAAGACCTCCGCTACAGGCTTTCCTAACGGTCCCGGATAATCACTATCATAGATTGTAACAATCGTACCGGCAGGGCAATTATCATAGATCCATTTCACATCGGCAGCTGCCATTCTCACACAGCCGAGTGATGCTGCGGTACCTAATTTGTTATATTCTTCACTTTCCAGGGTTCCCTTATCTCGTCTATAATATGGCACCGAATGAAACATAATATGTCCATTGATCCGATATGCGTATTGACCGTATACGCCGCCTACCAATGCACTCCATTCATGCTTATCCGAAGTCCGATAGGTTCCTGTCGGTGTAGCATTGTTCTTGCCTACAGAACACACAAAAGCTCGAACCGGGATCGTATATTGATCGTTCTCATCCAACTCATAGACGGTAACCACATTCTGAAGCCGGTTCACCTTAATATAATATGGCGTCCCATTGCTGATGGGAGCATTTGCATAATCTTCGAGATCCAGTAACATATCCGGATAGTCAGTAATTGTTTCCTCCAGCGGTTCTTCTCCATCATACCCTTCTATACTAATCTCAGATGCTGTATTCATGAACTCCGGATAAGGAAGCAGAACCTTCGGAGATTCTTCTATACCATATTCTTCAGACGCAGGGGTCTGCACAGAGATCTTCTCC
This sequence comes from Lachnospiraceae bacterium, assembly GCA_017460485.1. Classification (GTDB taxonomy): domain Bacteria; phylum Bacillota; class Clostridia; order Lachnospirales; family Lachnospiraceae; genus CAG-632. The sequence continues at coordinate 3,768 of JAFUAW010000004.1, read as the reverse complement.
ACAAGCTTCTTTTGAAAAAACAGCAGGCCGATTCCAAATACTGCCATGAAGATAATTTCAATTGTTACGAATATCCATCGTTTATTATTTATCATAAAGCAGATCATCCAATCTCTTATAGTCATACATAATTGTCATATGAAAATCTTTCGAATAAAAGGGGTGTAGTCACTACTATACACCATCAGACTCTTCCACGTAAAGAGTTAATTCCGACAAATAACACACATCTGACCATTATTTTTCTGAACTTGATATTCCCTGATTTATCTTAATATATACCTTGCTTTTCTTATACGATCTGTACTCCGGGATAATAATATTTCAAAATATCTGTATAGTCTTTCCCCTCCCGGCTCATTACTCCCGCTCCATAGATGCTGAGTCCCATTCCGCTGCCTTTTCCGAGAGCCACGATCCGGTATGAATTACTGTCATTTCCAAGATCTTCTATGTAGAAATGATAGGACGGAATCTGATACTTTCTGCAGAATTCATCCGCAGACATCAAATCTTCTCCGATGGATACCTCCTGCACATATCCATGCTCTGTTGCCTTATTGACCGCAAGCACGTGTGCCCGACCATCCGCCGCCTTCCATTCGTCCTTAGAGATCGTAATAAGACTCATGTAATCCTTAGACTCCACATCCCGCCCGCTGTCTACCGACACCAGATACGGAACTGCCTGTCCGATCATTTCCTCCGCGCTGACGGTAGTTCCATCACTTACCATATGATAACACGCCATAATATATTCCCCATCATATGTCATGGTCTGTCCTGCGGTTGTCAGGATTGCCTGCTCAACTTCCGAACACTCCTTCTGATATCTCCGTTCTCCCCAAAGCTCCCGGATCTCCTCCTCAGTCAGATAATCCTCTGTCAGATCGGCTTCATCCACTGTTGTATTACCGCCCATTTGCCGGTATATATTCGTCCGTTCAATTACAGCCAATGCTTTCCATACCTCCGGCTCCTGATTGCTGCCCGCCACGCCCGGAAGTACACCCAGCAAATATTCTTCCACATCCAACACCTTATATTCTCCCCCATATTCTACAGATACGGTCTTGCCGGTGCTGATGGTATGGATCGACTCTGTCGTCTTCCCTTCGCCGGTAAGTCCGGTAATCATCAATGTCAAAAAATAAGGCAGGAAAATGATCACAATACAGACGGCAAATCCGATGGTAATCCGCTCGCGCATGGTCAAATGCTCCTTTCCGATACAATCTACATACTATTATATGAGGACAGTCATCTTGGTATTCCGATCAAGCATAGGAGAATCCGCCTTAATAAAATTCTTTTTTCAATCGAGTAGGGAAGATTCTTCTTCCCTACTCGATGCCGCGCCCCTCGGCAAATATCCATGCAAGCATGTCTGCTTGCCTCAGGAGACGCGCATGAAAAGACCGGGAATCCGTAATCTGCGGAATTCCCGGTCTGAAAACTTAATTTATAAATCAGATTATTCTTATTTTGCAGACTTCGGAAGCTTAACGGTTACCTTGTCTAACTTCCAGATGTCATCCACATATTCCTGAATCGTTCTGTCAGATGAGAACTTACCGGCACATGCAGTATTCAGCATTGCGGAACGTGCCCATGCGGATTCATCGCGGTATGCTTCATCTACCTTCTTATGTGCTTCTGCATAAGAATCAAAATCCTTCAGGATAAAGTATACATCTTCCTTGGTCAAGGAATCATATAACTCACGGAACATATCCGGATCCTCCGGCGAGTAGAAGCCATTGATCAGCTGGGTAAGCACGGTACGAACTGCCTGATTATTGTTGTAGATATCCATCGGATAATATCCACCTTCGCGCTCATACTTCATAACCTCATCGGCTGACATACCGAAGATAAATGCATTCTCCTGGCCAACCTCTTCTACAATCTCAACGTTCGCGCCGTCCATCGTTCCAAGGGTTAATGCACCATTTAACATGAACTTCATGTTACCGGTACCGGAAGCCTCGCGGGATGCAGTTGAGATCTGCTCGCTGATATCAGCTGCGGCAAAGATGATCTCGCCATTCGATACACGGTAGTTCTCAATGAATACTACCTTAATCTTACCCTTAATGGACTCATCATTGTTGATTACATCCGCAACCGAGTTGATCAGCTTGATTGTCAGCTTCGCGCGCTTATAACCGGCTGCTGCCTTCGCGCCGAAGATGAAGGTTCTCGGGACCATATCCATGCCCGGATTTGCCTTTAATTCATTATACAGATGCATAACATGCAGGATATTTAAGAGCTGTCTCTTATACTCATGCAGACGCTTCACCTGAACATCATAGATAGAACGAGGATCGATATCCACACCATTATGCTCTTTGATATAGTTTGCCAGACGGATCTTATTCTGATACTTAATATTCATGAATTCCTGCTGGCACTTGGCATCATCTACATATACCTTCAGCTTGCTGATCTGACTAAGATCCGTGATCCACTCATCGCCGATCTTATCCGTGATCCAACTTGCAAGCAGTGGATTACCATGCAGCAGGAAACGACGCTGGGTAATACCATTGGTCTTATTATTAAACTGCTTCGGATTCATCTCATAGAAATCCTTCAGCTCACGTTTCTTCAGGATTTCTGTATGAAGCTGTGCAACACCATTGACAGAGAAAGAACCTGCAATTGCAAGATATGCCATACGAACCTGTCCATCATACAGGATTGCCATATTCCGGATCTTATCCTGATTGCCCGGATACTTCGCCTCAATCTCAAGAACGAATCTGCGGTTGATCTCCTCAATGATCTGGTATACACGCGGAAGCAGTCTTGAGAACAGCTCGATCGGCCATTTCTCCAATGCTTCTGACATGATCGTGTGGTTGGTATATGCACAGGTATGCTTCGTGATCTCCCATGCCTCATCCCATTCCAAGCCTTCCTCATCCATCAGGATTCTCATAAGCTCTGCAACCGTAACGGTTGGATGAGTATCATTTAACTGGAATGTGATCTTCTTCGGAATATCATGAAGATCCTTATTATTCTCCTTGAACTTGCGGATCGCCGTCTGGATCGATGCAGAAATGAAGAAATACTGCTGTCTTAAACGCAGTTCCTTTCCTGAATAATGATTATCATTCGGATACAGCACCTCAACGATCGTTCTGGCAAGATTCTGCTGCTCCACTGCCTTCTGATATTCACCCTTATCAAAGGAATCCAGATTGAAGTTCTGAATAGCCTCCGCATCCCAGATACGAAGCGTATTCACGATATTATTGCCATAACCGATGACCGGAAGATCATACGGTACTGCACGGATTGCCTGATATCCTTCTACACTGAAGAAGTTACGGCCGTTCTTATTCTCCACCTTAACATATCCGCCGAACTTCACCTCACAGGTGTACTCTGCACGGCGTACCTCAAATGGATTGCCCTCCTTCAACCAGTCATCCGGCTCCTCAATCTGATAGCCATCCTTGATCGCCTGCTTGAACATACCATAACGATACCGGATACCGCATCCATATGCCGGATAGCCAAGAGTTGCAAGAGAATCCAAGAAACATGCTGCAAGACGGCCAAGACCACCATTACCAAGCGCTGCGTCCGGCTCCTGATCCTCGATCACATTCAAGTCAAAGCCGAGCTCATCCAATGCTTCCTTAATCTCATCATAATAGGTTAAGTTGATCAGGTTATTACCAAGTGCCCGTCCCATTAAGAACTCCATGGACAGGTAGTATACGGTTTTCACGTTCTTCTTCTCATACTCCT
>JAFUAW010000045.1 GCA_017460485.1 Lachnospiraceae bacterium | reverse complement strand
GTGATAACCGTAGTTGGAAGAGATACCGTAGGTATTATAGCCAAGGTATGCACATATCTTGCAAATAATCAGATCAATATTCTGGATATTTCCCAGACGATCGTGCAGGGATATTTTAATATGATGATGATCGTGGATGTGGATTCTTCCTTGAAGGATTTTAAGATCATTTCTGATGAACTGGTGCAGATTGGAGAGGAGATCGGTGTTGTAATCAATCTTCAGCGGGAAGAGATCTTCAATATGATGCATAGAGTATAATCATGGTATCATATATGTATTTGATCAATATAGATCAAGAACTAAGAGTCTTTCAATCATTTTTTTTGATTGAGATGAGAAGAAACGAATAATTAGAAAAGGATTGATAATACATGATTAATATACATGAAGTAATTGAAACAAATGAGATGATCCAGAAGGAGAATCTGGATGTCCGTACGATCACAATGGGTATTAGTTTGCTGGACTGTAATGGTGCATCGTTAAAAGAGGTATGTGATAAGGTCTATGCGAAGATTACGAAATCTGCAAAGGATCTGGTTCAGGTAGGCAAGGACATCGAGCTGCAATATGGAATTCCAATCGTCAATAAACGAATCTCCGTGACTCCGATCGCGTTGATTGGCGGCACTGTCTGCAAGACGATCGATGATTTTGTGGCGATTGCCAAGACCTTGGATGAGGCAGCGAAAAAGGTCGGCGTAAACTTTATCGGCGGTTATTCTGCACTTGTGACCAAGGGAATGACCCCTGCGGACGAGCTGCTGATACGCTCCATTCCGAGAGCCCTTGCAGAGACGGATGTGGTATGCAGCTCGGTCAATGTGGGCTCTACCAAGACCGGTATTAATATGGATGCCGTCAAATTGATCGGAGAGATGATCAAGGAAGCCGCCGAATTAACGAAAGATCAGGACTCGATCGCCTGCTCCAAGTTCGTCGTGTTCTGCAATGCGCCGGATGATAATCCATTTATGGCAGGTGCCTTTCACGGCGTGACGGAAGCTGACAAGATCATTAACGTCGGCGTCAGCGGTCCAGGTGTTGTTAAGACTGCCATATCTCAGGTGCGCGGCGAGAACTTTGAGGTTCTGTGTGAGACGATTAAGAAGACTGCATTTAAGATTACCCGTGTCGGACAGCTGGTTGCACAGGAGGCATCCAAGCGGCTGGGTGTTCCATTTGGTATTATCGACCTGTCCCTTGCGCCAACACCGGCGGTAGGAGACAGCATTGGCGAGATCTTAGAGGAGATCGGACTGGAATATGCGGGAGCGCCGGGAACGACGGCAGCCCTTGCACTCCTTAACGATCAGGTGAAAAAAGGCGGAGTTATGGCTTCTTCCTATGTTGGCGGTCTGTCAGGTGCCTTTATTCCGGTCAGCGAGGATCAGCGGATGATTGATGCAGCCGTTGCCGGCGCGCTTTCCTTAGAGAAATTAGAGGCTATGACCTGTGTCTGCTCCGTTGGACTGGATATGGTTGCGGTTCCGGGAGATACGAAGGCAACAACCATCTCCGGGATCATTGCGGATGAGATGGCGCTTGGCATGGTAAATCAGAAGACCACTGCCGTCCGGATCATTCCTGTAATCGGCAAGAAGGAAGGAGACAATGCCGAATTCGGCGGACTTCTTGGCCATGCGCCGATTATGCATGTAAATCCATTTGGCTGTGATGACTTTATTAACCGCGGCGGACGGATACCGGCCCCGATCCACAGCTTTAAGAATTAGTTAATATCAGGTAGTATTGCTTATAATGATTATTAGATAATATTGCTTATATGGAGGAAAACCTTATGAATCGTCCGGCAAAGATTACAGGATATATTGCTGCAGGAATGATGGCAATTCAATTCCTTTTCACGATCCTGATTACCGTTGCACAGAATCCGGTTGTGCGTTTAACAGCGTCACCTTATGCTGCTTCGTCACCGTTTGTATTTCCTATTGTCTCTATTCTTAGGACTCTTGACTTACTTATGGTATTAGGAATATACTGCCTGGTAATATCTACAAGAAGGAATTATGAAGGTAAGGAGAAGCTGATCGGTATTTTATTTGCAATCCTGTATGGAGTCTTACAGTTGATCTTCACATACGCGGCACCTTTGGAAAATATGATTTACAGCCATATCGGGAGTGCCATGCATCTTGCGAAATTATCATCTGTCAGTTCCATTATTTCCATGGTCAACGCGCCATTTGCGATTGCAGGGACCATACTGATCGGATTGTCGTTTGGCTGTGTATTCATGCAGGGGAATATGAAAAGCGATATAGATGATTGATAAATCATGTTTATGAAAGGCTAAGGAATGACTCGGGCAGAACAAGCAGAATTAAGAGAATTAACGCAATTAATTGAGAAAAAGCTATTGAAGACTATATTAAAGAAATATGGATTCAAGAGTATTTCCGGCACCCCCTATAAAGTGATCGGTAATTGGATCTATATTCTGTTTGAAACTGTGTATCTACATGGTATTAAAATCAAAATCCAGGTAAAACCTATTTCTCTTGATGATTTATTTTGGGAAATCTTTGAAATGAAGGAAGCTGCTGACAGCATGCCGTTCAGCTTTCATGTTAACGCTGCGTTTGTTCCTTGGGCTTTAACTTTAGAGAATTGGGATGAACCAATAGCGAATATTGATGATGCGGAAAGGGTGTTGGATCAGGTTATACACTTATCGGATGAAAAGATCATGTCATATTGTGAACAGATCAAAACAATTCAGGATTATAAG
>JAFUAW010000044.1 GCA_017460485.1 Lachnospiraceae bacterium | reverse complement strand
GAAATATATGAGCGAGTGTATTGGATTGTGATTTCGCATTTATAAAATAAAATGGCGAAAGATTGGCGAAATGCATGTTTTGAATACACAAAAACACCTATAAATAAAGGAGAGTTGAGATATTATGAAACTAGGAATCGTGGGTCTCCCGAATGTTGGAAAGAGTACCTTATTTAATTCACTTACGAAGGCGGGAGCGGAGAGTGCGAATTATCCGTTCTGTACGATCGATCCGAATGTGGGAGTGGTTGCAGTTCCGGACGAGCGACTGAAGAAATTAACAGAGATGTATCATTCGGCTAAGACGACTCCGGCGGTGATCGAGTTTGTGGATATTGCAGGATTGGTTAAGGGCGCATCGAAGGGTGAGGGACTTGGTAATCAGTTCCTTGCGAATATTCGTGAGGTGGATGCGATTGTGCATGTGGTTCGCTGCTTTGATGACGCGAATGTGATCCATGTGGATGGCAGTGTGAATCCGCTCCGCGATATTGAGACCATTAATTTTGAGTTGATCTTTTCGGATATAGAGGTGCTGGAACGCCGGATCGCCAAGACGGTGCGCGGCGCGAAGAATGACAAGACGCTTGCGAAGGAACTGGAATTACAGAATCGGATGAAGGAGCATCTGGAATCCGGTAAGCTTGCCAAGACCTTCGAGACGACCGATGAGGATGAGCTTGCATGGCTTCAGGAATATAATCTGCTTACTTATAAGCCGGTAATCTTTGCAGCGAATGTGGCAGAGGATGATCTGGCTGATGACGGCACCGGTAATGAATATGTCCAGGCTGTCCGGAAGTATGCGAAGGACAGTGACTGCGAGGTCTTTGTTGTCAGCGCGCAGATTGAGGCTGAGATCGCGGAGCTTGACGATGAGGAGCGGAAAGATTATCTGGATGCGCTGGGGATAAAAGAGTCCGGATTGGATAAACTGATAAAGGCAAGCTATTCGCTGCTTGGTCTGATCAGTTATCTGACAGCGGGCGAGACGGAGACACGGGCATGGACGATTGAGAAGGGGACGAAGGCACCACAGGCGGCAGGTAAGATTCATTCGGACTTTGAACGAGGATTTATACGGGCTGAGATCGTGAGCTATGATGATCTGATCTCGCTTGGCTCTATGAATGCCGTGAAGGAAAAGGGATTGCTTCGTTCGGAAGGAAAAGAGTATGTCGTGCAAGACGGAGATGTGATTCTTTTTAAGTTTAATGTATAAACATATGTGAGCACTAATGAACAACGAGATACCGCAGGTACTGGGGCTTTGTTTATTATAAAAGAGAACAGAGAGGCACCACGGGTGTTAAGTTTTCGTTTTGAAGAGACAGGAAAGGATTTGTATCATGAACAGTATTGATTTTCCGAATCTGGGAATTCATTTTAACAATGTGCCAAGCGGCTTTACGGTATTTGGCTTTGAGATTAAGCTATATGCTGTTGTAATTGCCTGTGGCTTTCTGGCGGCATTCTGGATCGCGTCCAATGAGGCGAAGCGTACAGGACAGGATCAGGAGATGTATCTGGATTATCTGTTATTCATGCTGATCCCTTCTATATTAGGGGCAAGGCTGTATTATGTCTTATTTAATCTCGATTATTACTTTGAATCGGGACTGAGCTTTGGACAGATATTGGGAAGAGTACTCAATCTTCGGCAGGGCGGACTTGCAATATACGGCGGAGTGATCGGCGGAGTGATCGTTTGCCTGATCTTTTCTAAGGTAAGGAAGGTATCGTTCTTTACAATGCTGGATACGATCATGATCGGTGTGCCTCTTGCACAGGCAATGGGGCGTTTGGGTAATTTCTTCAACCGTGAGGCGTTTGGAACTTATACGAATTCCTTGCTGACCATGGCAATTCCGGTAGAGTATTATGAGAATCACGGCTCTCTTGCCGGACTGGTACGGGAGGGGATCATTACAGAGGAAATGCTGGCGAATACGGTGGATGGATCGATATGGGTTCATCCGACTTTCTTATATGAAGCTTTGTGGAATCTGGCACTGTTTGCATTTCTGATGGTGTGGACACGAAGAAAGAGATTCCGCGGAGAGACATTTGCCATCTATCTGTTCGGATACGGAGTGGGACGATTCCTGATCGAGAGCTTGCGGACGGATCCTTTGATGATCGGTAATACGAATCTGAGAGTGTCGCAGGTGTTGGCACTGGTTCTTGCCATTGGTTCGGTAATCTTCTATATATACCGTGATGTAGAGTACCGAAGATATGGAAAATATGTAATTGAAGTCGGCAATGTGGCGGGCAAGAAGGAATCCAAGAAACATACAGAGACCGATGATCGTACAGAAACTAAGAATCATACAGGCGAATCTGAAGATAAGTAAATAAGCAGTCATAAAAAAACACAAAGAGCGGATGCTTCTTAATGAAGTATCCGTTCTTTTTTGTTTGCTCGATCCCAATTGCCTGAAAGCAGCGATATTGTAAGGAATCATTAGTGAAATACGAGAAGTTATGCGCACCAACAAGGCAAAAAAAGACAAAAACTCACTATTTTCCACAAAAAACTTTTTGAAATTTTGGTAAAAATCACAGAAATGTGCTATTGAACTTTTCAAAAAAATACCTTATAATGGCAACTAGGTGGTGAAAAGTGGGACATCAGACCAGAAAATGGAGATTTCCACAAAAATATCCACATTTTCCACAATGAATAAAAAGCGAAGGGGGAATGACCAGTATGCCAAGCGGATTTAAGGGACAATTTAATCATAGCATTGATGCCAAGGGCAGACTGATCATTCCTACCAAACTTCGTGGGGGATTGGGTAATAGCTTTGTTCTTACTAAGGGTTTGGATGGCTGCTTATATGGATATCCGAATGATGAGTGGGAGAACTTTGAAGAGAATCTGCGTAAGATCTCGAATAGTAATAAGAACGGTAGAAAGCTGAAGGAGTACTTTGTGGCAGGTGCTATAGACTGTGAATTTGATACACAGGGCCGGATCATTATTCCTTCTTATCTTAGAGACGCGGCAAATCTGAAGAAGGATGTTGCTATTATCGGTAATATCGAGAAGATCGAGATCTGGGATGTAGACACCTGGGAAGCTCGTAAGACAAGCATTGAGGAAGATATGGACAGCATTATTGATGAGATGTCAGATCTTGGTGTGATTTTCTGATGAACGGAGGACATCAAGGATAAGAGACGTAGGTTCTTCTTAAAATCGGGCAAACCATAGAACTGGCGGCATTGGATACTGTGGAAAGGATCAACATGGAGTTTGCTCACAAATCGGTTCTTCTTGATGAGACCATTGAGAATCTGAATATAAAACCGGATGGCATCTATGTTGACGGAACATTAGGAGGTGCCGGTCACTCTTCGGAGATATGCAGACATTTGTCAAAGAACGGCTGGCTGATCGGGATCGATCAGGATGAAGACGCAATAACCGCAAGTCGTAAGAGACTGACGGAATTTGATAACCGGGTGACAATCATTCGGGATAATTACTGTAATATGACAAGTCAATTAAAGGAATTGAACATCCGCGGTGTGGATGGGATCATCCTTGATCTTGGAGTATCCTCTTATCAACTGGATGCGGTAAGTAGAGGTTTTACTTATCGCAATGATGCTCCGCTTGATATGAGGATGGACAACCGTCAGGAGAAGACGGCTGCAGATATCGTGAATACATATACAGAGCAGGATCTGTACCATGTGATCCGGGATTATGGTGAAGATCCATTTGCCAAGAATATTGCCAAGCATATCGTTATGCGGAGAGAACAGGCACCGATCCGGACAACAGAGGAGTTGAATGAGGTGATCCGGGCAGCGATTCCGGCGAAGGTACGCAAGAATGGAGGACATCCTTCCAAACGAACATTTCAAGCGATCCGGATAGAGCTTAATCAGGAGATGGAAGTGCTGACCAACTCTCTGGATGACATGATCGATTATTTGAATCCGGGAGGAAGATTATGTATCATAACCTTTCATTCGTTGGAAGACCGGATCGTTAAGACGGCATTTCGAAGAAATGAAAATCCTTGTACATGCCCGCCAAGTTTCCCGGTATGTACATGCGGAAAGAAACCAAAAGGACATGTGGTCAGTCGGAAACCGATCCTGCCGAGTGAACAGGAGATAGAGAATAACTCGAGATCGAAGAGCGCGAAGCTCCGGGTGTTCGAGAAGATATAGGAATTGTTATCAGGAGTTATAGGAACTTGGGGGAGTGTACTGCATGGATGCAGTATACAGCAAGAACAGAAAAGGAATTGGTAGTGGACATGGAAAAGAGACAAGTTATGGGTTACACAACGTATTACACAGAGGGATCTGCTGTTCGGAAGCAGTATGTAGAACCGGACTATGAGATTCCAGAACAGGAGGAGCCGAGACGGGAGTATGGTCTACCTTCTTACGCAAAGGTACGCAAAGCAAAGGAACAGAAAGGACTCAGATTCTCCATGCATCCGGTATTTGCCGTATTCTTGGGTGCTGCTGTTGTGACAACACTGTTGGCATGCTGCAAGGTGCTTTCCATGCAGTCAGAAGTGACCAATCAGAGTGATACCATTACCATTCTGCAGGCACAGGTGGAAGCCTTGGAAGAAGATAATAATGCATATGAGACGCGTATCCAGAACAGTGTGAATCTGGATGAGATCAGAGATATTGCCATTAACCAGCTCGGAATGGTATATCCGACAGAGGGACAAGTTGTATATTATGATCTGACAGAGTCTGATTATGTAAGACAGTATCAGGATGTTCCTTCCATCAACTAAAGAAGATCAAGGATAATACAGGAGTTAGGTCATGGCGGCTCAAGGAAGAAAACCGAAAATCAAAAAGAAGTTATTGTATCGCATGAAAATAAAGCTGATTATAGGATGCGCATTCATTCTGATCGGCTTTATTGCTATTTTGTGCAAGCTTGTATATATCAAGAATGTAAAAGGCGAGACTTATAAGGAAATGGTTCTTGCCCAGCAAAGATATGACAGCATTGAGATTCCGTATAGGCGGGGAGATATCCTTGACCGTAACGGAACTCCTCTGGCTACAAGTGTGAAGGTCTATAACCTGATCATGGAGCCGGCCATCATCCTTCAAGAGGGAGACAAGGAATTCAAAGATGAAAATGATAACGTAAGGTCTTACAGGGATGTAACATTGGACGCGCTCCGGACATATTTTTCCCTGTCGGATGAAGAGATTCAGACGGCTCTTGCCGATGAAAAGTCTCTTTATAAGGTAATGCGAAAGAAGCTGACTTATGATGAAGTTGCTCCATTTAATGAATATCTGACGACCAAATCCGGAACGCATGTGACGGGCGTGTGGCTGGAGGATGAATATCAAAGAACTTACCCATACAACACATTGGCATGTCAGGTTCTTGGATTTACAGCCAGTGGTAATGTCGGAAACTCAGGACTGGAACAATATTATAATGAAGAATTAAATGGAGTAAATGGAAGACAGTACGGATATCTGACAAGTGATCAGACATTACAGCGAACGACAAGGAATCCGGAAAACGGATATTCGATCATTACTTCTCTGGATGCAAATATCCAGATCATCTGTGAAGAAGAGATTGCCAAATTCATGTCGCAGACCGGAGCCAAGAATGTATCGGTATTGGCAATGGATCCGAATAATGGAGAGATCCTTGCTATTGCGAATTCATATACCTTTGACTGTAATCATCCGTATAATGATTCCACGATTGAATATCAATTCGCAAAAGGAGACGGCAGTTATTCCTATGAGCGGACGGAACTGGTATATCCGGGACAGACCGAAGAACAGGCGTCTACTGAAGAAGGTCAGCCGGAAGATGGTAATACGGAAGGCGGCAATTCAGAGCAACCGGATGGTACAGAGCTCGATAATAACGGAGATAATGCAGATAATCCGGATGAATCCGGAGCCGAAGATACGACAGAAGCACCCGAACCGCAGACTGTAACTACGATGCTGACAGCACCGACAGGTGCTGAACTGGTTGCGCAGTTGACGGATGAAGAGAAGATAGAAGCCTTGAATAAAGTCTGGAGAAATTATGTGATCAGTGATACCTTCGAACCCGGTTCAACATTCAAGCCATTTACAGTGGCTGCCGGATTGGAAGAGAATATCATTCACGACGGAGATACTTTCTACTGCGGAGGTAATCTTGTGGTTGTTGAAGGACAGAAGCCGGTAGGCTGTCACAAGTTGAGCGGACATGGAATACTTACGGTAGAAGAGGCAATCATGCAGTCTTGTAACGTGTCTTTGATGCAGATCGTTCAGTCTGAAGGTTCTTCCGTATTCTATAAATATGAGAAAGCATTCGGATTCGGAAGCAAGACTTATGTGGATCTTCCCGGAGAAGCTAATACTTCCGGTCTGTTCTATTCCGAAGATAATCTGAATCCGATGGAGCTTGCCACTTCTTCTTTCGGACAAGGACAGAATGTATCCATGATCCAGTTGGGAAGTGCATTCTGCTCGGTTATCAACGGGGGTGCTTATTATGAACCGCATATTATGCGTCAAGTGGTCAATGAGAATGGAAGCGTGATCACGGACAATGATGGAACAGTTCTTCGTAGAACGATCTCAGAAGATACCTCGCGTCTCCTGCGTAGATATATGTATAATACCGTAGAAGCAGGAACCGGTAAAAAGGCAAGAATTGAAGGCTATACTATCGGAGGTAAGACAGGTACAGCGGAGAAAGTACCTCGTGGCAATAATAATTATGTTATTTCGTTTATCGGCTTTGCGCCTGTTGAAAAGCCGCAGATCGTAATATATGTAACAGTTGATGAACCGAAGGTTGCGGATCAGGCAAACAGTGGTGTTGCTTCTTTGATCGCGCATGATATCTTTGAAAGAGTTCTTCCGTATATGAATATCTTCCAGAGTGGAACAACGGTAGATGACGGAAGTCCGGCAATCGATGAACTTGCAGTACCTGTGGAAGCTGACGAGAATGCGACAACGGCAGCACCGGGAGAAGCAGGAAGCACGGAAGAAGGTAATCCTGAGGAAGGCGATACAGCAGAGCCTGCGGGATCTCCGGAAGATGCCTCTACATCGGAACCGGCAGGAACACCGGAAGACACAAATCAATAGTTAAGATGGCATATCTGTTCCTATATCTGCGTATATTATATAGATTGTGGATTGATGGACAGGAACTTTGGAAGTAAAGACATATCAACATAAAAAAATACTGGTAATTACATGTATATTAACGGTTGCGATTGCTGTTCTGATCGGAAGGCTTGGATATATCATGATCGGGCAAAATGAGTATTTTTCACAGCGTGCGAATGATCTGCATGAACGTGAACGGGCGATTAAAGCTCCTCGTGGACGTATTATTGACCGGAACGGCGTGGTACTTGCCGGAAATCGTTCAGTATGTACGATATCTGTCATTCACAGCCAACTGACAGATCCCGAGCAGGTAATCCGGGTGTTAAGCAGTCAACTTGACATATCAGAGGATGATATCCGCAAGAAGGTAGAGAAGGTCTCATCCCGGGAGAATATAGCCAGTAATGTTGATATGAATATCGCGGATGCGATCCGGAATTATCATCTGGATGGTGTCATGATCGATGATGATTATAAACGGTATTATCCGTATGATACATTGGCTTCTAAGGTAATCGGTTTTACCGGAGCAGATAATCAGGGAATTGTAGGCTTGGAAGTCAAATATGATTCGGTTCTTCAGGGAACAGAAGGGTATATCCTCACTTTGACAGATGCACACGGCATAGAGATCGATCATGCCGCTGAACATCGGAAGGAACCGATAGAAGGTAACGATCTGCATATCAGTCTGGATGTCAATATTCAGAAATATGCGGAGCAGGAAGCGGAGAAAGCATTGATTGCCAAAGAGGCCACGGGTGTGTCCATAATCGTTATGAATCCCAATAACGGCGAGATCTATGCAATGGTCAATGCTCCGGAATATAATTTGAATGAACCGTATACTCTGATAGATCCGCTTGCAGTATCTTCTGTATCAGATCCGGATTCCGATCCGGAAGAAGCAGCAGAGGATTCCGGTACAGCAGACAATATGCAAACGATTTCCCGACAGGATGCTCTGAATATGATGTGGCGGAACTTTTGTGTGAATGATACATATGAGCCCGGTTCCATTTTTAAGACGGTAACTGCAACCTCAGCATTGGAACACGGAACCGTGAAGGTGGATGATGTATTCAACTGTCCGGGATTCCGGATCATCGGCAATTGGACCATCAAATGTCATAAGCGCACCGGACATGGGACGGAGACTTTTCGCGAAGGGATCATGAATTCATGCAATCCCGTCTTTATGGATGTGGGGCTTAGAACCGGTACAGATGCCATATATGAGACATATGAACAATTGGGACTGACCGGTAAGACCGGAATTGATCTTCCGGGGGAGGCAGGTTCCATCCTTCATCCTAAGGATGAAGTTCAGGATGTAGATCTTGCAGTTATGTCTTTTGGGCAATCCCTGCAGTTCACACCGATCCAGATTCTGACCGCGGTCAGCACGATCGTGAATGGCGGCAACAAGATTACGCCGCATTTCGGAAGCTATGTGACAGACACCGAGGGTAATGTGATTCAGACATATGAATATCCTGTAAAGGAGCATGTGATCTCTGAAGAGACTTCCCATACCATGCTAGAATTGATGGAAGCGGTTGTTATGGAAGGCGGAGGCAGCAAGGGACAGGTGGAAGGATACCGCATTGCGGGTAAGACTGCCACCAGCGAGAAGCTTCCCCGTGGAAATGGAAAATATATAGCTTCCTATATCGGAGTGGCACCTGCGGATCATCCTCAGGTAATCACACTGGTACTGATCAATGAACCGACGGGAATCTATTACGGAGGTACCATCGCAGCACCGGTGTCCAGCCGGATTTATGAGAATATTCTTCCTTATCTTGGATTATATCCGACCTATCAGGAGGAGGAATGATATATACATTATGTGCAGACATCTGCCGGATTGTGAGGTTATAAAATGAACGTAAGCAGTAATGTGGTCATGCCGACTTTGATAGCATTTGCTATCAGTGTTGTCTTAAGTCCGATCTTGATCCCGTTTTTGAAAAAGTTAAAATTTGGACAGTTTGTCAGAGATGACGGTCCGGAATCTCATCTGAAAAAATCGGGGACTCCAACCATGGGTGGTTTGATCATTCTCTGCAGTATCGTGGTTACTTCACTGATCTATGTCAGACAATATCCGAAGATTCTGCCAATCCTGTTCGTTACGCTGGCATTCGGCTTGATCGGATTCCTTGACGATTATATCAAGGTTGTCATGAAACGGTCACTGGGACTTCGGGCATGGCAAAAGCTGGCTTTACAATTCGCTGTGGCAGGTGTGTTCTGCTATTATATTATGACGCAGACCGATCTGGGAACGAAGATGTTGATCCCATTTTGGAGCGGCCATTATCTGGAAGTCGGATTTTGGTATGCTCCGATTCTGATCTTTATTGTATTGGGAACCGTGAATGGTGCTAATTTTACAGATGGATTGGATGGACTGGCTTCTTCCGTAACTGTATTGATCGCGACCTTCTTTACCGTAGTTGCGGTTGGAACCAAGGCAGGGATCGAACCAATCACTTGCGCGGCGGTAGGCGCGCTGCTGGGATTCCTTGTATTCAATGTCTATCCGGCCAAGGTGTTTATGGGAGATACCGGTTCCCTGGCATTGGGAGGCTTTGTGGTAGCTACAGCATATATCATGGAGATGCCGTTATTTATCCCGATTGTTGCGCTGGTATATCTGGTAGAAGTCCTGTCTGTTATTATTCAGGTCGTAAGCTTCAAGACTACAGGTAAACGGCCGTTTAAGATGGCACCGATCCATCATCATTTTGAATTATCCGGATGGCCGGAGACAAAAGTAGTAGCAATATTTGGAATCGTAACCACGATCCTGTGTCTGGTGGGATTCCTTGCGTTGTGATATAATGAGGCAGAAATGCTTGCTTGCAAAAGCATTTCTGCAAATTGGATCATGAACGAAGTTCATGATATAATTATTTATTAACCGATTTATCAGAATCAGAATAGAATACGATAGGATGTTATGACAGGATGTGAACAGATATGCGGATCATGGAGGAAATTATGGACTATAACAAAAGAGTAATTGTAGCAGGTGCCGGGAAAAGCGGGATGGATGCAGCCCGATTATTGTTAAAGCATGGCGCGGAAGTTATTATTTTTGATGAAAATGATAAAGTTGACAAGGTTGATATTCTGGTACAGTTGAAGGAATTTGATAAAGTCGGAGTCGTGATTGGAAAATTAGATGAGTCTTTGCTGGATACTGTGGATTATATGGTCATTAGTCCGGGAATATCCATTGAAGCAGCATTTACAGAACCATTTAAGGAAAGGAATATTCCAATCTGGAGTGAGATTGAACTCGCATTTCACGCATCGAAAGGCAAGCTTGCTGCAATTACCGGAACGAACGGTAAGACGACGACAACTTCTCTTGTGGGAGAGATCTTCTCAGCATACAATTCCAGTTCTTTTATGGTCGGCAATATCGGAATCCCATATACGAGTATTGCGGATCAGACAACCGAAGACAGTATGACGGTCGCTGAGATCAGCAGCTTCCAATTGGAAACTATTGTGGATTTTCAACCGGATGTCAGCGCAGTTCTGAATGTGACGCCGGATCATCTGAATCGTCATCATACATTTGAATGTTATCGGGACACTAAGCAGAGAATTGCGGAAAATCAGACAGCAGATCAGGTCTGCATTCTGAATTATGATGATGAGAATACCCGCAGCATGGGAGATAACATACCGGCAGCACCGGTATATTTCAGTACAACGAAGGATTTGAAGGAAGGAATCTGCTTAAAGGATCAGACGCTGGTAATCCGAACCAGCAGAATACAGAATTCGAAAGAAGAGGGCGGATTCCGGACTATAGAGGTTCCGGAAGAGTATCCGGTTCTTACGATTGAAGAAATGCGGCTTCTTGGTTCTCATAATGTTGAGAATTATCTGGCTGCTATCGGAATAGCTTATTATATGGGAGTTCCTGTAGATGTGATCCGCAAGGTGTGCATGGAATTCAAAGGTGTGGAACATCGGATTGAATATGTAAAGGAAGTTAAGAATGTAGCTTATTATAATGATTCAAAAGGAACTAATCCGGATGCGGCCATCAAAGGAATTCAGGCCATGAACCGTCCGACTCTGCTGATTGGCGGCGGTTATGATAAAAAGGTTCCGTTTGACGACTGGATCTTAAGCTTTGAAGGTAAGGTACGGTATCTTGTATTGATCGGGCAGACTGCACAATTGATCGCGGAGACTGCAGAAAAATACGGATTCCATGATATTATATTCGAAGACAATCTGGAAGCGGCAGTGAATACCTGCTATCGGCTGGCGAATCCAGGCGATGCGGTGCTTCTGTCACCTGCCTGCGCAAGCTGGGGACAATTTGATAATTATGAGCAGCGTGGAGATCTGTTCAAGGAATATGTCCGGAATCTGCCGGAAGAATAGTCTGGCGGGTCAGACAGATAAGAAAGGATAAGTATCATGAGTAGTGCGGTTCTTGAAGAACAGAATATCGGACCTAAGAAGAAGGCGCGGTTCTGGAATCAGGGAGAATACTTTGATTATTCTCTTTTGATCGTTGTGCTTTTCCTGATCGGCTTTGGACTGGTCATGGTATACAGCACCAGTGCATATACTGCCTCATTGAAGATTGGTGATGCGGCTTATTATCTGAAACGGCAGGGCTTATTTGCTGTCATCGGTGTGATCGGCATGCTCTTTGTATCTAAGGTTGATTATCATTTCTATAAAAAGCTTACCGGGCTTGCGTATATTGCTGCCTTTATTCTGTGTATCATTGTTCAGTTTGCCGGAAGAGAGGCCGGTGGAGCATCCCGTTGGCTTCAGATCGGACCGGTTGGCTTTCAGCCATCCGAATTCGCTAAGGTAGCCATTGTTCTTCTTATGGCACTGGCAACCACGAATCAGGTATGGAAAATGAACAACTTCTGGAAACTGGTTCAGATCATGATCCCTTCTTTGATATTGACCGGTATCATTGCGATCGAGAACTTAAGTACTGCGATCATCTGTGGATTGATCATTGTGACGGTAACTTTTGTGGCAAGTCCGAAGTACGGACATTTCGTAATATTGGGAATCGCAGGTGGTATTGTAGTTGTCTTATATATTGTGCTGAAAGGATACCGTAGTGAGCGATTTGACGCATGGCTCAATTATGAGACACATCCGAAGGGATATCAGACTCGTCAGGCACTATATGCGATCGGATCCGGCGGAATCTGGGGAAAGGGACTCGGACAGAGTATTCAGAAGCTGGATTTTATTCCGGAAGCGCATAATGACATGATCTTCTCTGTTATATGTGAAGAATTGGGGATTGTCGGAGGAATAGCACTAATATTAATGTTTGTAGTCTTAGTATGGCGGTTAATTCAGATCATCATGAATGCGAGAGACTTGTACGGCGCGCTGCTTGTTGTAGGTGTTCTTGCTCATGTATCCGCACAGGTTCTGATTAATCTTGCGGTTGTAACCAATGTTATGCCGAATACGGGAATTCCATTGCCGTTCATCAGTTACGGAGGATCATCTATGTTATTCTTACTGATGGAGATCGGAATCGTATTATCTGTTGCTAGACAGGTTAAGGTACGTAACGGTTGATGGATCGGATGAAGCGATCATCATAGAAATCAGGTGATACAGTGGGGCGAAGAGAACATGGTGAGGAAGCGGCCGGTAGAGGGATCGGCAAAGGCTGGATCATTACCGGAATTATATTTCTTCTGATCATCATTGTCATTGTTGTGATCAATACACAATTCAATATTGAGACCATCCAGGTAACGGGGAATATCCATTATACGGAATCAGAGATCATTGAACGGGTAGTGGGAAGCGGATACAGCCGGAATACGCTGATCCTGTATTTGAAAAATAAACTGCAGCCAATGGAAGCGATTCCTTTTGTGGAGAAGGTAGATGTTGAATACATATCGAATCATGTGATTACCATTACTGTATATGAGAAAGCAATGGCAGGCTGTGTTCAATTCATGAACGAGTACATGTACTTTGATAAGGACGGTATTGTTCTGGAAAGCTCTACCGAACGGCTCGAGGATATCCCTTGTATCGAAGGGATCCATTTTGACGAAATGATCATGTACGAGCCGCTGCCGATTGATGATAAGACATTTTTCAATACAGTATTAAGTCTTACCCAGCTTCTGCAGAAATATGAGCTGCCTGTGGATGATGTCAGATTCACATCCAAGAATGAAATCATATTATACTGCAACGGTATACAGATCCTGCTGGGAGACGGTCATAATATTGAAGAACAGATCAGCGAGCTTGGCAATATTCTGAAGACGATTGAAGGAAAAAAGGGCACTTTGTATATGAAAGACTATACAATCTCAGACGGAAATGTAATATTTCGGGAAAATGAATAAAAATAAGTTGAAATTTTTGTGAAAAAACAGTATTATTAGGGTTAGGTATTTATGCGTATATGGCATAAAATGTTAATTATTAGGTTAAGGAGGGTATGACTGTGATCGAAATCGAGTCTAAAGAAGAGAAAACACCTGCGAAGATTCTGGTAATCGGAGTTGGAGGCGGTGGTAATAATGCGGTCAACAGGATGATAGATGAGAACGTTGAGGGCGTTGAACTGATAGCAGTTAATACGGACAAGCAGGCACTTGCACTGAATAAAGCAACTACCAAGATTCAGATCGGCGAGAAGCTGACCAAGGGACTGGGTGCCGGTTCCAAGCCGGAAATCGGTGCGCAGGCAGTGGAAGAGAACCGGGAAGAGCTTGTAGATCTGATGAAAGAAGCTAATATGGTATTTGTTACCTGTGGTATGGGCGGCGGAACCGGAACAGGTGCTGCGCCTAAGATTGCAGAGATGGCTAAGAATCTTGGAATTCTGACCGTCGGAGTTGTAACAAAGCCGTTCAAGTTCGAGGGTAAGCCTAGAATGAACAATGCACTGGCAGGTATTGAGCAGTTACGACAGAATGTTGATACTCTGATCGTAATTCCGAATGACAAATTATTGCAGATCTGCAGTAAGAATACATCCATTCCGGAGGCACTTAAGAAAGCAGACGAAGTTCTTCAGCAGGGTGTTCAGGGTGTAACAGACCTGATCAACAAGCCGGGACTTATCAATCTGGACTTTGCTGATATTCAGACGGTTATGCGTGATAAGGGTATCGCGCATATCGGTATCGGTAAGGCATCCGGAGAGAATAAAGCCGTTGAAGCGATCAAGATCGCTATGGAAAGTCCGCTGCTTGAGACAACAGTATCCGGAGCAACCGATATTATCATTAACTTCTCCGGTGATGTTGGAATTATGGATACCAGCGAAGCAGTATCTTACGCGTCAGAGATTGCCGGCGATGATGTGAATATTATCTTCGGTACCGTTGATGCGGATGTGAATACGGATGAGCTATCCATTACTATTATTGCAACCGGTATTGATATGCCGAAGAATACAAGTGCTGCTACTACATCATTCAGCAGACCTGCAGCTGCAGCAACGACAGGTGCTACATATGGTGGACAGCCGATCGCGCAGAGTACGGGAGCGGCACAGCCGATAAAAAGTAACATCTCTTTCCTGAATAATGGAGCAGGAACCGGAGTGACGAATCCGCAGCCTGCAACAACCGCTCCGTTACAGACGGATGCAAATCTGAATGTCGGTCAGGCCGGTCTTACAAGAAAGGCTCCGGCAAAGCCGAATCCGGATGGAGGAATCAAGATTCCTGAATTCCTGCGTCGGAAGTAATCGATCGAATATAAGGAAAGATGAATCAGAATAAAGAAGAGTTATACAGAAACCTGTATGGCTCTTTTTTTGTACAATCGAAATCCCACCACAGCATACGACAGAAATCGTTCGTTTGATCTGATACACTGTGAACATGAAAGCCATTCTATATCCGGATCTAATCTGGGCTATTAATTTACTCGCGGATATGATGATCCTCTATCTGACAGCACGACTGATGCGGGAATCCTGTGTATGGTGGAGAATACTGCTTGCCGGAAGCTTCGGAAGTGCAGCAAGTCTTATCATCCTGATCTTAGGTATTCACGGTATACATGTGAATTATGTGGTCAGTGTAATCTCTTTGGAAATACTGATGATCGTGATCGCATTCTCTAAACAAAGCACAAGAAAACTGATCTTACTTTGTGGCTGTCATTTGCTTACTGCAGTAATTCTTCACGGTATCTTATATCTGCTGATGCAGGTTATACATATGGAATTCTTGTGTATGC
Organism: Lachnospiraceae bacterium; assembly: GCA_017460485.1. Lineage (GTDB taxonomy): Bacteria > Bacillota > Clostridia > Lachnospirales > Lachnospiraceae > CAG-632. The sequence continues at coordinate 2,040 of JAFUAW010000044.1, read as the reverse complement.
TGTTGTTTGCTGGTCTGATCCTATGGCTTCTATATCAAGGATATGCAAGATACCGGATGACAGAACATGATGGCAGTCAGATCTATACAGGAATTCTGTATTGGAATGATCGATCTGTTAAGGGTAAGGGATTTGTAGATACCGGTAACACGCTGATCGATCCGGCGAGCGGACGGTCTGTTATTATTGCGGACAGTACATGGATACAGCCGATCCTTCCGGATGCCTATCAGGAGATGATCAGACGGTATATGCTAAATGGCAGGATCGATTATGATTACATGGCTGACAGGCAATTAGATCAGGTACGGGTAATCCCTTACCGGACCATTGGAGAGGAAGACGGTAATATGCTGGCGATCCGGTGTCAAAGGCTCGTTATTACGAACCGGGAAGTATGCTGTAAGTATGCTCCGGCGATCATCGGAATCAGCCGGACCGCAATTATACAGGGAAAAGAGTATCAGATGATTCTGCCGAACAGACTGTCATGATACGGCAATGATCTTGTATTGCTTAGTCTATGTGCATGTCCAAAATAAGAATGATATGATTTGTTCGAATACACATAGCGAAGAAATAAGTGAGATAGAAAACATTATAAAATTCATGATCCAAGGGGGATATTGTTAAATGATGCAGATGGTAAGTAATAATCAGTTCAAATTGTCCATGGTAGGGCGGCTTGCGGGGTTATTTCTGATACCAAAGGGAGAGATTCATTATGTGGGAGGTTCCGAGATCCTCCCGGCACCCTTAGAACCCGAGGAGGAACGGGTGCTGCTTGCCCGTTTGGGAACAAGAGATGAGGGGAAAGCGCGTGAGATATTGATCGAGCGGAATCTTCGGCTGGTGGTCTATATCGCGAAGAAATTCGATAATACCGGGGTCGGTGTCGAGGATCTGATCTCTATTGGGACCATCGGGCTTATCAAGGCGATCAATACCTTCGTTCCGGATAAGAAGATCAAGCTTGCCACCTATGCGTCGAGGTGCATAGAAAATGAGATCTTAATGTATCTGCGCCGGACAAATAAGACCAAGTTGGAGGTATCAATTGATGAACCTTTAAATGTAGACTGGGACGGCAATGAATTATTATTGTCGGATATTCTGGGAACGGAGGAGGATGTCATCTACCGGGATCTGGAGGATGAGGTTGACCGGAAAATGCTGCAAAAGGCCCTTACCACCCTGACACCGCGGGAGAAGCTGATCATAGAGCTTCGGTTCGGACTCACGTCGGAAGACGGAGAGGAGATGACACAGAAGGAGGTCGCGGATCTATTAGGAATCTCCCAATCTTACATATCGAGATTAGAAAAGAAGATTATTAAACGTTTAAAAAGGGAAATGGTGTATTAAGGCCATTTCCCTTTTTTTAGCGTTACCTTAAGGTAAGCAGACATGCAAGATGATCATTTGCGGATATATAAATGGAAAGCTGGGGTTTGAAAAGAGAAGATATATTCTGTATAATGGAACTGATATGGGGGTGATGGGATGCCGGAAAGTCAAGAGAAGAAGGTTGAATACCTGGAGTTGATCTATGATCTGATCTTTGTATATCTGATCGGTCGGAATAATTCCATTTTACATTATACAGAGAATGGATTTGTGCCCGGAAGTATATTCCTGGCCTATGTTCTGTGTTCGCTGGCCGTTATTCAGATCTGGAATTTCAGTACGTTTTATATCAATCTGTATGGCAGGAATGGGTTGAGAGATCATATCTTCTTGTTCATCAACATGTATCTGCTGTATCATATGGCGGACGGGATCAGCACCGGATGGCAGGCATCCTTCGATCAATTCTGTATCGCATGGGTATTGATATTGCTTAACATCGGGGTTCAGCACCTGATAGAAATGCGGAATCACAAGGCGGAACCGTGGGTGCTGGAAATGCTGAAACGAAAGGCAATGATCATCATCGGGGAGGCGTTGATCGTATGCATTCATATGCTTGTATTCCATTTGACGGGAGTATCGATCGCTTATGTTCCGATCCTCTTCGGTATCATAGCAACCGCACTGTCT
>JAFUAW010000043.1 GCA_017460485.1 Lachnospiraceae bacterium | reverse complement strand
TCGAGTCAATAATGTGAAATATAACTTCGGCACACAGCAGTATGATGATTTTGTCATGCGCATGTACGGGCGCAATACGCTGTATGATCTTGCAAACGGCGGCGGTAAGAGTATCCTTATGCTGCTCCTTCTGCAGAATCTAATCCCGAACTGTACCCTTGATGATAAACAGCCGATCGAGAAGCTGTTCCGTACCGGAGGCGGTAATACGACCATTCATTCTCTGGTGGAATGGAAATTAGACGAGACCGATCAGAAGGATGGCTATCGCTATATGACGACCGGTTTCTGTGCGCGCAAGACCAAGGATTCGCCGGACGAAGAAGAGGGCGGCAAGGAATATGCGTCGGTGGAGTACTTTAATTATGTGATCTTTTACCGGAATTATAATGACAATGATATCGTGAATCTTCCGCTGTCTAAGGATGGAGAGCGTGTAAGTTATAGTGGTCTGAAGACGTATTTGAAGGAGCTGGCTCACCGGGATATGAATCTTGATGTCCATATCTTTGAGCGGAAGGGAGAGTATCAGCGTTTCATTGCCAAATACGGTTTATATGAGAGCCATTGGGAGATCGTGCGCGGAATTAACAAGACAGAAGGACATGTGCGGACGTATTTTGAAACGAATTACCGGACGGCAAGAAAGGTGGTAGAGGATCTTCTGATCGAGGAGATCATTGAGAAGGCATATCTGACGAAGATCGATGAGAATAACGGAACCGATGATATGGCAAGAACGCTGCTGGATATTAAGGATAAATTAGTGGAGCTTGCCAAGAAGAAGCGGGAGATCACGGATTACGATAATCAGACGGAGCTGCTTCATGTCTTAGAGGCAAGAGTCGCTTCCTTTCTGGATATCTATGAGGAACAGCAGAAGCAGCGGGATAATATTGCAAGCGTCTATGTGACCGGCGAATCCTTCATGCAGGAAAGCAGCAAGAACATGGAGACCTTAGAGACCAGCCGGGAGAAGCAGTTAGAGGCGATGAATGCGATCCGTGTTATGCTGGAATCCTTGAAGATCAAACGGGAACAGATCAGGTTGGAGAATATATATACGGAAATCCGACATCATCAGGAGGAGCTTGTGACAGAAGAGGATCTGCTCACAAAGTGTCGGGATGAGCTGAATCGGAAGGAGAGTATGAATGACTATCTCGAATATCGTAAGGAGCAGGCGGAGAAGGAAGAAAATGAGGCCGTGATCGAGGCGAGCCTTCATCAGAATGAAGATCAGCTGCAGGAATTACAGGAGCTTGCTGCCGAGAGACATCGCCGGGACGAAGAAGAGCTTTCCGGTCTTACGATCATTTCCGAACAGGAGGAGAAGGCACTGAATGAGGCGCGTGAGGAAGCAGAGCGGTCCGAGCGTCTGCTGCGGGAGGCAGAGATTGCAAGAGCGGTAGCGGATAATGAAAGAAACCGGCTGAAGGATGTCTATCAGACGCAGATCAAGGAAATGCAGGAGCTGAGACAGGGGCTTGAAGATCATACCTTCCTTGACGCAGAGGATATTCAGGTCTCCTTAGATGAGAGAAAGAGCAGTCTTCAGAAGGAGATGGAGCAGGCACAGGAGCAGATCGCGCGGAAACAGCAGGAGCTGCATGCCTGTGATGAGGAGCTTGTAAGTAAGCAGCAGTTACTTACGAATGCCAAACAGGAATCAGATAAGATCGAGGAGAACCGGAAGACCTATCAGGACAAGAAGGACGCTCTGACCAAGATCTTGACGATCTATGAGCCGGATCTTAAGGCGCAGACCTTCCGTGAGCTGTCTGGCTCCGGATATGATCTGCTTGCGGAGAATGCAGATCAGGCAGGGAATTATAAGAGCGCAGAATGGTTAAGCAACGAGGATCTGAGCCGGCTGCTTGCCGCAATCCAGAATCGATATCTGCAGAATATTACGCTGATCGCCAATAAGAAGGCTCAGCTGTCAGCGGATGAGGGGCGGCTGGAGGCATGGAAGGAAGGCCGTCTGATCCTTCCGACAGAAGCTGCGTCCAAGGTGAAATATTATATCGAGAGCCGACATGGAATCTCAGCTGTATATGGTATGGATTATCTTGCCATGCAGGACGAGGAGTATAAGAAGGAGCTGCTTTCCAAGCACCCGCTGCTGCCGTACGGGCTGCTTGTAGAGGATTATGATACGCTCATGACAGACGGTAAGCTGCGGGAATTAAAGCTGCAGGATGGATTTGTCCCAATTTATAATCAGGCGGTGCTGGATCAGGTATCCAGTGATACGGACAGCGGGCTTGTTATGTTCATCAAGCGGGAAAAGGACGCATTTCTGGATACGGAGGCATTGGCAGAGGAGGAACGGAGCCTGCGGGAGAGCAATGAACAGCTTCGGATGGAATTGGAACGCCTGTATGAAATGAGCCGCACCTATCAGGAGGACAGTGAATTCGTTCTTGGACTGCAGGGTATGGCGATCTTAGATGCCGAGAAGAGAATGCTCGTATTGGAGGATACGATCCGTGAGCAGACAGCGATCCTTCAATCACTGAATGAACGGAGGCAGACGCTGAACCGTGAACTGACGGAAGCACAGGACGCTTATCAGTCCTGTCAACAGACGTACTATACCTATCTCACAGAAAGCGGGACCTTAGACGCAATCCGCCGTTTGTCCGTGAAGCTTGTTGAGACGGAAGAGGAGCAGAAGGCAAGCGATACGGAGCTTCGGCGATTACAGGCAGAGGTTATGAAATATGAGCAGGAGGTTATCCAGAAACGTTCCTCCTTGCGCGAACACGAACATCGTCTGGAAACGATCCAAATAACCCTGAAGGAACGAAGGGCAGACTGGGAGCAGTATTATAAGAGCTATTATGATGAGACGGTTGCGGCAGGTGAACAATACCGGAAGTTAAGTGGTCAGGAGCTGGACGCAAGATTCAAAGCCTTACATACGGTGTTCTCAAAGGCAACGATCGTGTTGGAGGATAAGCGCCGTTTGACGAATACCTTACAGTCTTCCATGGAACGGTTGATGAAGGCGATCCTTCGCCGCGGAATAACCATGGAGGAATTGCAGAACTTAGAGGAGGAGCATAAGCTGTACTCTGTGACTGATCAGGAGCTTACCGATATTGCGGGCGAAGTGGATCATGTACTGAAACGTGTAGAACATTTAAAACGCGATATGGAAAGCAGGCGGGAAGATGCGATCCGGTTAGAGGGTAGTATCGCGCAGGCCATTCTTACCATGGAAGAACGGTATGGGGCTTATGAGGCACCGGACGTTTTAGGAGAACATCTGGAGGATAAGCTTCATCAGGAGGAGGCTTCCCTTGCCAAGCTGGAGGAGGCATATCAGATCTCTGAGAAGGAGTATCAGAAAAATCATAAGGGATTCGCGATCATGCAGGAGCTGTATAAGGATGTGAAGCGTATTATCGATGTGAATGAGATCGATCTGACAGAAGCGCATGTGCTGTCGATCGAGCCGGATGAGCTGCGGGCAGCCTTTGAATTAAGCCTTAAGAGCTATGATAAGAGTAATAAGGAATTAGAACGTGCGAGACAGGAACTGCAGCGATATAAGGGACAGACGGCGCAGGCGATCATGGAAATGCAGGCCTTCGAGCTGGCGCAGACCATTCGCGACGATATTGACATTCCGAAGAACTACGGAGAAGCGAAGGAACTGAAGGACAGTATCCATTCTATGAGCCATGTGATCGAGCTGGAAAAGGAGCGGATCGCCAAGAGTATCGAGGATATGCAGTTCATCAAGGACAGCTTTGAAAAGCAGTGTGTGGAGCGCTGTCAGGATGTGAAAAATGAGTTGGAGAAGCTGCCGAAGCTCTCGAAGATCATATTAGCCGGTGAGCCGATTCAGATGGTAGGATTGACAATCCCGTATGTAAAGGACGAATTCGTAGAACAGCGGATGTCAGACTATATCGATGAGGTTGTATCCGGCGCAGACCGTTATGAGAATCAAGCAGAGCGGATCCGCTATATTCGCGGCAAGCTGGAATTAAAGCGGCTGTTCAGCGTGATCGTAACGGATATGAATAATATCAAGCTGACTCTGTATAAGCGGGAGCGCATTAAGGAGCAGAGCCGCTATCTTAAGTATGAGGAGGCGGTCGGAAGTACCGGACAGTCACAGGGTATCTATATTCAATTTCTGGTGGCGGTTATCAACTATATCTCCGGCCTGTATTCGCCGAATGTGGATAATGACAAGCTGATGAAGACGATCTTCATTGATAATCCATTTGGCGCGGCTAAGGATGTGTATATCTGGGAGCCGATCTTTGCAATGCTTGCAACCAATCATGTGCAGCTGATCGTTCCGGCCAGAGGGGCAACCCCTGCGATCACGGCAAGGTTTGATGTGAATTACATTCTCGGGCAGCAGATGGTGGGCAAGCACCAGCAGACCGTGGTGGTGGACTATCGCAGTCAGGTAGAGCAGGAGGAGCTGGAGTACCGGAATCTGGAATACGATCAGGTGAGCTTTGATTTTATCTGATTGAATTTAGACAAGAGAAGATGCTATTGAATGCCGGAATAAAATAATGTATGATAGGGAATGTATGATTCGAAAGAACCATAGTTAATGAGAGCTAAGACTTATATAATTAAGAATAATAAAAGCGAGGTAGTAACAATGGAAGAATTCAAGCCGATCAAGGAAGGAAAAGTACGTGAGATTTATGACAATGGCGACAGCCTGATCATGGTTGCAACAGACCGGATCAGCTGCTTTGATGTGATCTTACATAATACGGTAACGAAGAAGGGAACGGTATTAACGCAGATGTCAAAGTTCTGGTTCGATATGACCGAGGACATTCTGCCAAATCATATGATCTCTGTTGATGTGAATGATATGCCGGAATATTTCCGTCAGCCGCAGTTTGACGGCAACAGTATGATGTGCCGGAAGCTTGAGATGCTTCCGATC
>JAFUAW010000042.1 GCA_017460485.1 Lachnospiraceae bacterium | reverse complement strand
CACAAAAGCAGACGGGTCGGTGGAAAGCTCTGCAAATTCATACGTATTCGCGGTACTTCCCTGCTCAGCATCATCCATCAGCTTCACAAGTCCCATCGCCGTCGGTCCGGACATTGCGCCAACACGAACCGTCACCGGATCGCTTTCCGTAACCGTCGTATCTTCAGAAGAATCCGATCCTTCCTCAGAAGTTGGCTCTTCCGAATTCTGATCCGTTGTTATCTTCTCTGACGCAGTCGTATTCTCTGTCGGATTCGATTCCGCAGTTTCAGAAGACACTTGACTTCCGGAACAGCCGGCTGCAAGTAATGATATCAGCAGCATTGCTGTCAGCAACAGGCTCCATTTACCATATATATGGTGGTGCTGCTTCTTGATCTGAGATTTTTTTGTTTGTAAATTGCTAATTAGTGATTTCATTGTATCTCCTTCTCGACCAATGTCTTTTGGACATCATAGTATTTCCGTTCATCGGTCGTTACTGCATAATTATGACTAACTATTATATGCTGTCTCCTTATCTATCAACGATAGTATAGGACGATCCATAGAATAGTTAGTCATGTAAAACTTGTGTTTATTCTAATCTATTATTCCTATATTGTCAAATACTGTTATCCAACAAGATACTTCTCTAATGTACGATACAACTGGTTCGGATCTACCGGCTTATTCAGATGTGCATTCATGCCGGCCCGGATGGATTTCTGCATATCCTCTTCTACATCATTTGCCGTAAGCGCAATGATCGTAACACTTGCCGCATCGGAACGATTCATAGCCCGAATAGCCCTCGTTGCCTCTAAGCCATCCATGATCGGCATACGAACATCCATCAGGATCGCATCATAATATCCTTCCGTACTTCCGGCGAAACGATCAACAGCTGCCTTACCATCTGTGACAATCTCTGATATCGTACCGCTTGCCGCTAACATCTGCTTTACCATCTGTCCATTGACCATCATATCCTCCGCAATCAGAATACGCTTGCCATACAGACCTGAATGCTCGGATTTCTCAGCGGATTTATTCTCAGTAAGTCCTTGCAGATCTGCTTTTACCCGATTGGCGATTTCCCGGATTTCCTGTGCGGATGCCGAGATCTCCTCCGTAGAGGCTGCAAGATTCTGGGTCCGGTCATTGATATTATCTACTTCTTCCGTCAGCCGCTTTGTCTTCTCTAAGATCTGAAGTACTGACTCATCAATCCGCGCGTAGTTCTCACTGCTCTTATTTGCCGTATCTCGTGAGCTTGCCGCCAGATTATTGATCTCGGAAGCTACAACCGCAAAGCCTCTGCCTGCATCACCTGCCCGAGCTGCTTCAATAGAAGCATTTAATGAAAGAAGATTGGTATTCTTCGCAATTGCCGTTACCTTCTGATTATCATAAGCCAACTCCGTCAGAAGATTCCGGATTTCCTCCATGGATTCCTCCAGCTGACCGGCAAATTCAGCAATATTAATGACTTCTCTGGATATTTCCGTACTTTCCTTGGAATTACTTTCATTACCGGCTGCCATATTGTCAACCGCTTCATACAGATGATCGAACCGATGCTCGATCTCATTGATCGTATCGATCAGTCTCTCATGCTCCATTGCTTCGATATCGCGTTGGCTCTCTACCTCTCTAGCCAGATTCTCTGCATGATCGACTTCCTGCTGTACCAGATCCTTCTGATAGTGGATACAGTTCTCTTTGACATTAAAACCGTTATGGATGGATTTGGCCATCTGCGCACAGGTATCATATCCACAGCAGGTACAGTCAATATGCCTGTCCTCATCTGTAAATTTCCGCATACTCCGGAAGATGGAATCCAGCTGAGCGGGAGTCGGATCCTGATACTGCGTATTGCGTGACCGATCGGTATATTTCCGCAAATAATCATTTAAGTTCAGATGGCTGAACTGCTTATTAAAGTTCTTAAGACGAGTCGCCGGAGAATCCGGTCTGGACCATGCATCTCCCTTTCGATTCTTCTTAGACTTCTCCTTGATCTTTAACAGATTATAAAGTGCCTGATCGGTCTCCGACATCTTCGGATCCACAGCCGTACCGCAGATACAGCCGTTCTCGCAGTTCAAGGCATCTATAAATAAGAACGGAGTCCGTCCATTTTTAATCAGCTCCTTATTCTTCTGAAGCCATTCATACATCCGCTTCTCTCCCTCGATCTGACGGATGGCAACATCATCTCCCAAGAACCAGAAGACATTCTCTTTCAGACCTCCCGGCGTCGGATAGAAGGAACCTAAGCCATATTCGATCTCATCCGTCGCGTTCGGACCAGAGATCTTATGATCTCTGACATACTTCATCAGATGCTCAAATGTCACATTATACTGAACCAGTCCGGCATTATTCGGATCATCGATCTCTAATTTCTTGGCAATACACGGACTGATAAATGCCAGCTTATCCTTCATCTTCAGTTCTTTGCGGCAGTATACCGCACCACACATCAGAGGAGATTGTACCGGGAACAGCTTCGGAAGAAGCTCCGGTGTATAATTCTCAATATATCTTACCACTGCCGGACACGGCTGCGAAATTCCGCCCAGATAATTGTATTTCTGAACATAATTCAAATATCCCCATGTACAGATATCCGCGCCAAACGAGATCGAGATAATGCGGTTCACACCCAGTGATTTCAGTCCCCCAAGCACAGATCCATATTCCTTCGGATAATTGGCAAGAAATGCCGGAGCGATCAGAAGAGAAATCTTCTCTCCGCGCTTCAGATCTTCAAAGAAACGTTCCGTATCATCACAGAACTCTCTCGCATCATGCGCACAGGCATCAATACAGGCACCGCAGGATACGCAATATGTACCGTTCACATCAATTCTGCGTGATCCATCCTGCGGATCCTCCACAGACATACAGGCTCCCATTGCCGGACAGGCATTGATACATTTGTTGCACCCAATACACTTGTCATTGGTATACACTAACGACGATGTCATATTCTCCATAGTAACCCCTTTCTTTGTCCCTTTGTTTATACCCCAATACTTAATTAGTATAACCTATAATCAGCCACCCGTCAATGAAAGAGCAGGAAATACAAAAAAAACGAAAGGAATATGTTAATATACTTGTACAATACATCCGTTTATTATATAATAGTTATGTATGTTTACATGTCATGTGTAATGAGGTGAGGATATCATGAAGGGGAACAATATCAAACAAGCGGTGTTCATAGTCGCTACCGTTCTGATCAGTCTGGGACTGGTCTTTTTGGCAGGTCTTCTTATTACCTCCCCGATCGATACCCGTAACGATTATCAGTATGTGAACATGTCGGAATCCTGGTATACCTTTGATTCCTTTGATCCGAGTATCAGTATGCGGATATTTCATAATGTTACTTCCGATGATTATATGAATCTCGACAAGAACGGTACTTATACGATCTATTCAACCATACCGGAATATGAACCCGCCAAGGAAGCACCCTGTCTGTTCTTAAAGGGACAGTCCTGTGGAATTCAGATCTATATTGATTCAGACGATTCCAACTATAATAACAGTGAAAATGAACTGATATACGAAGCAAATATGGATCTATATAAAAAAGATGCCATGATTCCGCGAAGTATACATTTTATTGCACTTCCTCCTGATTCCCAAGGCAAGCAGATAGCGATCGTCTTCCATTCCGGAAAGGATAATACCGGAATTGTCACAAAAGATATCCGATATGGACGGATAGACGAATTAGCAAGACTCTATGCCCAAAGCAAGCGATATGTGATCATTCTCGGAGAATTCATGCTGGCCTTTGGTGTTATATTGATCCTGCTTCCGATCGTTATGCAGAGAAAGCAGGATATCGTCCGCAATCTGTTCCAAGGACTTCTTCTGCTGGATCTTGGGATTTATGTCAGCTGCTTTAATGATATCTTTGTCTATATCTTTCCGAATGATACGTTCTCGATCACAACGGAATTCCTAACACTTCTGGCAATTCCGCTTCTGATCCACGCAACCATGATCTCCGGCGAGAGTCAGAACCGGTTCATCTTTAATAAGATCTTTCTGGGACTGGATATTCTGATCCTCATTGTCATTTCCATACTGCATTTCACAAATGTACTTCCGATCAATGAAGCCGGAACCATTATTCATCTGTATATCGGACTCTGCGGTCTCTATACCGTCTTCCGTATCATATATGTTGACGTGATCAAGTTAAAGCAGATCGGTTCCGACCGATATGGCAATATTGCCGACCGTGTCATTAATATCGGACTTTCCATTATGATCGTATTATTCTATATTGAACTGATCCTCTGGAAAGCCGGTCTGACCAGCTTCAGTTACAAGACTACCGATATCCGCGGAGTATGTCTGATGTTCGGCGGTGTTATCTTCATCGGCTGTATCATTCTCAGTTATTTCTTCCATACAGTTGCAACCATGCGGAAGGATGATATATCCGAAAAGCTGCAGGGACTCGCTTATACCGATGAATTGACCGGACTGTCCAACCGTGCATTCTGTGACCGAATTCTGGAGGAATATCAGTTAGAGCAGAAGGATGCTATCGTCATCAGTCTGGATCTGGACGGATTAAAGGTCATTAACGATACCTGCAGTCATCAGGCAGGCGATCAATATATCTGCGGCTTTTCCGACATCTTAAAGGACGCATTTGCAAATGCCCCGCTCGTCGGAAGAATGGGCGGCGATGAATTCATCGTCCTGCTCTCAGGTCTTGATATCCTTAGATGTGAAGGCGCACTCAGCAATCTGGCGCGCACGATCGATCAACACAATGCAGACCATACACCTTGCTACGCCTATTCTTATGGCTATGCAACGACCAAGGAGAATTCCGGTTCCGGCTATCAGATCCACCAGACATATATGTTAGCGGATCAGCGAATGTATCGTATGAAAGAAGAGCATCACAAGCAGATGCATGACAGGGAGGTGGAGTAACATGGGCAAACGGCATATTCTCTTGCTCCTCATTTTCACAGTATTACTTACTTTCTTCACAGATCTCAGCATGCAGAAGATTGCGGATATCAAGTATCCGATGGAGAACTTAAGCGATCATTGGGAGGTCTTCTATAATGATGACAAGATTGGAGATACAGACTTCTTCGGACTGAAGGAAGCATTAGACTTTCCGGTTTATGCGCAGGATACGATCACACTCCGTACCATCCTTCCGGATCTCGGAGAACTCACGCTTCCTGCCCTATTTTACCGCAATCGGTATTGCGCCTTTGAGCTGTATATAGACGGTGCCTTGTACCAATCATACGAAATGGAGACCTATAACAATCATACCTTTATCGGAAGAAATAATTATCTGATTTCCCTTCCGCAGGATTACGCAGGAAGAACGATCGACTTAAAGCTTTATCCGGCTAATATTCATACCAATCGGATATCTGACCAGGGACAGCGTGGACAGAAGTCCCTGCACAAGGCTAATTATTATGTTTTCCACCATCCTTCTCGTTTCACTCTTGGTAATTATCAGGATTTGGAACAGAGCTTTGTTCACAAATATTATAATGAACTGGTCTGTGGCTCCACTTTAAAGTTCCTTGGCATCGTCTTCTTGCTCATATCCATCTTCTTCTCCATTCTGGTGAAACCGATGCCGGATCATATTCTGACCTCCATTCTATTCATCTTATTGGGAATTGCAGCGCATTCTTATTACGGAATTACCTTCATATTCGGAGACGGCACTCATGATACCTTCATGGTGAATCTTGCGATCTACTTAAGCCTGCCGGTCGCATTGGCCCTGGCACGCCTGCTGCACAAGCCAAAGCATGTAACCGCTTATATTGTCGCCGAGATTGTGGCTCTGCTGTACAGTGTAATTCGAATCCTTCTGCATATGACGAATGTGCTATACTTAAATGAATTGTTTTTCCTCACATTTATTCCGATCGCTATGATCATGGGATCGATCATCAACGGTTATGTAACGGAGGTAAAAACAAAAAAAATTACCGACTATAAGCGTATGCAGTATGCCGGTATTTTCTTCAGCCTGATCCTGCTGATCATCGCTTATGCCTTTACCGAATTACGATTCCAGCAGATCTTTCCGAATACGCCGCTTACGGAACGGATATCCATTGAACTGCTGGCTGACGGTATCCTGTTCTTCGAGGTTGCCAACATCATTACCTATCTGGCGATCATATCGGACTCCTTAAATCAGAATTCGGAATATGATATCCTGACAAGGGTTGCATTTGAAGACAGCTTAACGAAGCTTCCCAATCGTGCTCTGATAAGAAAGAAATTAAGCGAGCTGGAAAGCGGATCCAATAATTATTGTATTATCAGTCTGGACGTCAACGGTCTCAAACGGATCAATGATACCTACGGTCATGATAGCGGCGACCGTCTGCTTTCTAACTTTGGGAAAATTCTGGATGAAGTATTCCACAGGGACGGAATCAGCGGACGTATAGGCGGCGATGAATTCATAGTTCTGATAAAAAGCACAACTGTACAGCGTATCCATGAATTGTTCCAGACACTGGATCAGAAGCTTCAGGAATTCAGCGATCATGACGAGGATGAATGGGAATACCATGCATCCTACGGCTATGCTTTCCGTACAGAATGCATGGATGATCACAGCACTTATCTGCTGGCCGATCAGAGAATGTATGAGCGCAAAAAAGAAATGAAAGCACGAGGCCGTAAATAAGAAGCTTGCGCCGCCGGGCGAACCGCATTAACCAAGAAAGGTGTTGCCTGCGCCTGTGCAGCAACATCTTTTTCTTATTATGCATATTCCTCAGATATTGTATAAGTCCCTTCCCGGATCTTTTTAGTAATATCCTCGGCCGGCTGCGGTTTGCCAAACAGATATCCCTGCAGCCGTTCACAGCCGATCTGTTCCAGAAAACCGGCAATCTCTTCCGTCTCCACACCTTCTGTCAAGGTTCGCATTCCGATCTCATCCGCCATCTTGATCACACTATCAATAATGGCTCTCGATCGCTCATTCAGGATATTATCTGACAGAAAGCCCATATCCAGCTTCATCACTTCAAATTGATAATCCTTCAGAACATTCAAAGACGAATATCCGGAACCGAAATCATCCAGCCACAAGAGATACCCCGCCGATTCCAGACGTCGGATAGATTCTTTCAGCGTTCCCTGATGATCAACCAGCGCGCTTTCCGTAATCTCCACATGAATATAGTCTTTCGGGATCTGATATTCTTTGATCTGTTCCTCCAGATAGGAAATGATATCAAACAATTCAAAGTCCAGTCTCGAGAAATTGACAGAAACCGGAACCATCGGAAGTCCGACATCCAGAACCTTTCTGATATCCCTGCATACCATCTCAACTATACATTTATCCAATTTATAAATCTGACGGTATTCCTCCAGAACCGGAATAAAATCCCCCGGAGATAAGAATCCGTATTTGACATCATCCCATCTTGCCAGTGCTTCTAAGCCGCACAGCTTATGATTCTTAGCCCATACCACCGGCTGATAATACACCAGAATCTCTCCATCTTCGATCGCTTTATCAATATGATTTACTATATGCTGTTTTCGATGAGATTCAATATGTAGTTCCTTATCATATTCCCGGTAATTCTGATCATATTCATTCTTGATACTGTTACATGCGTATCTGGCTCTGTCACAGGCGGCACTCGGACTATATAACCGTTCCCTCGGTATATAGGCACCGCATTTTAATCCGAGATATAATTCCGGCTTTTCCTTCCGGATATACTCACGGATAGTATCGAGCTTATCATGCATTCCGTTATTCACATCCGTAAAGACAACAAAATGATCATCCGCCAGTCTTGCCGTCGGATCCCCTTCAAAGATCTCAGCCAGCTTAGCGGCCACATCCTGTAAAAAGACATTTCCTTCCCGGAATCCGTATTTTTCATTTAAAGTTCTGAAGTTCTCAATATCTAAGAACAGAAAACGCTTAGAACTGATATCGTCCGCATCCAGCATCATCTGTCCTGCACGAAGACGGAAATCATGCATATTGGAGATTCCCGTAAGTTCATCTGTCACAGATAATTCCTGAAGATGCTGATTCATCTTCTCCACCGTCTCTTCCTTCTCCGCCTCTCTCCGCTTCTGCTGGAAGATACTTAAGCTAACCATAAATACCGCGATCCAGACCGTGAACAGATTCACCTGCGTGGCATAGGTTGCCGGAACCGATGCATTACATAAGAGATAGAAGCCCCCAAAGGAGACGGACATGATGAGAAGCGAAGCCAGAGGATGCCAGACATACAATCCACAGACGTAGATGATCATCATCAAAAATGCCAGAATCTGTTCTCCCTTTATATAATCCAGATAAGAAATATAGATTCCGAACATGATACATACAACTGAGAATATTATGATCAGGGCATTTCCAAGTTTTTTGGACGGATTCTTGCCACGGATATAGCGGATCGCATAGATCAGGAGCGATACTCCCGTCACAAGAAGAGTCACATATGATACTCCGTGCTGAATCAGCCATGTATTCGTACGAGGCGGATTACCGGTAACCATGGTCTTGATCAGATTCGTGATCATCCAGACCTCCAATATGATCACAACTACTGTCATGTAGATACTGGAACGAATATTCGATTCAAAGAAATATTGTCTTACAAATGGATCTGGCTTCTCCAGACCGAACCACTTACGCAGTTTCTGCCACATAACCAACCCTCCCGGATCATTTCTCATACGTTATGATCTTCTATTCAAGTTATATCCCACAATACCACCCACGATACCGCCAATGATATGGGACAGCTGAGATATATTATCCCTTGTAAATAAACCGTCCATGATCTGTCCTCCGATAAAGATCACGGCTACAAGAATGAATGTGATCGGAATCTCCCGTTCCTTAAAGCTGGTAAAGGACGTCAGCATAATGCAGGCAAAGACAACTCCGCTCGCGCCGCAAAGTGCTACACTCGGGAAAAAGATATAGTTCAAGATCCCCGTCACCGCCGCCGTGATTGCAAAGGTTCCGGCAAGCTTCCCTGCACCGTATTTCTCCTCTAACATCGGTCCCAGCAGCAGCAGATAGGATGCATTCCCCATAAAGTGCGCCCATCCGCTGTGTCCGAATACATGCGTAAAAAACCGTATATAGGTAAGCGGCTGTTTCAAGGAAGAATGATAGGTCATAAACAGCCATTCATTACTCTTGCCTGCAGTGATCTGATTCAAGATCGTCGCGATCAGACATACCGCCGTAAAAGCCAGCATGAACGGAGCATTCAGTGTAATCTTGAAACGGCCCTTGGTGCTCTTATCATAAGCCATAGTTAATACCTCTCAATAAT
This sequence comes from Lachnospiraceae bacterium, assembly GCA_017460485.1. GTDB lineage: Bacteria > Bacillota > Clostridia > Lachnospirales > Lachnospiraceae > CAG-632. The sequence goes on along the minus strand of JAFUAW010000042.1, from coordinate 1,163 downwards.
TTATCGCTCTATTTCCACATATCGATCATGGATTCATTCTGTATGTTACCAGTTCGCAAAAATGTCCGAAACGTACAAGTGCTATTCCGAAAAATACTCATCATACCATACCAGAAATGTATAGATCGTCCATACCTTCCGCCAGTTATCGGAATTACCGCCGATATAATCATCAAAGATACCCATGATCTCATCTACATGGAAGAACTTCTCTGCCGTCTTACCGGATAGTCTGGCACGCACATCCTGATTATAGCGGTCATCCGCCATCCAGATCCGGATTGGAACGATGAAGCCTAACTTCTTACGGTATGCGATCTCCTCCGGAAGCACCTTCGCAGCTGCCATACGGAATGCTGCCTTGTTCATCTGATCATTCACCTTATATTCTGCCGGCATCCTCGATGCAATATCAAAGATCCGCCGGTCAGTAAGCGGCATACGGATCTCCAGTCCTGCTGCCGAGCTCATCTTATCCACATTCAAATAGATATCACCCTCAAGCCAGAGCTGAATATCCACATCCGACATCTTCGTTAATGGATCTAAGTCTTCGATCTCTTCATAGATCGGCCTGGCGATATCGATTGGAAGCACATTCGGATTGTATTCCTTTAAGATCCGCTGCTTCTCATCCTCCTTCATGATATTGGTATTCCCAATATAGAAGGTCTTCAGATTCTCGCCATATCGCTCTGCATTCCGGTACATATTATAACCACCAAAGAACTCATCGGAGCCCTCTCCGGAATAACACATCTTCGTATGCTTCGCGGTTGCCTTGCAGGCAATGGAAAATACAATAGCAGATGCGTCACCAAGCGGCTGCTCCATATTCTGCATAACATACGGAACCTCCGCAAAATACTCCTCCGGCGAGATCAAGCAGGTCGAATGTCCCCGTCCGAGAAGCTCTGCCGTCTTCTTCGCAAGTGCTGACTCATCAAATCTCTCATCCTCATATCCGCAGGAATCCGTCATCTGCGCATCTGACATTGCCAGCACATAAGAGGAATCCACACCGCCGGATAAGAAGGACTCCGCGGTCTCATCCTCCGTCTTCACCTCCGGCATGATCGCCGCAAGTGTCTGATGGATCTCCTCCGCATACTCCTCGATCGACTTCGATGCATCCGGATGGAAGGTCGGTGTCCAATAGCGTT
>JAFUAW010000041.1 GCA_017460485.1 Lachnospiraceae bacterium | reverse complement strand
GGCGATCCTTCGACTGCATTTTATGCTGTGATCAGTGTATTGATCGCACTGGCCGGTTCCTTTATGGCCAAAAAAGGTTTCTTTGATAAGTTCTGGAAGGTTCTTCTTACAATTCCTGTGTTCACATTTTTAGGCGGATTTCTCGGCTCCATTCTAACCTACCTGCTGTATGGGTTCGGTATGGGAGAGGGAATCTCGGCACCTTTTGCCGCAACGCTTCTGGAACGGGGGACGCTTAGTGTCTTCTGGGCACAGATGATCTCGGATGTGGCGATTGATCTGGTTGATAAGGCGATCACGGTATTGATCGTATTCTTTATTCTGAAGCTGCTGCCGGCACGATACAAGTCTTCTCTGGAGCTTACCAACTGGCGGCAGAAGCCTCTCTCTAAGGAGGAAATGAAGCTGTCCAGAGAGAATGACACGCGGGGAACTTCCCTTCGGACGAAGATTATTCTGATCATTGCGATCGTGATGACATTCATTGCTTCTGCTACGACAGTGATCAGCTATATCCTGTATAAGCAGGCGGCGATCGAGCAGTATACCTTTACCGGTGAGAATGTGGCTTGTCTTGCGGCGAGCACGATTGACGGCGATCGGGTCAATGCTTATCTGGAGGAAGGACCGGATTCCGAGGATTATCGGGAGACAGAACAGCGTCTGTACAGTATCAAGAACAGCTCCCCTTATATTGAATATATCTATGTCTATCAAATTCAGCCGGATGGCTGCCATGTTATATTCGATCTGGATACGGAGGGCCTGGCGGGCGCTGAATTGGGCGAGATCATTCCGTTTGATGATTCCTTTACAGAATTGATCGCGCCATTGCTTGCCGGAGAGGATATCGATCCGATCGTAACGGATGATACCTATGGCTGGCTGCTTACAGATTATGAACCGGTATTTGACTCGAATGGGAATTGTGTATGCTATGCCTGCACGGATATCAACATGAAGAATGTGCGGTTAGACAGAGTCCGGTTCCTGACAAAGGTTGCAACCTTATTTATCGGCTTCTTTATTCTGATCTTGGTATTCTGTATGTGGCTGTCGGATTATCATCTGATCTATCCGTTGGATGCCATGACGTTTGCGGCAAGAAAGTTTGCCTTCGACAGTGAGGAAGCATTGGGAGCCGGCGTGGAGCGTCTGGAATCGTTACAGATTGCCACGGGAGATGAGATCGAGAATCTGTACGAATCCCTTTCCATGACCATGAGTCAGACGGTTGGTTATATTGATGATGTCCAGAAGAAGGGCGAAGAGATCTCTCATATGCAGAACGGTCTGATCTATATTCTGGCGGATCTGGTGGAGAGCCGTGATAAATGTACCGGCGATCATGTCCGTAAGACGGCGGCTTATGTGAAGCTGATCCTGCAGCTGATGAAGGAGCAGAATGTCTATTCGGAAATGCTTACGGATGAATACGTTCAGGATGTATGTAATTCCGCGCCGCTTCATGATGTCGGTAAGATCAAGGTATCAGATGTGATCCTGAATAAGCCGGCAAGACTGACGGATGAGGAATTCGAGATCATGAAGAATCATACGCTTGCAGGTAAGGAAGTCATTGAGAGTGCGATGAAGCTGACAACGGATACCGGTTATCTGAAGGAGGCGTTGAATCTTGCCACGTATCATCATGAGAAATGGGATGGAAGCGGTTATCCGATGGGACTTGCCGGAGAGGATATTCCGTTATCTGCCCGAATCATGGCGATCTCCGATGTCTTTGATGCACTGGTATCAAACCGGAGCTATAAGAAGGCATTTACCTTTGAAGAAGCAATGAAGATCATTGAAGAGGGAGAAGGGACGCATTTTGACCCGATCCTTGCAAAGCTGTTTGTAGAGAATCAGGATCGTGTGCGAGAGATCATGGAGGAAAACAAGAAGCTGGTTGAGTAGTATAAGAGGACGCGAACATGAAATATGACTGTCTGATAATTGATGATGAGCAGGCAGCAGAGGACAAGATGAAGGGGTATTCAGGAAGCTGATCTGAATATCCCGGTTCTTAATGATCGTATGGTCATTGAGAAAGCAGTATTGATGTAGGGTTATTCATAAAGGTGGAGAAGGACTATGCAGTTCTGGCATTATGCAATACTATATTATGTAATTATCAATATAATAGCATTTATTATGTATTATGCAGATAAACGAAAAGCAGAGCAGTCCAAACGGAGAATTCCGGAGCGGAGTCTGCTCTTTTATTCATTTCTCGGAGGAAGTATCGGTTCTTATCTTGGAATGTGGATATGGCACCATAAGACCCGCAAACCCAAATTTCGGATCTGGGTACCCGTATGGCTTGCTATGCATATCGTGATGATCTGCTTTGTCACCTATCAGAATAATCATCTGGTTGTAACAGAGTATGCTGTTCATGCGGGGGTTGATAAGAGGATTATACAGATCTCGGATCTTCATAATACGAGCCTGTGGTGGAATAAGGATTATATCCCTGACCGGGTCCAGGAATTAGAGCCGGATATGATTGTGATCACGGGAGATATCTGTGATTCGAATCGTACCGATGTGGGAAATGCACTGTATACAGCGGGGGAGCTTGCAAAAATAGCAGATACATATTATATCACCGGGAATCATGAGTACTGGCTGTCAGAAAAGGAACAGCAGGAATTATACACCGGACTTGCCAAGAGGGGTGTTCATATTCTGTCGAATGAATATGTGATGATAGATGGAGCAGAGCCTGATTGTTACCTGATCGGGCTTGAGGATCGGAATTTGGGAGATGGCACGCTGCAGGAGCTTATGCAGGAGCTTGGCGAGCAGGATATTAGTAACGATGGTTTGGAGCAGAATCCGGGATATAATATACAGGACAAAAAGACAGCTTCGGGTAGAGAATTCATAACGCTCCTGCTAGCACATGAGCCTCAGAATATACAGAGATATGCGGATGCCGGTGTGGATTATGTTCTGACGGGGCATGCACATGGCGGTCAGTGGATTCTTCCTGGGATTGGACCGTTTGTGGCACCGGATCAGGGCTTTCGTCCGGAGTATACATCCGGAATTGTTCAGAAGGATTCTACAACGATGATCATTAGCCGTGGAATCGGTAATAGTGCCATTCCCGTGCGGCTGTTTAATTATCCGGAGATCGTGGTGGCGGATTTTGAATGATAAAGAATCATGATCAAAGATAATAGAGAAAAAGAATTAAGTATTCCATTCGACGCACTTAAGGAATTATTTTTTTCAAGTATTCATTTTTGAGAGGCGGATGTCGATATACAATATGGAGACTACCCGTCTCTTATACATGAATCAATATGTGAAATGGATTTCACATGTAACAGGATTGACGTTCCATCATAAGATGGCAAGCGTCAGGATCACGCAAATATTACAAGGAGGTAATGCGTATGGGATCTAATTTCTATGGTGTGTCTGCGTATCAGCAGACCAGTCAAAGCTATTCGAAGTCGGATGTGAAGAAGTCGAATGGCTCCAATCAGAAGGTGGGATCTTCCACGACTTCAGGGAGCGCGAAGACGAGTGCATCCGGTGCTGCAGAATCCGCAAGTTCCGTAACCAGTTCTGACATTAAGACTAAGACATGGACGCCGCTTGATAATGACAGCTGTTTAATTCCGACTGTCAAAGAGGGCTATGGAATGTCCATTGGTAATGTGGAATTGTCCGACAAGGCGAAGGACTATTACAACAGTCTGAAGAAGAAGTTCGGCAATGCGGAATTCATCTTAGTCAGCAAGGACATGAAGGCGTCTGTTCAGGCAAATGCAGCAGCCTATGGTAATGCCAATAAGATGGTGGTACTCATCGATGAGGAGAAGTTAGAGAGAATGGCGACTGACGAATCCTATCGTAAGAAGTACGAAGGAATCATTGCCATGTCACAGGCTAAGCTGGCAGAAGCGAAGAACAGTCTGACAAGCAGTGGGGCAAATGTGAAGAATTTCGGTATGTCTGTGAATTCAGATGGGACTACCAGCTTCTTTGCAACCTTAGAGAAGTCTTCCAAGGATCAGGCAAAGCGGATCGAGAAGAAAGCGGCTGAGAAGAGAGAGCAGAAGATCAAGGACAAGAAGGCTGCTGAAAAGAAGGCAAAGGAAGCCCGTCTTGAGAAAGCGAAAGAGAAGGGCCGCACCGAACGTGAAGAGCGGCTGAAACGGTTGAAGAAGACGGATTCTGACGATCAGGTAGATTCAGATGATATCGGGATCGACACGGAAGATGATAAGGAATACATCGAGATTCAGGCGGATTCTATGGAAGAACTGTTAGCTAAGGTTCAGGATCATGCTTATACAAGCTCCGGTGTTCAGGCAGAAGCCGAGAAATATACCGGACAGAACTTTGATTTTAGAGGATAGTATAATAATCCCCCATGTCCTAAGATGCGAATAGGTCATGGGGGATTCATTCTTATTGCAGATCCTGTCTGGTCTTGGTCATATCATGAATAACCTGAGAGATGCTGGTGACATTAACCGAGATCTCGTTGTTGAGTTCGGTACAGTTCTTCGCTAATTTGCCAACCTCTTGTGCGACAACGGCAAATCCACGACCTGCATCACCGGCACGAGCAGCTTCAATGCTGGCATTTAAGGCAAGGATATTCTGCTTTTTTTGAATATCATCCAGATGCTTAGAGTTCTCCTGAATGTTCTTTACATAGTCTTCACACTGCTTAACGCCGGTTGTCAGATGATCGATCAGACTTCCGTTATACTTTTCGTTATATTCAGCATTGATGAAGTTATTTAAGACTTCGCCCAACAGTTTGGCAGACGCCTGAATCTGTGCTTCTGTACGTACATTAACTTTATGTAATGCGCGAATATATTCTTCTTCGTTGATATTCAGTTCTCTTGCAACTCTTCGGAATTCATCGTCGTCCGGATCCTGTGGAAGCACCTGCCCGCCAATGACAGAGCCAAGGACTGTTCCATCCTTTAATTCCAACGGGATTCCGAAGTCTACCAATCCGGCATGACAATGATACACACCGCAGCCCTCCGCGTCACATTTTTCACAGCGGCGCTTCCCCTCTGCGCTTCCCCGTGTCAGCTTGATACAGAAATCCGTAAAATTATAACACTCGGATATATATTTGCCATCTGCTCCGACAGCTACAGTTGCCAGCCCGGTAGCAGTTGCCCAGTTTGCCATGATCTGTTCGAATTGCTTCATATCCGCAAAGTCTTGTATTTTCATGATGCCCCTCCTTCATATATAGGTATGTAATCCTAGTGTTCTACGTTTCTCTATGCCTTCTCCGTGCATAAAACTTATAGATAAATTTTATTATAATTTGCGTTCATCGTCAAGGGAATCCATCAGGAATCATGCATGAATTTTCGGATGAATTATGGGTTGTTTTTTGTACAGAAATGATATATCTTTTTTATATATGGTGATACACGGAGAACGCCTGGATGATTGAAGATATTGATATATATACTTTTTATATGATATCCGATCCGGATATCCGGCGGTATACCGCATGACCAATATTGAGAGACGGACGTATGGTAAGGAGGACATGAAACATGAGTATTCGAATTGGTATCTTAGGATATGGTAATCTATCACGGGGAGTGGAAAGCGCAATCAGGCAGAGCAGTGACACCGAGCTGGTGGCAGTTTTTACGAGACGGAATCCGTCAGGTGTTCAGGTGCGGACAGAAGGTGTTCCGGTATGTTCTGTCGATGAGATCGAGAAATGGATCGACAAGATCGATGTGTTGGTGCTTGGCGGCGGCAGCGCAACAGACCTTCCGGTACAGACACCGAAATATGCCGAATTGTTCAATGTGATCGACAGCTTTGACACGCATGCAAGGATTCCGGAGCATTATGCGAATGTGGACAGTGCTGCTAAGAAGTCCGGTCATATCGGTATCATCTCTGTGGGCTGGGATCCGGGAATGTTCTCCCTGCTCCGTATGTTATCTACTGCAATCCTGCCGGAGGGTGAGAATTATACCTTCTGGGGTAAGGGCGTCAGTCAGGGGCATTCCGATGCGATCCGTCGGATCGAGGGAGTGAAGGACGCCAGACAGTATACTATTCCTGTGGATGCGGCAGTAGAACGTGTAAGAAGCGGCGAGAATCCAACACTGACCACCAGAGAGAAGCATACCAGAGAATGCTTTGTAGTTGCAGAGGAAGGTGCTGATCTTGCAGCTATTGAGAATGCGATCAAGACTATGCCGAATTATTTTGATGAGTATGATACAACGGTACATTTCATCACAGAAGAAGAATTGAAGCGTGACCACAGCGGACTTCCACATGGCGGCTTTGTGATTCGGAGTGGTGTGACCGGATTCGAGAAGGAGCATAAGCATATCATAGAATATAATCTGAAGCTGGATTCCAATCCGGAATTCACCGGTGCTGTAATTCTGGCTTATGCAAGAGCCGCTTATAAGCTCTCTGCTAATGGTGAGACCGGCTGCAGAACTGTATTTGATGTTCCTCCGGCACTGCTCAGTCCGTTGTCCGGCGAAGAGCTTCGGAAGAATTATCTGTAATGAAGTTTCATGCCGATTGAATGGTAAACAATGATCATGAACCATGATTGACGGAATAAGCGCGGAAGAATAGGAAAGGTTAAATCTATGAAAAAGACATTGATCGTAGTGGATATGCAGAATGACTTTATCGATGGCTCTCTGGGAACGAAGGAAGCAGAGGCGATCGTTGAGAATGTCCGGCGTAAGATTGCTGAGTATCAGGCAAATGGGGATGAGATCATCTTCACCAGAGATACTCATCAGAAGAATTATCTGGAAACCAACGAAGGCAGACATCTTCCTGTGGAGCACTGCATCGTCGGAACGGAAGGCTGGAAGATAGCAGATGGTCTATCTGTGGATGGTGCCATCTATATTGATAAGCCAAGCTTTGGTTATACGAACTGGAAGGATTACAATCTGGAAGAGGTGGAATTGGTCGGTTTATGCACGGATATCTGTGTCGTATCCAATGCGCTGATCATCAAAGCGCTGTATCCGGAGATCAAGGTCAGTGTCGATCCATCCTGCTGTGCCGGCGTCACTCCTGAGACCCATGAGGCGGCGATCACGACCATGCGGCAATGCCAAGTGGAGATCCTGTAGTATTTCACATATGCATTTTGAGAGAATCTTACGACGCCGTAAGATTCTCTTATTTTTTTCTCATAAAATTGGTGCTCCGTTTCTTCATTTTTTCGCAGGAAAGTGTCAAAATTCTGCGATTTTTCTTAGGAATATCAACATGTTATGTTAAACAATGATCCGTTTGTTTTTGGTATGCTTGTAATACCAAGACAAGCGGATTATTTCATTTGTTTGATTGAAGATGTGTACCCGGAGAAAAAGGGAGAAAGGATTATCACATGAATCTACAATTATTTTCAAAGGCGCCGAATGCAACTTATAGGAGAGAGTCAGAAAGGAGCGGACACAAAGAGATTACGGATAGATTGCAGACTATTATACAGGATTCGCGAAAGAGGATTGTGATCCTGTTCGGCGGCTGTTCTTCGGAATATAGTGTTTCTCTGCAATCGGCATATGCGGTAATCTGTCATCTAGATCAGAAGGAGTACTTACCGGTGCTGATCGGTATTACAAAAACCGGAGATTGGTATCTGTATCTTGGAGAGACAGACCGGATTTCGGAAGATACATGGTGTGGTTTGAAAACAAACATTCCGGTCTCCGTATGTCCAAATCGTCATGAGTCTTGTTTGATGGCTTATACAGAGGATGGAGAATTCATGAAAAAAATACCTGTGGATGCCGTTTTTCCTGTGCTTCACGGACGTAATGGCGAGGACGGTACGGTACAGGGGATGTTCGAGCTGGCAGGGATTCCGGTAATTGGATGCGGTGTGCTTGCTTCTTCGTTATGTATGGATAAGGACCGCGCGCATAAGCTTGTGTCGGAGGCGGGGATTCGCGTGCCGAAGTCTTTTGTTATAGCGGATGATCATAACGAAAACTATGGTATTCAAAATGCGCTCTACCAGGCAGAATCAATTGGATATCCGTTATTTGTCAAGCCGGTTAAAGCGGGCTCTTCATATGGTGTGACCAAGGTCTGTAAGCGAACGGAGCTTGCGGATGCGATCCGTCTGGCATTTCAATATGATGATACCGTGATCGTGGAGGAGGCGATTACCGGCTTCGAGGTTGGATGCGCGGTTATGGGTAATGAAGAATTGACGGTTGGAGAGGTAGATGAGATCGAGCTGCAAAGCGAATTCTTTGATTTTACTGAGAAATATACCTTGAAGACCTCTGCAATCCACGTTCCTGCAAGAATTGATGAGGATACTGCGGAGCAGATTAGGCAGACCGCGCGGAGAATCTATCAGACTTTAGGATGCAAGGTTTTTTCCCGCGTGGATATGTTCCTGACAGAGAATGGAGAGATTGTCTTTAATGAAGTGAATACCATACCGGGCTTCACGTCGCACAGCCGTTTTCCCAATATGATGAAGGCGGTGGGAATCTCATTTGAACAGATCTTGAATACGGTGATCAGATTAGGGTTGGAGACAGGCGGCCGGGAAGACAAGATGGGGATGGTCGGATGAATACCGAGAAGCAGATGACGGGAGGACTGGATTATTTTCGCATTCTTGCAGCACTTTTGGTAATCGCGATCCATACATCGCCTCTTACCTCTTACAACGAGGATGCGGATTATATTCTGGTCAGGATCTTTGCGAGGATCGCAGTGCCGTTCTTTCTGATGGTAACAGGATATTTTCTGCTTCCGGAATATCTGGGACAGGATAGAGACATTGCTAGCTATAAAAAATTATGGAGAAATCTTCGGAAGCTCCTGATCTTGTATGGCAGCGCAATCCTGATCTACCTGCCTGTGAATCTGTATTCCGGAAAAATGAAGGAACTGTCTTTTGCTGACATCCTGCTGGGCTGCCTGTTCTGCCCGGTAGGAACGAAGGACTCTTACATAGTTATGCAGAGTCTCATATTCCGGGGGACCTTTTATCATCTGTGGTATTTTCCGGGCATTATTCTTGGAATTCTCCTGATAGTACTGCTTGCTAAGCGTCTGCCGTATCCTGTTGTGTGTGTGATCTCCTGTCTGCTATATCTGATCGGACTGTTTGGGGATAATTATTACGGTCTGATTGCAGATGCAAGTATATCGGCAGCCATCTATGACGGAATCTTCAAGGTGTGCGTGAATACTAGAAACGGTATCTTCTTCACGCCGGTCTTTCTGGTACTTGGCGCGGGGATCCGTATGAGAAATGGGAAACATACACTTGTTTCTTACATGAGTGTTATCTGGTTATTTCTATTCCTTCTTATGTATGCCGGAATGATTGCAGAGGGAATGCTGATCAAACATTTTGGGATTGGGCATGGACAGAATTGTATGTATCTGTTACTGCTTCCGTGTATGTATTGTCTGATCCGGTTCCTATTATCCTTATTGTGGAAGCCGCGGCCGGTCTTGCGGACGATCGCAACATGGGTGTATATCCTGCATCCGATCAGTATCATTCTTGTGCGGGGAGCCGCCAAGGTGCTTCATTTGGAGAAGTATCTGGTTGAGCAGAGCATGATTCATTATATTGCAGTGTGTATGATAACATTTGGAGGTGTGATTCTTATGGAACTCTTATGGAAGAATATCATTTGGAAGAAAATGCTGTATAACAGCCGGAGCATGAATGGAGAGCGGAATTCGACTTCACGCGCCTGGATCGAGGTTGATCGTGAGCATTTGCAGCATAACATTGAGGAATTCCGGAAACTTCTTCCGCCGGAATGCGAGCTTATGCCGGCTGTCAAGGCGAATGCATATGGGCATGGTGCGGTAGAGGTTGCCAAAGAATTATACCATATGGGGATTCGCGCTTTCTGCGTTGCTTCTGTGGATGAAGCGGTGGAGCTCCGCCGCTCCGGAATTCAGGGAGATATCCTGATCCTTGGTATTACTCCGATGGAGCAGATCCATCTGGTTCATCAATATCATTTGATCCAGACCGTCGTGGATGCGGCCTATGCAAAGGATTTGAATACATACGGCAAGCGGCTCGCAGTTCATATCAAGATCGATACAGGCATGCACAGGTTGGGAGAATGGTGTGAGCATATCGATTCCATCTGTCAGATCTATGACTGCGAGAATCTGGATGTGCAAGGGATCTATACTCACTTATGCTGCGCGGAATCCGAGTCGGCGCGCGACAAGGAATATACCTACCGGCAATACCGCAAATTCATGGAAACGATTCAGGAACTGACTATGCGTGGTTATCATGTAGGAAAAAGGC
>JAFUAW010000040.1 GCA_017460485.1 Lachnospiraceae bacterium | reverse complement strand
TGTTTCTTCCGCTTCTGCTCATCTCCGGTATTCCGCTCCCAGAACACGCCGTCCGCATAGCCCTGAATAGAAGGATCGCTATCTGCCATCTCCAACCGTTTTTCCGCCCAGACACAGTATTGCTCATTCTGTTCAACTCCGATATAATGCCTGCCCAGCTTCTTGGCGGTTACCGAAGTAGATCCGGAGCCCAAGAACGGATCGAAGATAACATCTCCTTCCTTCGAGCTAGCAAGAATCAGCTTGGCCAGTAATTTCTCCGGCTTCTGTGTGGGATGCGCGGTATTCTCTGCCATAGACCAATATGGGATCGAGATATCATCCCAGAAGTTAGATGGATAGGTATTCCGGTACTTCCCGGATTCTGTATCTTCCCAATCCTTCGGCTGACCATCGATACGATACGGCGCGATCACCTTCCGCCTGACCATCACATCTTCAACATGAAATGCATAGTCCTTCGATCTGGTAGCAAACCAGATGTCCTCCATTCCGTTTTTCCAGTTATGCTTGGCTCCCCGTCCTTTTTCCCGCTGCCATGTAATACGGTTCTGAATATAAAAATGATCCTTCAGCACCGTGTAGACTGCGGCACTGGACTGCCAGTCGCAGCATACATAGATACTCGCATTCTCCTTTAGCAGCGGCAGTATCGCCTGAATCCACCTCTCCGTATACGCTTCATAATTCTCATCGGACGTCTTCTTAAAACGATTCCCATGGAAGCTCTTGTCCAGATTGTAGGGCGGGTCTGCAATCAACAGATCCACACACTTCTCCGGAAGATAAGGAGCAGCCGCAAACAGATCCCCATGGATCGTATGATCCAGAACCTCACTAAGCACCACCTGTCTATCAACCGCAATACACCGTTCCAGGTACTTACGACCTTCATCCACCGTAATATCAATTGTCTTATTCCGTTTCGCTTTCAATAATAGTGTTCTCCTTATTCTTTCGAACATGATTCGTCATTTCGGTAATTGCTTTCGTGAATTATATTCCGTTATAATGTTCTAACGATTATCTTAAAACATGTCCGTCAGAATTTCAATCTGCACTGCACAACAATTTTTATATTACATTTAGATTATATAACATATGATAAAAATACCGGAATCTATGGTTGGCAGTACCATAGATTCCGGTATCCTTATTTTATTATCTTATTATCATTGGATCTGCTAATTCTTTTTCTTCAGATTCATGAATGCGAGTGCGCCTGCTGCAACGAACATCAATACAACCAGAACCGCAATTGGCATGGAATCTCCGGTCTTCGGCGCAGTCTGCTCTTCTGCAGCTGCTTTCGCGCTTGCTGTGGTCGTTGTATCAGAGGTGCTTGCTGCCGCGGTGGTTGTCGCAGTAGTAGAGGCAGTCGTTGCTTCCGTGGTTATTGTTTCCGTAGTGGTTTCCGTACTATAATTGCTGCAAGCAGTAGCAAAGTCGGATAACAATTATTCAGATATCCAAGAATATATTCCATACCAATTCAATCCTTATTTCTTTCCTTGTTTCACTCTTTTTTATTATAACCATGCTTAAGTAAATTAATTTTCATTGTATCACATATGTGCCACAAATCTGCCACAAATCAGACTTTTAAAACGAAAAAACGAGGAATTACTTCCTCGTCTAAATAAAACTATTTGAATATATTCTAATCGCTTAGCACGTTTCAAGAAAAAGATAATCCTACGCAAAGAGCCATTTTCCCTTCTCATAAGCTTTTTGAAGATTCATATCCCAATTTTTCTCTCGAAGCTCTTTTTCTCTTGAAGTGCTGTCAAACACAACAAATTCCGTCTCTTTTGCCCGTCCAAATAACCTGTCACCTAACATAACCTTTTTCATACTATCCAAAAGTCCATACCGTTCAAGATGTTCGATCGAATTGCCTGCAGAACATAGAATGATTGCTTTATCAAGCAGCTTCATGGTTTTATCACCGTATGCATATCCATATGTCCACACTCTGTCAAACCAGCCTACCAGTTTTGCAGGTGCTTCCGTCCAGAATACCGGATAGATAAATGCGATCGCATCTGAACGATTAATCTTTTCCTGCTCCGCAAGTACATCGCTTGCCACATCTGATGTATTTCTGTAATAGGCGTCTCTTAGATATTCTTTTTCCGTCATATTGGGATCAAAGTTCATCTTATAAAGATCCGAAATGATATACTCATTACCCGAATCTGTTATACCTTGTATGAATGCATCACACATATTCTTTGTAAAAGAATCATCTGACGGATGACAATAAACGATAAATACTCTTTTCATCCATGCTTCCCCATTTAATTATATTAAAGTTAAAACCTAACCATTTTCATAGAATTCATCTCTTGTTACTTCCCACTTTCCCAGAGTCTTTAGTATTATCTCCAGAGTTGCTTCTCTTGCCAGATGACACTCTTCGGGATATTTCTGTTCTCTGGGGAGCATAATGTTATTCACGGGAAAATAACCCAGATTATGACTTCCGGTTTCCGAATTGATATGTCTATAATTATGTTCAAAATTATTTCTCTGTAGTCTTTTTACCAGAAGCTCCGCGTCACGTTTTGCCGGTACCGACTCATCATGCGTGGATGTAAGCAGGAGAATATCGCCGTTAATTCTCTCAATCGGAATCTCATTTTCTTCGGTTCCCTTCCGATCCCACTCATCAAAGAAATATAGCAGACGAATTTTACGTTCATGCATACATCGTTTTATGAAGTCCGACATGAGTTTTCCTTTTTCAACATACGGAAAATCCTGTCCCTTATAGGATACCATAGCTTTGCATTCATCCTCATCCGGCTTCCCGGTTCCCTGCATGATATGTCCAAAGGAAGAAGCCGCGATCACAAGACTGATATCCCGTACTACACTTGCCGCAAGAAGGGCTATACCTGCCCCTTTAGAGTTTCCGTATATTCCTATCCTCTTGTATCCATATTCCTTCATCTTATCACATGCGGTCTGGAACTGTTCAAGCGGGATAGCTCTCATACCCTTCTTCTGTCCTTTACCGCCATAGTATGACATAGCAAGGGTGGAAAATCCCTTGTCGGCGAAAAGCTGTGCGTATCGCTCAGGCAGTTCAAGACCTTTTAACCCTTGTATAACAATAAGAAGACGATCATCGCCATTTCCAACATCATATAGAACACCGCTGAATCCGTCCTGTAAGTATGTATATTCTGTCTTTGTCATTAATTGTTTTATACTCCCCTGATATATCTTAGATTTATCTTTCTTATCCCGCTTGTCTCCGATGAACACAGCATACAAAAAGCTCCAAAAGGTGTAGGAATCTTTCTCGTTTTTATAACTGCTAAGATATTGAAAACCAGATAGAATATCCCGATACTGCCAATGATACCGGGAAACACCCATGGATGCATTTTAAACCACATTTTTAATTATCTCCATAGCTTCATCGATAATGTCTTCAAGTTCCTTTGAACCGTCAATCACATAATCGGAAGTTGACAAATGTTCTTTTATCATGTGAACATAAACACTTCTTGAACAATTCAAATATATATTCATTTCATTACGAATCTCATCTGCTGCAGCCTCTTTCATATCTCTAAGAATTCTTCGTGCCATTGCAATATCTAAAGGTGTATCAATAAATATGCAGCAATCCAAATAATCCTTGATCATCTGATGCCGGTATGCAAATGGATAGTCCAGCAGAAGATAGTCATATTCACCGCTACGGATGATTCTTTCGATATCCGCTTTTAGCGGAGATAAGTCCCATACATGAACATCTGCACCTTCGGATAGCCATTTGGCAAAGTCTTCAACTTCTCCCTGAAACGAATAATCATCAAAGTGAAGGGATGCTGTTTTCGGCAGCCGTTCTTTCATTGCATTTACAACCGTTGTTTTTCCGCCTGCTGTCACTGCACCGATCGCTATTATTTTCATAGTCTGCTCCTCTTTCATCCGGTTGTCCTTCTCCGTAATATTCAAAGTAATTACTGCCGTCATTACCTATGTTTCATTATCTGTATAAGCTTTGATTCCTTATTACCTACCATTGAGATATTACCAGCAAAAGCAGGACTGCCCCCAAAAGCGGGATCACACCCAATACCATGCTTAAGATCGGCATCCATATTCTCTTAAAGTATTTCTTCACAAGTCCGATGATCGTCATGATGATCCCCATCAAACCACCGACCCCACCGAAGATCCATGAGCAAGCGACAAATAGTAGAACACCTGCAATTCCAAGTACCGCTTCATTCGTGATCGCTGTCGCGCTGCCACCTCCGGAACCCGAAAAAAGGAGCATGACTCCAACCAGGATCAAAGATACAATGCTGAGCCCTGAGATTGCAAGCGATACGATCGATGCTACAAAAAATGCTTTTGACGATTTGGTTTGTTCCATAGCTTTCTCCCTCGTATATGAATAGTTTTAATCTGCAGGTGCCTGATCCTGCTCTCTTGCCATAACCGGTTCGAAGACTCTCTTCTCATCCTGATAGCTTTTTTCCTGCCGGACTGCTTTGACCGCTTCTTCACAAAATGTATCTTGCGCACAGATCTTTTCTTTTCCGCGCAGATCCTGCTTCGCGTAGGTTCCGTCCGGCATGAGGATATGCGCCTTCAGGGTATCGGACAACTGAACATCCAGGATATGCTTTGCCTTTTCCTTGGCATCCGGATCTTCCACCGGAAACATGATCTCCACACGTTTATCCAGATTCCGTGGCATCCAGTCCGCGCTTGCCATATAGACCTCTTCATATCCGTCATTGTAGAAATAAAAGATCCGCGCGTGCTCCAGATAATTGCCAACAATCGAACGAACACTGATATTCTCACTAAGTCCCGGCACTCCCGCCTTCAGACAGCAGATTCCTCGAACGATCAGATCAATCTGTACTCCCGCCGATGATGCTTCATAAAGAGCATCCATAACCTTCGGATCGCACAGCGCATTCATCTTGGCGATAATATGTGCCTGTTTACCTGCCTTCGCGTTATCGCGTTCTCTGTGGATCAATTCCAGGAGCTTATCTTTCAGCCAGATTGGTGCCACTGCCAGCTTATTCCAGCTTGCCGGCTCCGAGTAACCGGATAACATATTAAATACTGCGGTTGCGTCTTCTCCGATGGCATCCGATGCCGTCAAGATTCCGGTATCGGTATAGATCTTAGCCGTCACATCATTATAATTACCGGTTCCCAGATGGACATACCGCTTGATTCCGTCTTCTTCCCGGCGTACCACCAGCGCGATCTTGGAATGGGTCTTTAAGCCCACCAGACCATAGATAACATGACAGCCGGTCTTCTCTAGCTTTCTTGCCCAGTTGATGTTATTCTCTTCATCAAAACGAGCCTTTAATTCAACCAGAACCGTTACCTGCTTGCCATTCTCCGCTGCCTGTGCCAGTGCCGCAATGATCGGCGAATTACTGGATACCCGGTATAGAGTCTGTTTGATGGCAAGAACATTCGGATCTATCGCTGCCTGACGAATGAATTCCACCACCGGTTCAAAGGTCATATACGGATGATGAAGAAAGATGTCTTTTCTCTTGATCTGATCGAAAATAGACTCTTCATTATTCATTTCCGGAACCTGCTGCGGTGTATACTTCGGATTTCTCAGATGATCGAAGCCTTCCAATCCGCTTAATTTCATTAAAAATGTGAGATCCAACGGGCCATTGATCCGGAAGATGCTTTCATCCTCTACCTCTAACTGCTTCATAAGTTCCCGAAGCAGGTTCTTGTCAATGGAATCCTCCACCTCTAACCGGATAACCTCTCCCCATTGTCTCTGCTTTAGCTGCTTTTCAATCTCTTTTAACAGGTCTGCCGCTTCTTCTTCATCGATGGAAAGATCCGCATTACGCATAACACGATACGGATGTGCACAGATAACTTCATAATTCAGGAACAGTTTCTGAAGGTTCTTCTCTATGATCTCTTCTAAGAGAATGACCTCCTGAACACCCTCTTGATTGCTTGGAATGTGAACGATCCGCGGAAGCACGGACGGAACCTGTACCGTTGCAATATCAACAGCCAGCTCCTGCTCACCTTCCGGCAGCTCATTCTCACTGTTCTTCATGACCCCTGCTTTCTTATCCCGAAGCAGAGCGCCGATATTCAATGTCTTGTTCCGGATCAGCGGAAATGGACGGGATGCGTCTACCGCCATTGGCGTCAGAACCGGATAGACATCCTTGTCAAAATAGTCATCAACATAGTTTGCCTGTGCCGGCGTCAGATCTTCATGATGCTGGATCAGATGCAGTCCGTTTTTGTTAAACATCGGCAGGATGGAACGGTTATAGGTAGAATATTGGTCACTCATGAACTTCTTCGTTACCGGAATGATCGCATCCAACTGTTCTTTCGGCGTCATGCCCGCAATATCTTCCTTCTCGTAGTCGGCATGCACCATATCGATCAAAGAAGCCACACGTACCATAAAGAATTCATCCAGATTGGATGCTGTAATTCCCAGGAATTTGATACGTTCAAACGGACGTATACTCTTATCCTTCACTTCTCCGAGGATCCGCTCATTGAACTGCAGCCATGACAGCTCCCGGTTCACAAAATTCGATGTCTTTTTCATATCTTTTGTCTTACTGCCCTTCTTCTCAGCCATTATACATTCCTCCTTTGCTTAAGCACCGGACGGATTCCATAGATCTGCTCAAAGAAATCTGCCTTCTCCTTAAAGGACGCTTCCTCTAACATAATATCATTGACGGTATCGACCGTGATCACTAACTTATTCTCTTTCATATTGATACTGAATTTCTCGATCTTCTGCTTATGTGAACGATCCAGAGCATTCGCTACTCTTAAGATCGCTGCCAGCTTCGCCACCAGCGTATAGGAAGCATCTCCCAGAGAATCCTTTACATCATCATAAGCCGGAAGGAACTTGGTATTATACTTAACCGCATTGGCGACCTCTTCCCGTTCCTTATGCGATATACCCAACAGCTCTGTTGATAAGATGATACGGTAGGAATTGTTGCCGACATCCTGAAGATTGATGAATTTACCGCAATCATGTAAGATACACGCAATTTGCAGCTGCAGTCTGGCACGCTTTCCAAGCCCGTGTTCCTTTTTCATGCTGTCAAATATCGCCAGAGCAAATTCGGTTACATAATCCGTATGCTTCTGATTACTGCGGTAACGCTTCGCCATAGCCGCTGCCGATGCCAGAATATTTTCATCAAACGGATGCGCTACATATTTCTTCTCGATCTCCATATAATCCGCCACAATACCGTCACTTAAGTTGATGTCGTGCAGATAGATCTTCTCGGCCTTCGTGGTCTGCAGCATCTTCCGATATATGATGATCGCCGGACGGATCAGCGTTGCCCGTTCATACGGAATCCCGTACTTCGCAGACATATCCTGCGGCGACATATTTTCAATTTTCTTATATATGTAGTCAATCTGCTCATTGGACAGGCTGTCCTTTAATTTGAGCTTCGGAGCGATCTTCTGCAGCACCTCGATTTCATCGCCGATGGCAATAACATTTTTTATGCTCTTATCTCCGAGATACATTACATTAAAGGTTGAGAATTCATTTTGAATATATTCTTCGATGACCTCATCCCCATTCGTGATCCGGGATTCTATTCCGACCATCATATCCCGCACCCGGACGGTTCCGATCCGGATATTTTGGGTTGCGATCAAATGGTGCTTTTCAAACAAGGATACCTGTACACTTCCGGCACCCATATCTACCAGAACCGTATTCTTTCCCGTGATCTCATCGAATTCCGGCATAGTCATGGCACAGCCCTTTAACATCATGAAACGATGCTCCGAATTACTTAAGATGTCAACGATCAATCCGGTCCTAAGCTCGATCAGCTCTAAGAGCATCGGACTGTTACTTGCTTCACGGAACGCGCTGGTTGCATACGCGCGGTAATCCTCAACCCCGTATTCCTTCATCTTGGCCTTGAATTTATTCAGGCAGCTGCATAGCTCCTTGATCTTCTCATTGCTCATATACCCCAGACGATAGGTATCGCTTCCCAGATCCAGCATAGCACTGATACAGTCAACCTCTTTCGCTCCCCATTTGGAATTCAGTTCAAAAATCTTCATGGTCACATCGCTGGACCCGACATTGATTGCGGCAAACATATGGTATGCCATATACACTCCTCCTTTTACGCACCGCCGATTATTCCTTTGAATCCTTTATGCTTGATTCTTGTAATTCCCCAATATCTTAAAATCTACTGTTTCACTCTTGATTCCGGTCAAAGCATTGATTACCTTCTGGTCACTCAAGTTCCCCTCAAACGTGATAAAGAACCGGTATTCCCATTGCTTATCAATGATTGCCTCAGATTCTATACTTGTCATATTCAGATCATTGAATATAAAATGACCGAGTGTGTTATACAACGTACCGCTCTCGTGCGGAAGTGAGAAGCTTAACGCGATCTGATCGGCATCCTTTGTATATACCTTGTTTTTGGAAATCACGACAAACCGTGTCGTATTATGCTTCTGAAGATTGATATTCTCCTGCAGGATATCTAATCCATAAAGCTTAGCAGCACGCACACTGGCAACTGCTGCCTGGGACTTATCCTGATCTTCCTGTACTTTCTTGGCACTGACTGCCGTATTCGCCATACTGACAATATGCCAGTCGTGTTCTTCCAGATATGGCTTTGTCTGCATGATGGCCTGCGGGTGGGAATAGACAGTCCTGACATCTGACAGATTGGCTCCCGGTACTCCAAGCAAAGCCTGAGACACCGTCAGATTCACGCCTCCCACAATGGATACATCATACTCCTCTAACAAATGATAGACACCATTTACAAATCCTGCAGAGGAATTCTCGATTGGAAGAACCCCGTATTCCGCCTGCCCTTCCGCCAGACATTTTACTACATCCTCGAACTGCTCCACATGTGACATCTGAACCGCTTCTCCAAAGTAGTAAAGAAGTGCCATCTCGCTGAATGCACCGGGAACGCCCTGATATACCACCCTGGTCTCCGGTGTGATCCTAAGAGAATCTATGCATTGGTACTGCTCAGAAATCGTATTGTCGCGATCCCCCAGAATCTTATATTGATATCTGCGGCTGATGGACATGATCTGCAAGAACAATTCTTCAATACTATGGCGATTGAATTCACTGTTTGCCATATTACCAAGCTTTTCCAGTTTCTCCAGCTCCCGCTGCCGGTCATAGATCGCCTTGCCGGTTCCGCGCTTGCTTTCCGCCACCTCTCCGGATAACTCCATCCGTCTCTCAATCAATTCTACGATCTGCGCATCCACATGATCAATCTCTTCTCTGATCTGACTTAATTCCATGTCTGTACCTCTTTGTATATTTCAATTTTCGTAATGATATATTGCAGCAATCCGGTCATGCATCTTTCTGATCGGTTGGTTTCTCCAGCATCCTTAACATCTCTGATACCGTCATGCCGAAGATCGGATGATGGTAATACGGTGCCAGCTCAGAAAGCGGCATTAGTACAAAGCTTCGCATTGGAATCTCCGGATGCGGAATGCATAAGTCCTTTTCTTCTATAACTTCTTTATCATAGAACAGAATATCAATATCTAATGTCCGCGGTCCCCAGTGAATCTCGCGGGTACGCCCATTTGCATTCTCAATCTCATGGATCCGGTCAAGCAATAATTCCGGAGAAAGCACCGTCCTGCATTCCAGAGCGGCATTCAAGAAATCATCCTGTTCCTCATATCCATACGGCTTTGTTTCCAGATACTTTGACACGATAACAGCTTTGAAATCCCCATCCGCTTTGATCGCTTGTACTGCCCGATCCAGATATTCTTTTTTATCGCCTAAATTGGAGCCAAGACTCAGATATACCGTATGCCAGCCTCGTTCGATCCGCACCGCTACTGTGTCGATCGGAAGCTTGATCGGTGCCCATGGCTTCTTGATCTCTATTTTAATCCGCTCTAACAGATCATACTTCTTCAGCAGCCGATCCGCGATTGTCTCCGCCACCGTCTCCAACAGCTTATAATTCCGCTCCTCCATGATCTGTTTAATGGTATGACAGACATCCCCGTAATGAATGGAATACTCCAGTTGATCCGTATGTCCCGCCTTACTTGTATCCATATATAATACGGCAGACACCAGGAACTTCTGTCCCAGCGTATTCTCTTCGGCAAAGACGCCGTGGTGTCCGAAAACCTCCAGATTCGTAATTCTGATTTCGTCCATATGCGTTCTCTATTCTTTCTTGAAATTATTTTTTTAATATTATCTGTTTACATTTTCTGAATGCGTTAGGTTTTTATATAAAAGCTGATTATATAAAGTTTTAATATGAATATTCGTTTTATAAATAATCCATGTTACATATTCATACCATATAACGATCAGGCTCCCGCCCGCATCATAGCAAGTGCCATCTTCGCCGCCCGATAGTTTGCTTCGACATTATGCACACGGAAGATCGAACATCCCCGTTCCACTCCCCAGACCGTTGTTGCAGCCGTTCCCTCTTCCCGTTCTCCCACCGGAAGGTCAAGGGCATAACCGATCATGGACTTGCGTGAGGTTCCAAGCAGGATCGGAAGCTCAAGTTCCTTCAATATCTCCAGTCTCTTCATCATGAACAGGTTCTGCTGATAATCCTTGGCAAATCCGATTCCCGGATCAATACAGATCCGATCCGACGGAATACCGGATACTTTCGCGATCTCTATACTCTCCGCAAGGTCTGTAACAACATCCTCCGGAAAATGCTCATACAATACCTGTCCATCTGCCCCCGCTCTGCGATTATGCATGAGACATACAGATGCTCCATACTTCACAATAACAGAAGCCATATCAGCCTCCCATTTCAACCCCCAGATATCGTTGATCATATCTGCACCACTTCTCATCCCGGCATCTGCCACCGCAGATTTATAGGTATCTAAGGAAATGGCGATATCGAATCGTTCCCGGATGGCTTCGATAACAGGACATACACGGGCAATCTCTTCTTCCTCGGTAATCTGCGTATAGCCCGGCCGGGTGGATTCCCCACCGACATCTATGATATAGGCCCCTTCCCGGATCATCTGTTCACAAGCCCTTAGACAGGCTTCCAGGCTTATATGACTTCCCCCGTCCGAGAAAGAATCCGGCGTCACATTCAGGATGCCCATTATATATACTTCGTGCTCTGTATCCAGCTCCCATTTTCCAATCTTCATGCTCATTTCCGATCATTCTTCTCATTCATCTATTCTTAATACCGAACCTCATGATTTCTCTCGGCATCCTTCCAGTAACAGGTATCGCTCGCCTGACAGTGATAACAATTTCTGGATAGCTTATCCGCCTGATACAGAACCGTTCGATACGGATTCTCCTTATCCTCTGCAGGAGCCTGATGCGCAATAACGGCCTCGACCAGCATTTGGGTCTCCTCCTCGGAATATCCGCAATCCATTAAAATCTGCCGTGCAATCGGTCCTCCTGCCTGATGATGATTCTCACCGGTCCGATACTGCACACTCCTTCCAAGGTCATGCAGAAGCGCCATGGTATAGATCAGTTCCTTATTCAGAGAAAGCCCCTGTTCCAGACTTAAAATGTATGCGATCCTAGCAACATCCAGAGAATGCTCCAGATTATGCAGACAGTAGATCCGGTCCGTCTCCACACGGTCGATGACATCCATACATTCTTTATACAATTGATGCCGCCGAATCCGCTCTACCCGTTCCATCCTGAATTCCCTTCACTCCATATCAAGCTTTCCAATATAATACAAAGACCCAAAGGCAACGATCACATCCTCCGGACCGGCATCATTCATTGCCAGATGATAGGCCTCCTGTGGCGATCCCGCGATCACGACCTCCGGTATATATCCTCTTACTTCCTCCGCCAGCACCTCCGCCGGCATGGCTCTTCCATTATCCGGAACCGTAAGCACGTATGCCTTGCAGGCAAGCGGTCCCAGAAGCTTCAGCATCCGGTCATGGTCTTTGTCCCCTAATACTCCTATTATATAAAGAATACGATGGTTTGTAAAATGCTTTATCAACTGATTCCGAAGCTGCAATGCGGCGTCCGGATTATGTGCGCCATCCCGGATCACATACGGATTCTGTCGTAAGATCTCGAATCTGCCCTTCCATTCAACCGCTCGAAGCCCATTTTGTATATTCACATAATTCAAATCATATTTTTCGCTTAATATATTCACCACTTCAATAGCTGTAAGGCTATTATATATCTGATGTTCTCCGAGAAGCGCAAGTTCATAATTCACATTTTTATAAGCAAATATTTCGTGGTTCAAGGTGCTCTTGATCATCTGTAATTCCTTCAGATCCGGCAGGATACACGGTGCCTGATGGCTCTGACATTCGTTGCGGATCGTCTCATACGCCTCCTCATTATCCGGATAGACCACACACGGAACATGATCTCTTAGTATGCCGCATTTTTCATGCGCGATCTTCGGGATCGTATCCCCCAGGATCTGCATATGATCCAGACGGATCGACGCCAGAATGGTGCATAATGGCTCAGCCACAACATTCGTTGCATCCAGCCGCCCGCCCATACCGGTCTCTAACAATACCAGATCTACCTGCTCCGTCAGGAAATGCAGGAATGCGATCGCCGTCTCCAACTCAAATGCCGTTACAGGACCATATCCCTCCTCTTCCATGGCTTCCACATAAGGAATCAGACGTTCCATATAACCGGCGTACTGCTCCTCCCTCATATAGACACCATTTATCTGGAACCGTTCCAGATAGGTAAAGATCGTCGGCGAGATATAGCGTCCGACACGATATCCCGCGTCCCGCATGATAGCATCCATGCACGCCAGAATAGAGCCCTTCCCGTTCGTACCGGCAATATGAACCACCGGAAGCCGGTCCTGCGGATTCCCCATACGCTTTAAGAGCTCCTTGATCGTTGTAAGCCCCAGTATACTGCCGAGCCTACTGCGTTCCTGTATGTAATTATAGGCTTCATCATAGGTCATCTTCTGTCAGTCCTGTTCGTAATCACATTCGAATCTGTGTCATTTAATCCGCCGCTTCATCAAATCCCGTATCATACGGCACATGCTGGATCAACGGTGTCTCATCATCAATCGGGAGGATCTCATAGCCCTCTGATTTCAAGGTATCGATCAATGGCTGGAGACTCTCTACGGTTGTATGGCGTGACTGCATATCATGCATCAGTATGATCGACGTATTATTCTTATGAACACTTCGCATAATATTATCTACCAGCTGCTGCGGGGACAGTTCTGTAGATACCGCGTCCCCATTCAGAGCATTCCAGTCATAATACCGGATTCCCTGTTCATTTAAATAAGCAATGCACTCCCTGACCGGGACCATGCCGGCATTATTGCTGCTGCCACCCGGGAATCGGTAGATCGTAGGCCGGACTCCGGTCTGATCATAGAGAAAATCAGACAAGCTGCTTACATCCTGTTCAAATGCTTCCAGCGAAGCATAGATCTGGTTATAGTCGTGCGTATACGAATGCATACCCAGTGTATGTCCCCGATCCAGAATCTCCTGATAATAGCTCACATACGGTTCCTCTTCCTTGGCAAGAACGAAAAAAGTTGCCTTCACATCATTCGCGTCCAGAATATCCAGGATCTGCCCGGTATAGATACTCGGTCCGTCATCAAATGTCAGATAGACCCGGTTCGTCTTTTCCTCCGTATCATATCCTGCCGGAAGAAGCAGATCAGACTCATTGGAAGAATCGGAATACTCCCCGGTACCGCCTGTCAGATCTTCCAGATGGACATTCGGATTGGACATCAGAGCTTCTCCGCTGGACTGTATTGTGATCCAGTCCGATTCCATGAATGCCCGGTAGTCATCCAGCTGTTGTTCCAGAACCGATACCCTGTGCAGAAGAACCAAAGCGAGAACGATCGGGCAGACAACCGCTAACAGCAGTGCCGCAATAAGAATTCTCTTATACCGGTCGATCCGGCGTCTGCGGGCAGCTGCACCCTTAAGGTCTCTGTAACTATCATTATTCATTTGATCGGAAGGATTCTTTATTCTTGAATTCATGTTAAGAACAAACTCTCTTTTTCTTACTTAATATATTATTTCATTCAGGTCTCGCATGCGTGATTTGAGCGGGATTCCTTCAAATGATAGAAAAAGATGTTTCCCATAACAGAAAACACCTTTTCTCTCCGTATCTCATCAGTGTGCAATTACTCAACAATGTAAGGCTTAATTGCTTCTAATATATCCGAAACGTCTCCATCCTTATGGATGATCATATCCAATGGCTGTGACAGATCCAAACTGAAGATTCCCATAATTGACTTGGCATCAATCGTATAACGGCTGGAACTGATATCAAAATCACAGTCAAACTTGATCAGGATATTTACAAAATTCTTAACCTTATCAATGGAATCTAACAATACCTTAACCTTAGTCATATTCGTGTACTCCTTTCCAATACTATTATCTCTGTGGCTTTCATCTGTAATGAATGCCATCACTTGTTACATTATACCTTATTATTTGGATTTCGACAATACCTTAAGTAATGCTTCTACGGTAAGTTTTACATCTAATGCATTGGACTGTTCTCCCATATGCCCGATCCGGATCAGCTTTCCAGCAAAGGTGTCAAAAGAACCTGCCAGCATAATTCCGGATTCCTCTGCAACGGATGTCAGAATCTCCTCAGCCGTCATCCCCTCCGGAACAATGATAGCCGTTACAGTATTGGAATAGCCGCTGTTACCGTAGATCTGATATCCGGCATCCCGCAAAGTCTTCCGGACATAATCCGCGTTCTCTTTATGTCTCTGATAGATTCCGGAATCTTCAATCACATTTCTCAAAGCAAAATGCAGACCATAAATATCACTGACCGGCATTGTATATGGAAACCATTTATCTTCATAATATGTCTCAAAGTTCAGTAAATTAGCATAGAATGAAGCGACCGGTGTCTTTCTGTCATGCATGGTCCGTCTGGCGTCGTCACTCACAGTCACAAAAGTCAAACCAATCGGAGCAGACAATGCTTTCTGAGAACCACCGCAAATCACATCCATATTCCACGCATCTGCCTGAATTACTTCTCCGAACATAGATGCTACCGCATCCACCACTGTCAGAATTCCATACTGCTTTAACAGCGGACATATCTCCCTGATCGGATTCAATCTGCCGCTTGGTGTATCACAATGCACCAGCGTGGCATATTTGAACGCATGATCCTCCTCCAGATATCTCTGTAATGCGGCAGCATCTATCTCTTCCTGATAATCGGTGGTATAGAGTACCGGTTCGCCGCCATATATCCGAACAAAATCAGCGAACCCATGTCCAAATACTCCATTATCGATTACCAGAACCCGGTCTCCGGGTTCCGTCAGAGACGCGCACGCCGCCTCTAATCCCAGAATCCCTTCTCCACTTAATATATATGTGGGATTCTTGGTATTTAATACCTGACTGATCAATTCACAGGTATCTTTGTAAAAATCATAAAATGTAAGATCCAGATCCGGATTCGTTGTCTCCATACTCCGCGCCAAACGCACATTTTCCCTGACCCTCGTCGGGCCCGGCGTCATTAATTTCAACATTGCTGTTAACCTCCTGAATATATTCCATGTAATCTGCAGAAACTGAATCCAGAATACCACAGCATTGACATTATAATAATACCCAGATCTATACACATTTATATAGTCAGATATACAAACCGTACCTTATGTTCAAACTAGCCTTTTTAATCAGAATACATAACATCTAAGGATTGCAAATGCCATATACGCGAAGTACAGTGCCACATAAATAACGCCTTCCAGCCGGCTTACCTTCTTACCGGTCGCGGACAGGATCAGCATCAGCACCGTCACTCCCGCCAGAATTCCGGTATCGGTAATACTTTCAACCACACTCGCGCCGCTTGGGCTGATCGGGGATATCGTTGCGGATAATCCTATAATCAATAAAATATTAAATAAGCAGGAACCGACAGCATTACCAAGTGCCAGACCGCTCTCTCCCTTCCGGGATGCCACAATAGAGGTTACCAGCTCCGGCAGAGAGGTTCCCATCGCAACGATCGTAAGTCCGACTAACATCGGACTCATACCGAAGGACAGCGCGATCCTCTGCGCATTATCAACAACCAGATCTCCGCCCCAGATGATCGCCAGAACTCCGCCCAGAATACTAACAATGATCAGCGGGATCGGCATTTTCTTCTCTTCTTTTTCTTCTGATGCCGCTGCTGCCTTACGTTCCTTCAACGCAGATCTTACCACCACGATCAGATATACCACCAGACAGACAAGCAGGATAATACCTTCGATCCGGCCAATTGTTCCGTCCAAGAGAAAGATCAGCATCAGAACAGTTGCCGCAATATTGACCGGCATATCCCGTTTCAGGATATTCATATCTGTCGCAAAAGCCTTAATAGCCGCACAGACACCGATTACCATCAGCAGATTAAAGATATTCGAACCGATTACATTACTGACGGCAATCTCATTGCTTCCCTTCATGCTTGCCGTAACACTGACAGCGGCTTCCGGCGCGCTCGTTCCCATAGCTACAATTGTCAGTCCGATCACGACTGACGGGATCTTTAAGAGCCTTGCAACTGCGGATGCACCATCCACAAAGAAATCAGCTCCTTTGATCAATAATACAAAACCGATAATTAAATATATATATGTCAGGATCTTATACTGATCCGGTAAATCCATAATTGTGTTCCATCCCTGACTGATTGCTTCTACCATTTACGTTCCTCCTTCTTGCGAAGCAGTTCTTCCATATTAAGTGCCTGACTACCCGCATCCGGGCTCTGCTGATCCGCTTTCCGTCCCTTAGCCGGACGCTCTTTTTTCGGCTTATCCTTCTTAGACGGTTCCTGCTGCGGCTTTCCCTGTATCATATCCGCTTGGTTCGGTTCCGGGCGGCTCCGGTCTGCCTGTCCTTGACCTCCTTGTCCGGCATTAACGGATACAGCTTCTTGTAGCTTGGACTTAGGCTGCTTTACACCTGTCTGCTTGCCATCCACCGGATTCTGAAGGTCTGACGCAGTCTGTGACGACGCCTTGGATTGCTTCGATTTCTGCTTCTTTCTGTCTGCACGAGATTGTTTTTGATTCTCAGATTCCTTTTCCTTCGTTTCAGAAGGCCTTCCCCTGATTGAACGGAATCCCATTACCAATGATTCTATATAATCAATATTCATCCTTCGTGCTATGATATCAAACATAAACAGAACAAGCGCAGTGATCAGAAGAGGAATTGCCAGATTGGCTCTTGCCCGTACCGACTGCATGTGTTCTTCAAATATGTTGGCATCATAAGTGATCATATCCGCATCCGTCTGCGCGGCAAATGCATCCAGACTGTCGCTGACCAAGTCAAACCGGTATTCCGGAGAATACTGCATGGCAACCGCGGAGATCATACTGCTTTGCAGCTCTTCTCCGTGATAATTCTGAAGACTGATCGTATAGATCCCCAATTCTTCCATCGTCATGCTTGCCTGATATTCTCCCGGCGCGATCGGATCCAGCGGAATCTCCTGTGTATTGCCATCAGTGTCCGTACATACAACTTTCACTTGGGCAGACTGATCGAATTCTTCCGTCTTATATGTGATCAAGGCCGAATTCCCATCCTGCGTTACTTCCAGAGAATCGCCGTCCACGGATGTATTCGATACCACATAATTAATCATATTATCCCACAATTGGACATAATTATCCCATGATGCCCAATTCGCGGTCCACTCATTGCTGGCATCGGAATTCCATGCAATGGTCCGTCCCAGTCCGAACTGCCAGGTAGACAGGATCGGATCGCCGTCTTCAGACTGCAGGATCACGGTTGCCTGCGG
This sequence comes from Lachnospiraceae bacterium, assembly GCA_017460485.1. Classification (GTDB taxonomy): domain Bacteria; phylum Bacillota; class Clostridia; order Lachnospirales; family Lachnospiraceae; genus CAG-632. The sequence continues at coordinate 25,985 of JAFUAW010000040.1, read as the reverse complement.
CTTGGCAGTAGAACCGATATAGCCAAGCAGTGTCGGAACACCGTCAGACATAAGACCTTCGATCAATTCGGAATTGGCAGTGATCACAGGAACGAATTCTTCATTGATAAGATAAGACTTTCCGGATAGAATGATCTCCTGTTCGAAGATCTTCGGCAAACCGGTGCTGACATCACAATAGTAATATCTTCCATCGCACTGATTTGCAAGCATCTCAAGCAGCTGCTGATCGGATTCCATTCCGATTGCAACCGAAGACAATGTGATACCGCCGTCATTGATCTTTTTGATTACCTGTTGATACTGATCATAATAATCCTGACCATCCGTTAGCAGAATAATATGCTTAATCTGGGAATCGGATTTGTTCAGTTCGTCTGCCGCAGCATTTAATGCCGGGAAGATACTGGTTCCTCCGCCGTCTGTGATCGTAGTGATCCCGGTCTCGATCTGTGATTGATTCTGGGCAGATGTCATCGGAACCGCCCAGGAATAGGTATCATCAAAGGCAAGAACCGCCACCTCGTCCTGAGGCTTCATCGTCTTCGCTCCCGCAATGGCCGCCTGCTTTGCCAGATCCAAGCAAGTCGCCGTAGTAACACGATCAGCACCCGCAGACATACTTCCGGAATGGTCGATAACCATAACCACGGACATGGTCGGCATTTTCTCCTCGCCCTCTAAGAACATATTAACCGGAAGCACCGTTTCCAGCGGTGTATCCTGATAGGCTCCCATCGCAAAGCTGTTATCTCCGCCGGTGCAGATTAAGCCCCCGGCATAATCCCGTACATAGCTTTCCAGATTATCCAGAAATCCCTGACGCAGATCATAAGCATTGACATTAACCATCGCGACTGCTTTGTACTGTACCAGTTCCGACAGCTCCTCCGGAATACCGGTCGGTGTGATCTTGTCATATTCCACGCCGCACGCATCCAGAATTGCCGCCAGCTGATCTCCTTCACCGGCTTCTCCTTCTACGACCAGAATTCTCGGATTGCTTTCAACCTGTGTAAATGCGCAATATTCGTTATTCATACTTACCGTGTCATTCAAAGCTTCCACCATGACACGATAATCCTGTGTACCGTTCTTCTCGCCCACATCCTGGAACACAAACTGGTTGGTTCCGGAGGTCAGATTCACCGTAGACTGTCCTTTTAAATTCCTTCCCGAATACAGACTGACAACCGCCTGTGTCTCAACATTACTCTGAATGGTAACCTTCACTTGGAAATTATCGCCCTCGTGAACATATTCCGGAAGTGTCAGATCACTGACATAGACCTCTTCCTCCATTTTCTGTTCCAGTTTGATGATCTTCACATCCACATCTGCCGCCGTCACAGAGCCTGCCATCTTAGTAATGCTTCCGGCATTCTCCAGTCCGTCCGTGATCAGAACCAGCCGCTTGGCACTGTCTTCCGGGAAGATAGATAATGCGGTAGATACGGCTTTCTCCAGATTGGTAGCCGTACTTACCGGCTCCGATGTGAATTCGGAGAATATCTTCTTATCCGTAACAAACTGATCCACTAAGACATTATCTCCGAAGACAACCACACCGACCTGATTCTTCTTCGGCATCTGCTCAATCTGGGATCGGATATAATCCTCCGCTTCACTTAAGTTTCTGGAATTACTGTCAGAAAGATCTACAAGGAACAGAGTTGTGATCTGCTTTGTCGTAATCTTGAAGCTCGGACCGGCCAGAGTTAAGATCAGCAGAAGTGCCAGAATCCCCCGGACGATCATATATTTGATCTTACGCTTTTTATTGTGCATGCGGAAATATCTGCCGGACAGAACCAGTCCCGCAGCTACTGCCGGTATCAGCAAAAGCCATAATGGATTCGTGATTTCAATGCTCATTTATAAGCTCCTTTTTTAAGCGTTTAATGCTGACGGATATAGACGATCCATTCTGCCGCAAGTGCAAGCAGCAGCAAAATGATCAGAAGATTACGAAGATCCCGGCCGCCGGACAGATTCTTCTCATCACTGCCTTCCGTCTCTTCATCATCAACAATATCTCCGTCAATATGTGATTCCTGATTCACAGGAAATCCCACTACAAAGTTCTCCGCTTTCTCTTCTCCGCCAATCGACTGCGTTACATGATATACCCCTGCCTGATCCGTATCCGTATAGGCACTGGTCATAACGGCCGCCTCCAGAGAAGTAACCGCTCCGTCCGGTGCCGTAACCTGAATGGCTGATCCGTTCAGATTACCGTTAAAGCTGATCTTATCGCCTGCGATATAATCCTTGCCGGATACCAGACTACTAACCATCATATAATCCATCAGGTTCGACATAAGGATCGGGAATTCCGCCTGAAGCGCAATATCGGAATTGTGAATATCGAAGCCGATCACCGCAATTCTCCGCCCATCCGTCTCGCCAAAATAGCCAACGCATTTGTTATCGCCGGTTATAAATGAATTCGCCCAGATCGGACGATCATAGATAATAGCCGAACTCGCTCCAAATGAATAATCCGCAACATAATTCGTGATCTCCGCCTCATCAAACTGCAGCCTGACATTGGTCAGACTTCCTTTGGATTCTATGTTATCTCCGGAATCTACATTGATATACAGATAATTGCCTTTTTCCGGCAAAGTATCCGGAACAATACCATCAAAGATGTACAGATCATACGTATCATCCTTGCCGATCGCCGACGGCTGACTGGTCTTATACAGATCCACCCAGGTAATATTGGTAATCGCTTTTTCCAAAAACAGATTATCGTTAGTTACTAACAGAGCTTTTTTCTGATTCTGTGTCTCCAACGTGACATAGGCCTGATTATCCGACATAAGATCATCCGGATTATTGATCTCCATCTTTAATACCGTACCGCCAAAATTCACCTGATTAAAATATACGATCATCGATTCTGCCGGCGGAACCGTGATATTCTGTACCTGAAGCAGCACATCATCTCCATACAGGTTCACATCCGTCGTAACCGCATCGGAAGATCCATTTGTGATCTTCCCCAACACAGTCAGATATCCGTAGGCATTCTCATCCATACCATAGCTGACATAATCCATCGACAGATTCCGGTAATCCGTATACAGATTGACAACTCTTGCCTGCAAAGCTCCAAGTGCTACCGGCGTATCCGTAAAAAAGACGGCTTCATACTGCTCCCATTGGTTTGCCATGGACTGACTGACACTTACCGCCGCCGTGGTATCTCCCGGCAGATCTGTAAGCGGAATATTCTTAATCGTCTTCTTAAGCTCCGTTTTATCCGTGGCATTCGTCTTCAGGATCCCGGCCTCTTCCGCCGAGGTCAGTATCGTTACCTGAGCTGTCTCACTCAACGAATCCACATAATCGCAGGCACGCTTCTTGGCCTCCTCCAGCCGGCTGTGATCGTCATTATAAGCGATTCCCATACTGGCACTGTTGTCGATCACAAGGATCACATTATCATAGATCCTACCGCCATGCTTTAAGTACGGAGCCATAAGAGTGAACACCAAAAGAAGAACTGTTAATATCTGAAGGAACATTAACAGATTCTTCTTCAACTTCTCCCAAGGCGTTGTCGCCTCTATGTTGTTCATGATCTTCTTCCAAAGCATACTGGAAGAGAACGGATATTCCTTTGCTTTCTGCTTCAGCATATACAGAAGTATGATTACCGGTATAAGCACAAGCAGGAACAAAGGCCACCAATAGGTTATGGACATATTCTTACTCCCGAACTATTTTCTGACGATAATTCCCTGATTGCAGACATGATCGTAAAGGAATTTTTCCAACGGTTCATCTGCGATCATACGGATATAAGTCATTTCATATTTGCGTGCCATCTGACGAAGGGACTCTGTCATTGCATCCAAGGCCGCATGATATTGTTCAATGGTTGCCCGGTTTAAGCTTAACCGGACCTCATCCCCCGTCTCCATGTCCAGCAGATTGACAGCACCTTCGCCTTCAATCTCTAATTCCTGTCTGGCAAGAACCTGGATCAGGATTACCTGCTGCTTTTTGAACTTCAGATATTTCACGGCTTCCTCAATTCCTTGAGGATCCAGGAAATCGCTGATCACAATGGACACGCCGCTTCCCTGATATTGCCGTTTCATGATGGCATGATTCAGGTCCGTGCGTCCGTCAAAATGTATCCTCTTCAGTTCATTCATAATTGACTGAAAAGCCTGTTTGCCGGCTCTGCCCTTGCCCTGTGTCAGCGAGGATTCCTGCATTTCACTGACATAGACGCGGTCTAGATTGTTAAGCACAAGATAACTTAAGGCACCGGCAAGCTGAAGCGCAATCCGTGCTTTCTTAGGCTCTCCGAAATCCATGGATTTGGAGGTATCAATGAATATCTGGAAAATGCCTTCCTTCTCTTCCATAAACCGCTTTATATAGAGCTTGTCCAGACGTCCGTAAGCACCCCAGTCGATCCTCCGGATATCATCTCCGGGGATATATTCCCGATAATCCGAGAATTCTACCGAAGTACCCTTGGCATTCGACTTACGCCCGCCTCCCATACCGTGTGTCATCTTGGTATTCATGGCGATCGCCAGCTGATTCACTTTTACGAAAAAATCCTGATCAAATAAATTCTCTTCCATTCTGTCATCCTGTATCCGATCTGTCATCCACATTCTTAAGCCGGGAACCTCCGGCTGTAATCTACGACGGCTGCATCTGGATCAACTGAGCAATGATCTTATCCGGTGTCACATTATCGGATAACGCTTCAAAATTGCAGATGATCCTGTGGCGAAGCACAGGAAAGGCAACATATTGAATATCCTCAAATGACACATTAAAACGATGCTCCATAAATGCTCTTGCCTTAGCTGTCTTGATGATTGCCTGTGCCGCACGGGGACTGGCTCCGTAAGAAAGATATTTCTTCGTTACTTCAGGAACATCTTTCAGTTCCGGATGTGTATTATATACAATATTCATGGCATAGTCCATAACAGAATCCGCGATCGGCATATCATAAATGATCTGGCGGATCTTCAGAATATCCTCTGCAGTCATCACCGGAGTCAGTGTTGTCTCCTGCCGGTTCACGGTCAGATTCACAATATCGCGAAGCTCTTCCTTGGATGGGAACCTTACATTCAGCTTGAATAAGAAACGGTCGAGCTGAGCCTCAGGAAGCGGATACGTACCTTCATTTTCAATCGGATTCTGTGTTGCAAGAACCATGAACGGCTTCGGCATCAGATAGGTTTGTTTGCCGACTGTTACAGTCTTCTCCTGCATGGCCTCCAGTAAAGCCGACTGTGTCTTCGGCGTTGCACGGTTGATCTCATCTGCAAGAACAATATTGGCAAAGATCGGGCCGGCCTCAAACTGGAATCGGTTCTGCCCTTCTTCCCGCATAATGATATTGGTACCGGTAATATCTGCCGGCATCAGATCCGGAGTGAACTGAATTCTGGAGAATGCCAGACTCATACTTCTTGCGATCGCCTTGACCATCTGGGTCTTGCCGACACCCGGAACGCCCTCTAATAAGACATTGCCGTCTGTGAGGATCGCAAGGATCATCTGGCGGATGATCGCCTTCTGACCGATGATCTGCTTACCGATCTCCGCTTCGCAGCTTGTCACTTTCATGATATACTGTTCTAATTCCTGTTCATTCTGAATCATAATCCTTCTCCTTTTTTACTTAACATGAGGCTTATTGTATTTACCTTTTATATTTCACATCTGATTTTCATTATCCGGTTATTTCAGCTGTGTCTTATTATTTATTCAGATCATCAAAGTAGGATTTTACAATATCCTGTACACCCTTCGGATAATTCGAATTATCCACTTTATTATACGCATTATTGGAATAATCACCGATTACCTGCTGGTAGTTTACCGAATCTCCGCGCCATGCCTGGCCGCCTTTCTGTTCTATGGATTCTCCGTTTGAATTGATCTTGCCATCCAATGCGTCATTATCTTGAGTCAGCATATTCGGGATCGTTACCATAGAACCGGTTCCCTGATTCGGCGTCTCGGTTCCGACATTACTTCCGGTATTATATCCGCCACCCTGACCATTTTGTCCGTTTTGGCCATTTTGTCCGTTTTGGCCATTCTGACCGTTCTGTCCATTCTGACCATTTTGTCCGTTCTGACCATTTTGTCCATTCTGCTGACCGTTCTGACCGTTCTGCTGACCATTCTGTCCGTTCTGCTGTCCATTCTGGCCATTCTGCTGACCATTCTGTCCGTTCTGCTGTCCATTCTGTCCGTTCTGCTGTCCGTTCTGGCCATTCTGCTGACCATTCTGTCCGTTCTGCTGTCCGTTCTGGCCATTCTGCTGACCATTCTGTCCGTTCTGCTGTCCGTTCTGGCCATTCTGCTGACCATTCTGTCCGTTCTGCTGACCATTCTGTCCGTTCTGCTGTCCATTGGAATTAGACGCCATCTGCCCCTGACTCTGTGCTGCCTGCTGCTCATTGCTGATTGCCTGCTGAAGCGGAACCAGTCCGTCCTTCGGGATTCCATTTTGCGCAAGATCTTTTGCCGCATCCTGCATCGTCTGATTTCCGGTCTGTTCGCCTAACTTCTGTAATTGATCGGCAATCGCCTGACGATCCTCATCACTGGTATTCTCATCCAGATTTGCAATATCTTTCTGCAGATCTGACAATTGCTGCGCCAGCTTCTGAGACTGTGTTTTCTCCCGTGTCGCCATAGCTTCTGCCAAAGATCGGATCTCCTCCCGGGCCTGCCGGTTATTCGTCTGATCCGCATTCTGATCCGCAATTACGGAAATACGTTCTTTTGCCTTTTCCAATTCCTTCGCATCATTAACAGCATTCAATTCTTCCTTTGCACTGTTCAGCGAAGCGATCAGATTCTGCTTTTCCTCATCCGACAAGGAATTGATCTTCTGCACCCGTTCGATCGTCTTATCTACTTTCGCTATCTCATCCTTAACCTGCTTTACAATTTCCTGATGTGCCTCTGCCTGCTCCTTTGCCTTGGTAGGGATCATCGTAATTCCGACAAACGCAATCATCAGAGCAAAGATCATTAACAGCATCTGCCAGCGCGGTCTTAGCGGAAATGTCTTACGAATCTGAAACATTCCGATCCGGCGAAGCGTATCCTGCTTCTGGATCATACTGAAGGTATCCTCTTTGCCGGAAAGCTCATACGAAGTGATCAGTCGTTCATGAAACCCATGAGAATCCAACCGAAGAGCCGCTTCCCGCATATTCGGTCTCTTGATATTGCCGACCACAATACCTGCAATAAGACCGACCAAGACTGCTCCGACCGCATAAAGGGGAGCATAGTACCATGCTATAAACAATGCGATAACAGAAAAGATCATAGCAAGTGTGAGTCCACTCACAATTCCGTAACCGGAATATCGGATCACACTCTGTTCCGTCAATCTGCGTCGTACACGCTTTATGAACTTAACAATCTGTTTATCAATATTACTCATATAGAAACCCTTTCTGATCCATCAAACCTGCTGTCCCGGTGCCCCCTGTTGTACCGGAGCTGCTGTCTGCTGTACCGGTGGAACTGCCTGTTGTGGCTGCACCATCTGTTGCGATGCAACTGCCTGCTGTGGCTGCACTCCCGGCTGCACCGGAGGAACTGCCTGCTGTACCGGTGGAACTGCCTGCTGTGGCTGCACTCCCGGCTGTACCGACGGTACTGTCTGCTGCATCGGCGGAACTGCCATCCCCGGTTGAATCGTCATTCCCGGCTGCATCATCGGAATATTCTGCTGGGTTGCCGACATCTCCGGAGACACTGGAACCACTACACGTTTCTTTTTCTTCTGCTTCTTGATCGGATTCAGTTTCTTGGATGCCGCCCAGATAAAGAACCAGGTAACTCCTCCGGAGAAGATCAGATTAAGCGGTATCCAGCCATAAGCAATGATCGGCATGATCGTTCCAAAATCCATACTGTCACTTAGTATTTCATGAATGGAAGTAATGTTCATTGTCAGCATCATATAATCAAAGAAAGCCGCCACCGGATTGATCATCAGGATCATTGGAGATATTCCGAGATTCAGATCCGGATATACCGTCGTCGGATTGGTACTGTACATATAACTATAATACATTGAGTCATGAATCGCTTCAGCAATGGCATAGAAGAGGAAAAAGAGGACATATGGCAATACCAGTAACGCAAAGGATATCAAAAATGTCATAACAACAGAGGCGATCGTTCGCCGGAAAGTTGCTGAACAGAACATTCCGACAGAACCGACATACATCGCGATCACAATCATCATTACAATATATCCGAGAAGCGCAAACCAGTTCAGACCACCCAGAATGAACGCGATCGCCATGATCGGGATGCTGGAGATCACAAATATCATGTAATTGGAAACCGCCGACAGCATCTTACCCCATACAATGGATAACGGCTTTTTCGGTGTAGTCAGCATGATATCCAGTGTCTGCCGTTCTCTTTCTCCGGAGATCGTTCCGGCCGTCAGAATCGGAACAATGATCAAAGTAATCGCAAACTGCGTCCAGCCAATAATCTGATAGATATAGAGATACTGCGCGAATGCATCCGCATCGTACTGATTATTCGCCTGTATCACGAACATAGTAATTACAGCAATCATAGACAGTACAATATCATATCCCATAACGAACATCGGAATCTTGATACTACGTGAACCAAGACGCAATTCTTTATTCAGGATCGGATTTAATTTCAATGTTTTTCCTGCCATTATTTTGCACCTCCGGTTATCTCCATAAACAATGTTTCCAAATTACCTTCTTCACGATGGAAGCTGGATACCTTTACGCCGGCTCCGATCAAAGTGCTTAGGAGCTGTGACATCTCAGCGTCATCGCCGTCAAACGCGATGATCACAGAATCGTCCTGAATGGATATCTTCTGAACAAGCGGCGTCTGCTTTAAGATCTGAATTGCAGTCTCTTTCTTATCCGCAATATGAATCCGAAGCGGATTAGAATGTCTGGAAGTCCTTGTAATCTCATCCACCTTGCCGTTTGCGATCAGATTGCCTTTTTCCATAACACCGATCACATTACACATCTCTCCGAGTTCCGGAAGAATATGGGAACTGATAATGATCGTTTTCCCCATAGCACCGAGATTCTTCATCACTTCTTTTAATTCGAATCTGGCTCGCGGATCCAATCCGGACGCCGGTTCATCCAATACCAGCAGCTGAGGATTATGGATCAGGGCTCTTGCCACGCATAATCTCTGCTTCATACCCCGGGACAGACCGTCAACATAGTCATCCTTTTTATCTGACAGGTTTACCAGATCCAGAAGTCCAAGAGAAGTGGAATGAACGGTCTTTGCGTCCAGATCATACATACTGCCGTAGAATTCCATATACTCCATTACCTTAAAGTTATCATAGACGCCGAAGAAATCCGGTACATATCCTACCTTACGCTTGATCTGATCATTATGATTCAGAGCATCGATACCGTCAATATAGACTTCGCCCCAATCAGCCTGTAAGAGTCCGCAGATGATCCGCATGGTAGTTGTCTTACCGGCACCGTTCGGTCCCACAAAGCCGAACACATCTCCCCTGTCAATATGGAGATTCAGGTTGTTAAGTGCCCGGAATCTCCCATATGTCTTAGTCAAATTATGGATCTCAACCATTACTGTTCACCCCCGATCAGAGATATATGCGGTCCGTAACACTCATAATATCCGATGGAATTCTGAGGATCGTCGGTATACCGGATCAGCATCCATCCGTTCGTGTCCACATACGGAGTCAAATCCGTAACAGATGCTTCGCCGTTTTCAAATACTTTATCATACTGCCCTGTATGCGTATTATACAATTCCACAGAAGCATAACTTCTGTAATCCGATTCGTACTCCGCCATATAATTGTAATAATCGTCTAGATCCATAATGTCCGGATCATAGTCTATATCCGAAACCGAACCTGCTGCCACATCATTATTTAAGAGCATAGCTCCGCGCATATTCAGGGAACTGAAATCATACAACACTTCCAATACCGGTTCCCCAAACATATCCCGGTCTTCCACATCATAAAAATACGAATACCCATCCGGGTAATCATCGGTATATGCCACCTTATCGCCGCCTACCATATAATCATTGATATCATCAATGAACACACTGTATTGCTGATATTCCTCCGGAATCTGCTGGAAATAAGAGACCGCAAGTCCCGCTGAATACATCTTAACCTTATTATCATCCGTAACCTCCGGATCATAATCATCGATCATTCCGAAGATCATACCCTGATAGAGTTCCAATTCTCCCGCCTTATTGCGAAGCATACGATATACCAATTGATTCTCCGTTAATGCCGCGTATTCATCAGATGTACCAAAAAAACGCTGAAGCTCCCCGTAATCATTCGGAGTCTTATCCATCCACGCGCTCATATCCCAGGAGCTCACGGCAGTGATATCATAACTGCTGCCTGGCTTTACCACGAATTTATCTCCGTTTTTCATATCTCCGACAAATACATATTTGTCATAGTAACATACAACTACATTTTTCAGATCATATCCGGTTTCGTTATATAATTCGCCTTCCACTCCGCTCACGGAGCAGGAGAAGTTCGTTACGAGCCCCCGGTTCTCCGAATACTCATGCTTTTCCGCGGACAGGTTCTGCCGGGTAAATGCCATATTCTGCGCCATATGCAGCATCAGATGATCTCCCCGATCCCGAATGGCATATTCATAATCAGTGCCCGCAATCTGAGAATAATCCACATCCTGATTCCACGTCGCAACCTCCTGATAAGCCGGATTTAAGTCTACATCGTACTCTTTCCCCTTCGGGCTCTGAATACTCATATAACTGGTAGTGGATCTCAATCCGTTACTAAATTCCACAATGGAAAAATCATCCACAAACGGCTTATGGATCTTATACATCATACTGGTAAGAAGTATGATCATTGTGAAACCGAATGCCACACCCGGCATAACGATCCACAGCTTTTCCCGCTTGTCCATTGCACGAAGCACCAGATATGCCACAGGACCGATTGCCACTACATATACAAGAAAAATAATGCCGTACAAGAGAGAATTCGGAATCTTATTACGGTCCACATGACTGACAACTCCCTCAATCTCATACTGATTGAATTTATCGGTCACATTACCGCTGATCCTGCTGAACTGATCCTCCGTAGCAGTATAAGAGAGAATATTAACAGCCAACTGACCACGACCTTCTTTCCAATTTGCGATCGGATTCATGGCAAGATCATAAGAAAGAACCGTAACTGTTCCGCCTCCGTAGATTGACTGCCAGGCAGGAGCACCCGGCGCGATCAACCCCTGAATATCCATCCAGTTATTCATAGATATATCTGCGATATCAACCCTGTCTACACTATAAGAATCATACGAATATACACTTAAGGATCCCTTCGAGAGATTGCCTATCAAGGCAGGCGCAAGCGTATCCTGGAAGCCCTCTAGTACAACCGATGCTTTGGAGCCAGTTCCGAAGATCAGGATACCTCCGTTATTTACCCAGGATACAATTGCCTGAATCTGCGCATCCGACAGCTGACTCGTATTATAATTATCGATCAGAATATAATCACAGGTATCAAGACCGGCACCGACTTCCGGAATATTATCGGCAGTCAACTGCAGGAGCTTTGCAGAGAACACCCCGTAATTATTGGTATTGATCGTAGTGCCGTCAAAGTAATTAAGACCCGTATAATCGCTGCTTAAGACTCCGACAACGGCTTCCTGCCCCTGTGCCTTAGAGGTATAGGACTGTCTCTTGGATAACAGGATCTTGCCTCTGGTATTCTCCAGCTCAATCCGAAGAAATGAGGTGTTCTGGATATCCGGAAGCAGGATAGAGAATGATTTCTCTCCACCGGAAGGTACAGTTACCGTCTTTTCATAAGCAAGACTCTTCTGCGTATAAGTAGCCGGAATGATTACACGAAGTGTTCCTTCAAAGTCATCTCCCAGATTCCGTACTTTTACTGTTACCGGAGTAGAACGGTACTCAACCGCAACTCCGTCGATTCCCACTTCCACATCGACAACAAAGACGTTGTTCTCGACATCCTTGTCGTCCTCCGTTCCGTAAGCAGTCTGATAACCCATGATCAGACACATTACGGCAGTCAATATAAGAAGGAATATTCTGCTCTTACTTTTCATGATCATTGTCCTTTCTTTTGGCTAATGGCAGCAGCACCTCAAATACGGTCCCCCGCTCACTGGAATGCGCTGTGATCTCGCCATCATGCATAGTGATGATATTCTTGGCTATTGCAAGTCCCAGACCGGTTCCGCCGGTCGTGCTCCTTGCAGAATCTCCGCGATAGAATTTATCGAAGATATATTGTAATTCCTTTGCAGGAATGATCCTTCCGTAATTCGTGATCGCGATCCGGGCGATCCCCTGTTCCTTTCGGTTCTCAACTTCCACCCAGATCTGTTTTCCCTCTGCTCCGTACTTGACCGCATTGCCCATTAGATTACAGAATGCGCGGGATAACAGTTCTCCGTCTCCGTCAATATAGACCGGTTCCTGTGAAAATGAGCTGTAACAATTAAGTCCCTGTTCCACGAAGGATGGATAGAATTCATCCATTACCTGTTCCATAAACTGCCGCATCTCCAACGGTTCCATCGCGGCCGTCACTTTATTCTTCTTATATCTTGTAAAATCAAACAAGTCTGTTACCAATCCTTCCATACGGGCAGACTTGCGATACGCAATATCAATATATTTATTCCGGACATCCTCTGGAAGCTCCTCCTGTGTCCGTAACAGATCCAGATAGCCGATCACGGATGTAAGCGGTGTTCTCAAATCATGTGCCACATTCGTGATCAATTCATCATTCCGGTGTTCTGTCTCCGCATCCTTACGTCTGGTGTTATCCAGCTCGATCCGCATAGCATTAACCGCATTACCGAGTTCTCCAAGCTCTCCGGTATACCGGATCGGGAGCTCTGTCTCCAAGTCTCCGTTCTTGATACGCTCCACACCCTTTAATATCTCTCGAAAATACATAACCAAAGGTGCCGTAAAGATGATATAGAACAGGAGAAACAGAAGAATGGATACCACGATCAGAATGATCCATATATACGGTGGCAGCTCCATACCGAATATGCCCCGCACCGGAGGTCGGTTAAGCTGCATTGCACTCGATCCCCCCTCACGCTGCGACAGGATGATCGTCAGCCTTGTTTCAATTGCTTTCCATAATGCCAGAAGTCCGACATCCGCCAGGATCGTCAGAAGAATACTCAATCCGGCATATGCAACCAGCTTCCAGCGGAAGCTGTGAAATATATTACGCTTCAACCTTATATCCTACTCCCCATACTGTCTTGATGATCGTCGGCTTCTTCGGATCCGGTTCAATCTTCTCCCGAAGTCTCCTTATGTGTACCATAACCGTGTTATTCACTTCATAGACCTGTTCCTTCCAGACCTGTTCAAAGATCTCCTCCGTACTGTACACTCTTCCCGGATGACTGACCAGAAGCCAGAAGATCTCGAATTCGATCGGTGTAAGCGCGATCTCCTCATCATCACGCAGAACTCTGTGCGCATTCTTTTCCACCGTCAGATTACCCACCGTAACCGTATTGTCCATATCTGTATGAACCGGCAGATTCTGATACCGTTTTAACTGGGATTTGACTCTTGCTGTCAGCTCTAAAGGATTGAATGGCTTGGTAACATAATCATCTGCACCGGTACCGAATCCCATGATCTTGTCCATATCCGCCGACTTCGCTGACAACATAATGATCGGAATGTTACTGGTCTTCCGGATCTGCCGGCAGATTTCCATTCCGTCAATGTCCGGCATCATGATATCCAATATAATCACCATGATCTCCGGATGCTCTTCCAAGGCTTTTAGCGCATCCTTGCCGCCATAGGCTTTGATCACATCAAACCCATCATTCTGCAGATATATCTCCACCAGATCCGCTATTTCAACTTCATCATCTACCACAAGAATTGTTGCCATAATATCTCCTTTTCCCTTTGTCAGAAATCTGCTGACAACTAAGACCAGAGTACCATCTCGACTGTCGTCTCGATGGGGATCCTCGTCAAAGTGTCGCTTGCGCAAGCGCAGCTCCACCTTTCCTCGTATAGTACCATCTCGACTGTCGTCTCGATGGGGGTCCTCGTCAAAGTGTCGCTTGCGCAAGCGCAGCACCACCTTTCCTCGTATAGTACCATATTTTTCCGGGATTGACCTTACGAAGTTCTTACGAAAACGAAACGAAATCCTATTATTTTACCATCTCACTTCGTTCGATGGGGGTTCTCGTCAAAGTGTCGCCTGCGCCAGCGCAGCGACACCTTTCTTCGTATTATACCATATGATTCACGATAGCCACGAACACCCGCTTTTTCAGATGTCCGTGGCTAATATACTTTTTCATTCCATATGAGTCTTGCGCTCTATGTGCACTATATACCCTTCACACCTATACATGGAAACAGCTCCCGCCAATGAATTCCCTCAAGATGGAGTTCTTCGGTACATCTTCGCCGCTGACACCCATAAAATAATCCAGGAATTTGAGCAGGCGCTTGGCCTCCTGATATTCCGGTGCCTCATGCGGGATTGAGAATAAGAGTGGTTCCGCGTACTGCTTAATAACACTCAGTTCAAACAGCAACGCGGAATTGAACATCACATCCGCTTCCTCCTGGAATGGGAAAATGTTCTTCTCCTCCCCGCGTCTTACCGATGCCCACATGGAGATCGTATCTCTTGCAGAATTTCCTCTGGTTCTCGCGTCGCGAACCAGACGGCGGATCAATCTGCCGTCCGTTGTAGAGATCCGGTTATGAAGATCGATATTCAGACTGGTAAGAGCACTGATATAGATCTTGAATTTGCTGTCTTCCGGAAGCAGTTCCGAACTCTTCGGATTCAAAGCATGAATTCCTTCAATTACCAATACATCTCCGGCTCCTAACGTCAGATAATCCCCTTTATACTCCCGCTTGCCGGTATGGAAATTGAACCGAGGGATTTCCACCGTCTTGCCCTCCAGCAGACATTTCATATCATTATTGAACTGATCCAGATCAATGGCTTCCAGACACTCAAAGTTATAACTTCCGTCCATATTCTTCGGAGTCATCTCCCGGTCAACAAAGTAATCATCCATCGCAATGGCATGCGGCGTTAATCCATGTGCTCGCAATTGAATACTTAAGCGGTGGGAAAATGTTGTCTTACCGGAAGAACTCGGTCCCGCGATCAATATGAACTGCTTAAGCTCCCGCTCAATCCGCTCGGCGATCTCCGCAATCTTCTTCTCCTGAAGCGCTTCCTGCACCAGCATCAGATCACCAAAGCCGCCGTCCGCAATCACATCATTCAAAGCACCGACCGTATCTACCTGCAGCATCTTGCCCCAGTCATCCGACTCCTTCAATACCCGGAACAGCTTTTTCTTCGGTTCAAATGGTGTCAGTTCCTCCGGATTATCCATCGCAGGAAGCTGCAGCACAAAACCGGCACTGTATATGATCAAATCAAAGCACTTGATATATCCTGTACTCGGAACCATATATCCGTAATGATAATCCTCATATCCGTCAATACTGTACACATTGCAGGAAGAGACGCGGCGATACTGGAACAGCCGTACTTTATCATACATTCCCTGTTCTTTGAACCGCTTCATTGCCAGATCGGTATTGATACTCTCTTTCCGGATCGGAATATCCGCCCAAATAAGCTCTTTCATGCGGCGCTTAAATGAATAGAGCAGATCTGTACTGATCCCGTCTTCCAATCCTTCAATCTCACAATAATATCCATTTCCCAATGAATACATTACGCGAACCTGAAAGTCTTCGGAGTGATTCATTACATCATCGATCGCTTTCAGCATCAGAAGTGTAGCACTGCGCTTATAAGACTGGAATCCTATCTCATCTGCAGTTGTCAGAAACCGGATCTGACAATCGCTTACGATTGGCTTCATCAATTCACAAAGCTTGGTATCCATATAGGCCATAACAATATCATGAGCTTCTTTCTCCTGATACCGCTTTGCCAGTTCCAGTAACGCTGTACCTTCTTCCACCTGGATTGTTTCCCCATATACCGTAACATTTACTGCACCCATATTGCTCCTCCTTTATGTGTCTTATCGGTAATCCCCATACAGATTACTCAGCTTTATTCATATAATATGCCTGTGCCGACTGATTCATGGCAATCTGCCGCTTCAATTCCGGCATACGTTCTTGTAATTTTTCGGTCGGAGTATCCGCAATCGCAGACTGAAGCCGCTTCTCTAATCGGAGCAGATCTTCATGTTCTTTGATCAGATATTCATACAGCACAGGATCTTGATCCAGCAGTAAATATCTGCCGTAAACAAGCTCCGTTTCCGTATAATCGTCTCTCTGACTGTTCCTTTCAACCCTCATCACTGTATAGTACTTGCCTTTATCCAGAAGAAACGCTTCTTTCTCAATCTGATATCCGATCATCGGAAGATACCCCCGTACCTTCGGTATATCCGACTGTGGCTGTAAAACAAGCGAATCGGGAAGCACCCCGCGTTGTCTCGCGCGGTCTAAGATATCTATCATCAGGATACCGCCCATACCGGCAATTACCGCGCAATCCACTTCGCCCGGACGGAGCTGATCCATGCCGTCCGAAAGCCGGCATTCCATCTGTTCCTGCAAACCCGCCTGTCTGCAATGCTCCTGTACCCTGATCAGAGGTCCCTGTCTTACCTCAATGGCAATTACCTTTTCTGTAATCCCGCGATTCAGCAGATCGATCGATACATATCCATGATCGCACCCTATATCGGCAACCGCAGAACATGGCTTAACAAATGCCGCCACCTGATGCAGGCGCGCGGACATCGCCCTGAAGCATTTGACACGATATTCCATATCCGGATGTTCTATGTATACAGACGAAGTATCCTCGTTCTCATGCATAGATCAATCCTCAATGAAATCACGCAGCTTCCGGCTGCGGCTCGGATGACGGAGCTTCCGCAGTGCCTTAGCTTCAATCTGACGAATACGCTCTCTGGTTACATTGAATTCTCTGCCAACTTCCTCTAATGTTCTGGCTCTTCCATCATCAAGTCCAAAACGGAGACGCAGAACCTTCTGCTCCCGATCCGTCAAGGTATCAAGTACCTCTACCAGTTGTTCCTTTAAGAGCGTGAATGCGGCCGCATCTGCCGGAACCGGCACATTTTCATCCTGAATGAAATCTCCCAGATGACTGTCTTCCTCTTCGCCGATCGGTGTCTCCAAAGAAACCGGCTCTTGTGAGATCTTCAGGATCTCCCGCACACGTTCAACCGGGAGCTGCATCTCTGCGGCAATCTCTTCCGGAGACGGTTCCCGTCCCAATTCCTGCAGCAGCTGTCTCTGCACACGTACTAATTTGTTGATCGTCTCCACCATATGAACCGGGATCCGGATCGTTCGTGCCTGATCAGCGATCGCGCGGGTAATTGCCTGACGGATCCACCAAGTCGCATAGGTTGAGAATTTGTATCCTTTTCTATAATCGAACTTCTCTACTGCTTTGATCAGACCAAGGTTGCCTTCCTGGATCAAGTCCAAGAAAAGCATTCCACGTCCGACATAACGCTTGGCAATGCTGACAACCAGACGGAGATTCGCTTCCGCCAGCTTCTTCTTGGCCGCTTCTCCCTCTTCGCCTCCGCGTTCCATAGCCTGCGCAAGCTCGATCTCTTCTTCGGCACTTAACAACGGAACCTTACCGATCTCCTTCAGATACATTCTTACAGGATCCTCAATGCTGACGCCTTCCGGCACAGAAAGATCGATCTGCTCAACATCCTCTCCTTCGTCGCTGAAATCGACCGCATCCGCATCATCCTCCTCTGATAAGGATAAGACATCGATATTATTGGATTCCAAGGCATCATACACCTGCTCCATGCGGTTCTCGTCCAGTTCTTTGCCGAAGAAGCTGATGATTTCCTTATCCTCTAATACATTCTTTTTCTTTTTTGCCATTTCGATCAGCGCTTTTAATTGATCGTCAAAATTAACTTCCTGATCCTTTTTTGTAGCTTTTTCCATTGTTTATAACCTTACCTTTCCAGTAATCAAAGCATTGATATATGTAATCGTATCAATACCTGTACTTTAACATGATCATTTTCCCGTGTTGTTTAATTTTTAACAAGAATCCAAAGAAATATTCCATTTTGGTATTTCTTTCCTTATTTCCATCAACTTCTGCAACTGACTCATATCACTCAGATGCTCCATCTGATCCTTAACACTTTCCATCTTAACCTTACGGACGATCTCTGTTATCGTCTTTGCGTCGTCCTCCGGAGAAGGTTCATATTTCATGGTCGTCTGCAGAATTGACGCCGCCTGCGTCTGCTGCTCCAGATCTTCATATTGATTGATGAGCAGTGCCGGATTGACAGCTCCGGATGCCGCGTACTGGGCATACAGTTTCTCCGCCAGTTCCTGCAAAAACGTGTCCGAAAAGTCCTTTGGGGTAATCTTTCCCTCTAACTGCGGAAACAGCTCCTTCGGACGGTTTACCAGCCACGTCAGAAGAAGTCTTTGCGGCTGCTTCTTACGGCTTTCGCTCTGTTCCCTTCTTCTTATCTCCTGCGGCGTCTCCGTACGAACCGCTTCCTCGTACTGTTCCCGTTCTGTGCGGTATTTCCCGTAGCGGTTGATCTCTTCGGTCAGATTATTCCGATCCATATAATACTTCCCGGCAATCGATTCTATGTAATTATCTCGTTCCATCGGACTCTTTAAGACCGACACGATCCGGACGATCTCCTTCTGGAATTCCGTTCGGCTCTCCGGATCTTGCTGATCATATTTTTCAGAAGCCACCCGGACCTCGAACATGATGCTGCTCTCTGCGTCCCGGATCCTTTGTTCAAAGGCTTCCGCACCCTCGGCTTTGATGAACTCATCCGGATCCTTATAAGGTCTCATGGATATTACCCTTGCCGAGATCCCAACTTCCCGCAGGATCGGAATGGCTTTCAAAGCCGCCGAGACTCCTGCGCTGTCGCTGTCATAAGCCAGATACACCTTCGTTGTATATCGTTTGAGCAGCATTGCCTGCTGAATGGTGAATGCAGTTCCCAGGGAAGCGGTAGCATTGTCAAATCCCGCCTGATGCATGGAAATAACATCCATATATCCTTCGCACAGAATGAATCCTTCCCTTTTGGATCTTCTGGCGATCTGGAATCCGAACAAGTGACGACGCTTCTCATAGATACGGGTTTCTTTGGAGTTCACATACTTGGGAGTACCATCTCCCATAACACGTCCTCCGAAGCCGATCACTTTCCCCTGCAGATCCATGATCGGGAACATTACCCGGTTCCAGAATACATCCGAAGGTCCATATTGTTCATCAAAACGGACCAGCCCGGAATCGATCATCACGGAATCCTCATACCCCTTGGATTTTAAATATTGATATAATTGATTCCTTCCGATTACCGCATAGCCCAATCCAAACGCATGAATCGTCTCATCCGAAAGCCCGCGGTTCTTCAAATACTCCATGGCGGCACTGCCTTGTTCCTGCCGCAGCATATAATAAAAATACGTTGCCGCCTCTTTATTGATATCCTTCAGTGTCTGATTATAATCGGACAGTCTTTTTTCTTCTGCGGTCATTTCGTGCTCCGGCAACTGCATTCCCGCTCTGTCTGCCAGATATTTGACTGCTTCCGGAAAAGTATAATTCTCATATCGCTGTAAGAATGTATAGACCGTTCCGGCCTCATGGCATCCAAAGCAATGGTACAGCTGTCTGTCGCGATTCACATGAAAGGACGGGGTTTTCTCATTATGAAACGGACAACACGCGGTATAATCCGATCCGTGCTTCTGAAGGCTGACAAATGAGTTGATCACATCCACAATATCGTTACGTGACCGAACCTCTTCTATAATATCTTCTGAATAGAACATACGCTTTTCATTCCCCCTATTTCCGACTATACATGCTGCAAGGATACCGATTACCCTTGCCATGTCTTAGGCACAAATATTCTCTCAAACGTATGAATGGCATAGCTGTCGGTCATACCGGCTATATAATCACATACAACCGTCGATGCTTCTTCGCCGCCTTTGATCAGATTCCGATATTCTTCCGGAAGCTCCTCCTGATTATCATAATAGTATGCATACAACTCACGGATCATGGATTCTGCCCGTACCTCTTCCGCTTTCGCGACAGAATCAAAATATACATGTTCAAACATATATGTACGAAGCTCGGCCATAGCCTTTGAGATCTCTTCCGACATCAGAATCTCCGGCCGGTCCTCACTGCTGCGGATCACATCGTGGATCATGGAATTGATCCGGTCTCTGGTGGTATTACCGGCAATATCTGTTGCACTCTTTGGGAGCATATCTTCTGTAATAATTCCTGCACGTATCGCGTCATCAATATCATGATTGATATAAGCGATCTTGTCCGCAATCCGGACCACCTTACCTTCCATAGTTGCGGGAATTGCTTCGGAGCGATGATTCAAGATCCCATCCCGGACTTCCCATGTCAGATTCAGTCCCATTCCTTTCTTTTCCAGAACATCTACCACCCGAAGACTCTGTTCATTATGATGGAAGAATTCAATCTTCTTCCCTTCCGGCGTGAATAAACGTTCATGGTACTCCTCGGAATTACGGCTCATGGTTTGCAAAAGCTCCGCTTCCTTCACATTCCAAAGAGCTTTGCACAACGCTCTCTCGCCAGCATGTCCGAATGGAGTATGCCCTAGATCATGACCAAGCGCAATGGCCTCGGTCAGATCCTCATTCAATCGAAGTGCTCTGGATATCGTCCTGGCAATCTGAGATACCTCTAATGTATGTGTCAGTCTTGTTCGATAGTGATCCCCTTCCGGAGATAAAAACACCTGTGTCTTATCCTTCAGCCGGCGGAACGCCTTAGAATGAAGAATCCGATCCCTGTCTCTCTGATAGATCGGCCGCAGATCACACTGTGGTTCATCAAATGCCCTGCCCCTCGATTCGCTGCTTAATGCCGCGTACGGTCCCAAATATTCCTTTTCCCGCTGCTCTAACACTTCACGAATTGTCATTTACATCCCGCCTTCTTTCCGTATCAATCGCCAAAAATAACGTGTCTAATTTAAATATTCTACAATCTTCGGAAAAATCCTTTTTTTATTTTTTAAATACAAAAGAGCAAACCTTGCGGTCTGCTCTCTTGTGAAAAATAATATGCAGTTATATAGCTTGAGGGATTAACCCTTAACACTACCTACAGCAACACCCTGAATAATGTATCTGGATAAGAATACATATACAACAATTACAGGGAGGACAGCAAGTAAGATACACATGTACACCTGACCCATATCAAACTTCAGGAAGTCCGCACCACGAAGGGTTGCGATCAAAATAGGTAAGGTCTTCATCTTATCCTTGCTGATAATCAAGTTCGGAGTGAAGTAATTATTCCAGCTTGATACAAATGCGAAAATAGCCTGTACGGCAATCGCCGGCTTCATGATCGGGATAACGATGGAATTGAAGGTTCTGAACTCAGAAGAACCGTCAATACGTGCAGCTTCCACGATTTCCAGCGGAAGGGAACCTTCCATATACTGCTTCATGAAGAAGTATACTGCAGGAGCAGCAATTGCAGGAACAATTAATGGAATAAAGTTATCCGTCAATCTGAATGTTCTCATCAAATCTACGAAACCAAGTGCCGTAACCTGTGTAGGAATCATCATAACGGCCATAATGAATGTCTGCAGTGCCTTTCTTCCTTTGAAGTCATAAGCATGAATAGAATATGCTGTCAAGCAGGAAGAATATGTTGTACATATAGCAGTACCTGCTGATACGATCAGGGAGTTGATCAGACACCGGATAACCGGTAAGTTACCATTATGGATAACGCTGTTAAAGTTCTTAAAAATGTATCCACCCGGCAAAGCTGAGAATCCCTTCTGGATATCATAATGCGCTCTTGTACTGTTAACAAATAATACATAGAAGGAGAACAGACATATCAGCGTTAATAATATCAATACAATATAACGAACTGCTTTTACTCTGGCAATATGAGCATGATAGCTCTTATCACCCTGTTTTTTATTTGCCATTTCGATTCTCCTCCTTTCTAATATTCATCATTTCTAGTATTCATACGGAAAATGATCATACTGAGGATACCCGTCACAATAAACAGAATAACAGATAACGCTCCGGATGTACCGTAATTCTTACTATACAAATGTTTATTCAACCACATGATCAATGTCATTGTAGTATTATTCGGTGAACCTGCACCATTCGTTAAGATCTGAGGAACATCGAACATCTGAATACCACCGATCAAAGAAGTAATCAAGGTATAGATGAAAATCGGCTTTAACAATGGCATTGTAATTCTCGTAAATGTCTGAATGGAGTTTGCTCCATCCACGCTGGCTGCCTCGAACAAGGATGTATCAATACCCATGATACCAGCCATCAAAGTAATGGTTGTATTACCGAACCACATCAGGAAGTTCATCAATGCAACCAGAAGTCTGGTGGTCCAAGTATACGTCAACCAACGTACTGCCGTTCCACCAAATGCTTCGATAATATTATTTACCGGTCCGATATCAGAGAAGATCATAAAGAAGATCATCGCAAAAGCGGATGCCATGATAACATTCGGCAAATAAATAACAGTCTTGAAGAACTGATCGCCCTTCAGACGGATCTGGGTGTCTGCAAACCAAACACCGAGAAGCAAAGATACTAAGATCTGTGGAATGAAGCCCATTAACCACATAACCAAAGTATTCCATGCATACTTATACATTTCCGGGCTGGCGCCGCCGCCCGTAATCATAGTAATGTAGTTCTGTATACCAATAAAGTTAGGACCTACCTGTGTCAATCCACCCATAGCCATGTAACGTTCAAAGAAGCTATAGTACACAGTACTGATCAATGGTACCAAAGAAAAGACTGTGTATACAAGGAAAAACGGAATCAAGAAGATGTAGCCCCACTTTGTATAACTAACAACTTTACTTCTTTTTGCTGCTGCCATACTATTTTCTCACCTCACGCTTATAATTTCCTGTAATAAAACACCTTCTTATTACAAAAGGTATGAAAAAACATGCCTGCCTTTTCAGACAGGCATGTTCTCTCAGTCATACTCTAAGTTATCAGTTCTAATAATTCTTACAAATTATTCGATTGTTAACTCAGGATACTTTGTCTGAAGTGCTGACTTGAAGTTAGCTAATGCTGTATCATAGTCAACAGTACCATCAAAGTAATCTCTCATAGCTGTCTGAATTCCTTCGTTACATCCCTGATCATAAGGACATGTATTGCTCATATCGATCTGCTTAGCAGCATCTACGAACAATGCGATGTGGTTCTGACCACCTAAGAATGCTGAAGAGAAGTCCTTAGCTAATTCTTCCATTGCTGGCTGATTGTTAGTGTAATCAAGTGTCTCCTTGGTGATTGCGATTGCAACATCAGGATCACAAGTCATAGAGTACATAATGTCATGTACTAACTGCTGGTTATCTGTACCTGCAGCTGCACAGATCCATGTACCACCCCAGTAGTAAGCTTCTGGACCAGGACATACTGCATACTGACCCCAGATACCATTACCTACTTCATCCGGTCCTTCTGCATCAGCCTTAGAGTTACCAGCCAATGTGAAGTTGATACCCCATGTTGAATAGAAGAAACCAAATGTGTGTCCATCCGGACCCTGCTCCTTAGCCCAAGCATCAGACCATAAGCCTGTACCTGTATTCAGGTAGCCGTTGTCTGTAAATTCCTTGGTGTCATTTACCCAGTCGATAATCTTCTGGTCAATGTTAAGAACACCATCAGTTACCCAAGGCTTAGACATGTTATTAGAGTATGTACGATAAGTATCGTCATAACCTGCAACCATTGTATAACCCTTGTCCTTCATCTTAGCAGCTGTATCCTTGAATGTAGCCCAATCCTTAACATAGCCCTGAACTTCATCAGGATCATCGGTTCCAAGAACCTCAGTAGCGATATCTCTTCTGTAAGCGAACAGACCCGGTGTTGCCTGCCATGAAACAGCCTTTAATGAACCATCATCAGCTGTAGCGATATCCTTAGTATACTGATACATATCAGCTGTATCTGCATCTGTGATACCTACTTCACTAACTGGAAGAGTAACACCTGAGTTAACATACTTCAATGCGTAGTCAGCCTCGATCAAGAAGATATCTACCTTATCATCTGCTGAGAGATCAGCATTTCCTGGTAATGTAGCATCCAACTTATCCTGATATGCATTGTCGTTGGTAGGAGTAACTACGAAGTTAACTCTTGTACCATTTAATGTACCACCGTTTGTCGGATTGTCCTTGTCATCTACTTCGAAACCTGGCATGAAGTCTCTCATACGCTCAGCAAACTCTGTGTTCCATACATAGATGTTAAGAACATCGCCCTGCTCACCAAAGTCTAACTCCGCATTAGGAGCCTCTGTTGTGTCTTCGTCACCACCTGGTGCTGGAGCTGCTGTTGTGTCATCATCGCCACCTGTTGGCTGTGGAGCTGTGGTATCACCTGAGCCTGAAGTACAAGCTGCTAAAGATAATCCCATAGCCAGAGCTAAAGATAACGCAATGACCTTCTTGAATTTTTTCACGAAAAAACCCTCCTTTAATGTGTGTGTTAGTCAGTGAATTCCCGCGACTTAAATTCCATTCATATAAAGATATGTACTTCGTCTAAGTCTTGATCTTTCAACTTGACTAAGTGATATTTTGTTGCTTGCGCAACTCTACGTTTTGTATTATAGGACATAGTGACTAATTTAGCAAGAACTTTTTTTGTATATTTTGGGTGCATTGTACATTTTAAGGAAATCAGGAGATTTACCCACCCTTTTTTTCACCCTTTTTTCACCTTTTTTGTATATTTTTTTGATTGCAATTATTTCTTAGAGCATATTGTTTTCAGAATATTTCATCATATTTTATTATTTTCTTCTGATATATATAAATCGTCGAACTTTTACTGTAAATCTATTAAATTATCCGACTTATTAAGTTTCAGTTTATTTTTAATTCTAAAATATTTTAGGATTTTAAATCAAAATTTCGTTTTTGTTTCAAAATTGTTACAAGGTCGTTTTTGGACATTTTTTTCAATAATCGTGGGGTATAATTTGCAATCCTTTGGGAATAATGCATAATTGAATTTCAAAATAAAAAGAGCCGGGCGTTTTTCGACTCTTTTTATTGGGCAATTTTACCACATTCTTTTCTATTCAATTCTCGCTATAATTTTCTTCGAATTACTTCCGGATGATATCCGTTTTCTTACAATTCGCAGGACTATATTCAAGAATACCGAACTATTCTTCTAATTCATCCACCGGCTCCGGCATATTCATGATCTGACGCTTCCGTGCCAGCTCATCATTTTCAAGATATTCATCGTAGGTCGTCTGCTTATCGATCAGCCCCGTATTGGTCAGCTCCATGATCCGGTTGGCCGTGGTCTGCAGCAGCTGATGATCCTGAGAAGAGAACAGGATCACGCCCGGAAACTTGATCATACCGTTATTCAGTGCCGTGATAGATTCCATATCCAGATGGTTCGTCGGCTCATCCAATACCAGTACATTCGATCCCATGATCATCAATTTGGAAAGCAGGCACCGCACTTTCTCTCCACCGGACAATACCTTCACCTTCTTCACGCCGTCTTCTCCGGCAAATAGCATTCTGCCCAAGAAGCCGCGCACATAGGTTGCATCCTTCTCTTCCGAATACTGGGTCAACCAGTCTACTATAATCAGATCATTGTCAAACTCATTCGTAAAATCCTTCGGGAAATATCCGCAGGAGGTTGTGACACCCCATTTGTAATTACCCTCA
>JAFUAW010000039.1 GCA_017460485.1 Lachnospiraceae bacterium | reverse complement strand
CTCTGAGGCGAAAGACCTCTGAGGCGAAAGACCTCTGAGGCGAAAGACCTCTGAGGCGAAAGACCTCTGAGGCGAAAGATTGTCTCAAGAGGATATAAGGCGAAAACCAAACTCTTTCGAGATAATCGAAGGAGTTTTTTTGTTAGGGATTATTATGTTATAAGGCATAAAAGGATAAGGAGGCTTTCAAAATGAAGGAAAAAAGAAGAATAAGAAAGGGAATTCTGAGTTTTGCTTTAGCGGTTATTATGATATTCGGCACTCTGACGGGAATTTTGCCGGGGACTTCAATAAAGGTTAAGGCTGAAAACGTAACTGGTGAATGGAGTGATGGTATTAATTATTCTTATGACACTGATACTGGAGTTTTGACGATTATTAGCAATGGTTCTACGACCGTGGAACAAAGTACAGTAGTATTTAATGAGTATTCTGGTCCTGACGCAACAATCAATGAACCGTTTTCTAATATCAGCAGAATCGTTATTTCAGAAGGTATAACTGCAATAGGAGATGGTGCATTTAAAAATTGGTATTATGCTATGGGATTTGGAAATAATTTAACAATAGTTATTCCAAGCACCGTTACAAGTATAGGAAATTGGGCATTTTCTTCAATAACTGGTTATAGAAATAGTGTTAGTGTTATCATGAATGCCAGACCAGGTAATATTACAACATTTTATACAAATGCTTTTAATGATTCTAACAATGGAGAGTTTATAACACCATATGTGAATGAATGGAAAGAATCAGATAAATGTTCTTATGATTCAAACACTAATAAGATAACTTTTGATGGTACTTATACTGGTACATTTACCTTGTCTAGTGTTACATATACAGTAACATTTAAGGATTATGATGGAGCAGTATTAAAGACACAAAATAATGTTGAATATAATACAAGTGCAACAGCACCAAGTGATCCAACTAGAGAACATTATACATTTACTGGTTGGGATAAATCATTTGATAATGTTACTGAAGATTTAGTAGTAACTGCACAATATGAAATCAACAAATATACAGTAACATTTAAGGATTATGATGGAGCAGTATTAAAAACACAAAATAATGTGGAATATAATACATCAGCAACAGCACCGACTGATCCGACAAGAGAAGGTTATACTTTTACAGGTTGGGACAAATCATTTACAAATATAACTGCAAATACAGAAGTAACAGCACAATATGAAATTAACAAATATACTGTTACATTTAAAGACTATAATGGTAATGTATTAAAAACTCAAGAAAATGTAGAATATAATACATCAGCAACAGCACCGGCTGAACCAACAAGGGATGGTTATACATTTACAGGTTGGGATAAGGAATTTACAAATATTACAGAAGATACAACTGTAACAGCAACTTATTCTATTAATAATTATACAGTTACATGGACTAATTATGATGATTCTGTTTTGGATACTGATACTGTAAACTATGGAGAAACACCGGAATATACGGGAGATACACCAACAAAGCCTGCTGATGCTCAGTATACATATACATTTGTAGGATGGACACCTGCTATAGATACTGTAACAGGTAATGTAACTTATAAGGCAACATATAAAGAAACAGAAATTAAGAAGGATAATGGCAAAAAAGATGTTTCTACAGAGGTGAAAAAAGATGAGAAGTCACCGGATTTGAAATCTTCTGATTTGACGGAGAAGTTTGCTGAGTCCACCCTGACGGCAGAGGAACAGACATTGATCGAGGATGCCTTAGACAATGGCGATACAGTTGAGATAGATGTATACCTTTCAATCAATGATATCAGTGATGATATTGCGGCTGCTGACAAGGCGAAGGTGGAAGCACTGGCGGCGGATGCAGATCAGTTAGAATACTTCGATATTTCGTTATACAAGGAGATTACCATAGGCGGAGTCTCACAGGGAGCGAATCCTCTGCAGACTTTGGCAACGCCGCTAAAATTGACAATTTCAGTTCCGAAGAGCTTTCCGGCGGTTGCTTCCGGTTACACTAGGACGTATGTGGTGATCCGGCTGCATGATGGTAAGGCAGAGCTTCTTCCGGCAACGGTCAATGCAGACGGAACGATTTCTTTTGAAACAGATAAGTTCTCCACCTATGCGTTAGCTTATACGGATATGAAGGAAGATACCTCAGAGACGACAACGGAAGCAACGACTGCTTCTACTACTGCGACAACCACCGCAGCCGCAAGCACCTCTGATGCAACGACCGCAAGTGCGAAGGCAGAAGAAAAGACTGCGCCGAAGACCGGAGATTCCATGCCGATCGCGGTTCTGGTAGTATTGATGCTTTCTGCGGCAGGTGCACTCGCATTCATGGATCTGAAGAAGAAAAAGAACTAGTAGATATCAGATTCAATAATAATTTGATATTGAAATAGGAATACCGGAATCTATGGTTAGGATTTGATCATAGATTCCGGTACTTTCTTTTTATCCGTAATAATGTTTGCCAGAACATTATATATTTCCTTATCTTGACCGCTCTGTCCTCTCCGGTATTTGCAACTCGTCCTCTTCCGTATGTTCCGGAAATCCTAAGACTTCCCGTATGATCTGTTCCCTGTTTCTGTCACAGCCCCCATAGTTCACATCTTCCTCTGCACACTTGACTGCTTCCTCAAAGATTCCTTCATGGTATTCCTTTCCATACACCTGCATGAGTGTCTCCTTTGTCTGTCGGATATTCTCTGCGCGCGTAGATTGTTCGATTTCCAGAACTTCCTGAACATCTTCCTCTCCCAATGCTTCGTAGAGCCATTGTAGATAGTCTTTCTGAATGGTTTCCATATCCTGACCGATTTTCTCTTTTGTGCTTCCGACAGCTTGAAGTCTGTTCTGTTCTTCTTGGAGCTGTTTTATGATCTTATATGTCTCTCCCGGCATGATGTCTGCGTCGCAGTATGCCTGAACAAGTTCTTCCTGTAATTCGTATCTCCGGTATTTATCTGTTTCTGCATTGTATCTCTGTTCTAAGTCGTAACAGCGAAGGGCTTTCTTCAGATCATAGCCGGTTGAATTCCGCTTAATTCGTTCCCTGTCCACATCAAGCTGTATGGACTGATATTCTGCCAATAGAAATCTGGAGAATAACCTTGCCAGCATTTCAGACAGTCTTTGTATCCGTTCTTTAGCCTCTGTGATGATCTCTTGTATCTGTCTCTTTAATTCGCTGATCTTATGGTCACATTCTTTGAGTATAGCGTTACTTCTCTGTATGGATCGGTTATAGTTTCCCCGTTCCGACTGTATGCCTCTCCGCTCCATAGCAGAAGACGCCACGCCCATGTGAATGGTCGGAAGACGCTTGATCCCCTGTCTTTCATAAGAACGAGCGTCGATCTGCTCTTTTTGCCCGCAATCCTTCAAGGCGGCATTTGCATACGTTTCCCACTGGCTCCGCCATTCTTCCACCTTGCTCCGCTCATTCCAATCGGTGGTAGGAACTGTCCGGCATTTGTACTGTCGTTTCTTCTTGTCGTAGATCCTCTCGCCGTTCTCGTCCAGAACATATTCCTTCCTTTGTTTGTTTCCCCATGTTCCGTCTTCGTGGAGTGGTCGCATAGTGAGCAGGATATGGGCGTGTGGATTTTCAACGATCTTGTTATCTGCAAGATAGATCTTGTCGTGAAAGCATACGTCTGCGATCATTCCCTTTGCCACAAAGGTATCCTGCACATAATTAAGTACAACCCTTTTTCGCTCGGATAACGGAAGCTCCTTCGGAATAGCAAGCTCGATCTCTCTTGCAAGCTGTGAGTTTTTTGC
Source organism: Lachnospiraceae bacterium (assembly GCA_017460485.1). GTDB lineage: Bacteria > Bacillota > Clostridia > Lachnospirales > Lachnospiraceae > CAG-632. The sequence continues at coordinate 1,013 of JAFUAW010000039.1, read as the reverse complement.
TTTCTCTATTTTCTCGACTGCATTCCACAGCGTTTCTCTGTCAAGATATTCTCTCGGCGCATGAGGCGGTAGTAGGATTGTGGAATCGACCACCCCCTGCTTGTGGGTGTAGTCATGCAGAACACCGTCATACTGATTATACAGTTTGGTGCCGCTCCGATATGCCGCAGCAGCAACCGCCGATCTTCCTTTCCCGCGTGAGATGATCTTTACGGATAAATGATAGATTGCCATTATATACACCTTCTCTCTTTGAAATATGGTATGGTACAGACTGCCTCTGCCAAGTCCCAGCCTCGCAGAGCGCACGATACCACAGCTTGCTGTGGTATATAAGTGCGCCCTTGTCGGGAATGGGGAAAGCTATTTAGAAGAATCCGAAAAAAAGGTATTTATGGATTGCGTATCCGGCTCCAGCTCCTTGTTCATGGCATTCGTGAAGTAATGTCCATTCCGTTCCTGCATTTTGAGGAAGTTCAGAAGCCGGATATCATCACCGTCCACAAATTCCCTGTCAAGAACAGAACTGACGACACCGCCGATCTGGATCAGACGATGGGTGCGGGCTTTCCGTTCCGCTTCCTTCTTTTGCTGGAGCAGTTGCTTCTTCTGCGCCTCGTACTGCTTGACCTTTTCGTTCATTTGCTGAAGCTTAATGTCTTTTTCCTGTATGCGTTCTTCTAATGTTCGTTTTGCTGCCATACGTGCATTCCTCCTTTCCCAGTCCGTACCACTGCAGATACGGACTGTTTGTTTTTTTATATCAGAATCATGATTCTTATCTCGTGACTGCTTTCACACTGACCTTGTCCCGAAGATTATTTCCCTCGTTCAGTTCCACAAAGTTCTCCAGCATTTCCCGCCGGATCAGGATCTTGCGCCCGACCTTTAAGGTTGGAATCTTCCCCCATTCCACCAGTCTGCGCATGGTGTTCCTTCCGATTCCGGTATAAGCAGCGGCTTCATCAACCGTAAATGCGATCTTTGTTTCATTCATTGTCCTCACCTCCATT
>JAFUAW010000038.1 GCA_017460485.1 Lachnospiraceae bacterium | reverse complement strand
AGACAGCGGAACAGTGTATGTATATATCTCATCTGATGCACACTTAGACGAGTGGCAGATCAGTCCAGACACCACAGAAAGCTACTTTGCAGGAGAGAAACGGGAAGTAACCGAGCAAGATAAGGTAGAAAACAACAAAGAACTACGGTATGTACGGTTAATCAGCGAGAAATCCCCGTTGTTAGGGTATTGGCAGGCAGATACAGCAGGAATGTATATAGGGTACAACATACTCGGAGATGAAGGGCTTGCTGTTTATCTTTTTACACACGAAGGGGAATATGCTTATCGAACAATTATAAGTATCGACGAATATACTCTGAGTGGCAACGATGGAATGATAGAATTACAAAATGATTATAACAAATATCTAATTAGTGTGCAGGATACCAAGCATGTAACACTTCATGTAGAGGGGGATTATATAGATACTAATGATTATGCTTTTACGCAAGGAGAGATAGGGAGAGAGATATTAAGCCAGTATGAAGGTACATGGGTTTCGCAGTATGGAGGAAGCAGAGACTTTGTATATGATGAGACATGTGGTGCAGTACATGAGACAGATGATATGGTACGTGATTTCCATGATCAGTCGTTTATTGCGTTATATGATGGAGTGAATACGCTTGGTTATATATTTGAAATGGATGAAAAAAACGATGAATTATCAGTGGGTCAAAATCATAGCGGTTCATCTTACCAAATAAATGGAGATAAGCTTCGCCATGAATGGTGGGGAGGTACTTCACAAGATGGAAATGATTATTTCCGTGATGGCTCCGACGAGGCAGAAGTGCTTAAGGCAGTCAATGCGTATGATGAGTGGCTTAAGGCGAATAATTATACAAGCGGTTATAAATACGCACTTGCATATATAGATGGTGATGATATACCAGAACTTATAATACATGAGATTAATGATAATTTTGGAGATGCATTACTGACATATTATAATCAAGAGGTATATCGTGTATCTTCAGGACAAGCCTTAATGGGATACACTGAAAAAGGTGGTTATTTTTTGGAACATTATAATGGATTAGCGGCTGAAAATAATTATATTAAGTTATCCAATGGAAATGTAGAGATAGTTGCATCATCATTCGAAGGTTTTTCACCTGTTGTTGGTGATTTTGCTGATTATACAGTTGGTGGTCAGAGTGTAAGCGAAAATGATTATAACAATTATATATCTGGGCTTGGTGAGTTTAGAACAATAGGAGATATATATTCCTCTCTATATGACGCATACCAACACATTAACGACTAAGGCAGATATGTAAATCAAAATAACAAAGATACTTAATGAGTTACTTTCAGAATGCCTAGATATACAAAATCTGCAACAAAGACAGGCTGATTTTTTGAAAGGTAATTCGTCTGATCTTATCAACTCATGTGCAGCGCACATTTTGAAGTGAAAAAAATAAAAAGAAAACCCAGATTTTGCAGTAGAGTTATTGCAAATCTGGGTTTTTTAATGTGGAGAAAACGATAGGGTATTTTCTGTAATGCATATATCATACGGTGATTAGATGCATTCTGATGATTTCTTCTTTTAGGCTGATGTTGTTGAAATGCATTCTGATGGTATCTTGTTTTAGACTGATGCTATAGAAATGTATTCTGATGTTGATGAAATACACTCTGATCTTGATATTACACACTGTTTTACGGACTGAGGCAGTACATGATAGGCTTAAGATGTCAGAAAGAATATTTTTAGAGACAGAAATCATGATATGAGGCAGATAATAGAGTTTTCTGAGATGTTTTACCAAGAAGCCCATGCAGAGATATATTGTTTAAGAGGTTCAGGTAAGGTTAAACAAATAATGGCATACGTCAAAGATTTCTGGAAAATATTAGGTGGAAATGGCGATGCTCTGACCTGAATCTCTTCATTGTTTCGGTGAAATATTGTTTAACCAAAGGGGGTATCATTATGTATCAGCCATCATTCTTACAGCAGTTGGCAGGATTAGAGACATTGATTCTGGGTAAAGAAGGTACGTGGAGAAGCCTTCATGCAAGGCGGACATTGCTTGACTTGATTTCCTTTGTAGAGAATGCATCGTTTACTCACTCAGATCATACCAAATTTATCTGTAGTAATTTCAGGCTGTCTCCTTCAGAGCTACAGGAGAGATGGAACAATAGAGAGGGTATTGATATGCCGAAAAGCGAAGAGGCATTCCGCTCTCAGATCAGTACCGTGTCTAAATGCTTGTATCAGATTTTTTCAAGCGATGTTTTTAATTATTTCATTTCAGATAATGAGGCTGGACTATCAAAGATAGATTTATTGCTTGATACACTTACAATTTATCAGTCTAATATTCATGACTATTACTGTAGTGAGATTCTTGATAGTGTAAAAGATCAGTTATGGAGCAGGACATATGAAACAGCGGAGCTTTTGCCAGAGATAGAGGCACTGTCTCCTTACTTAAAGTCTGAGATATGGGATGTGTTGGATGAGTTGAATGAGGAGAAGGTAAGTTATCTGTTTCATGTACTAAAACAGCCTTTGACATTCAATAAGAGACGGGAAACAAACATGCAGAAATTAGAGATATTGCAGGAGTTGTCAAAGAAACCAGTCAAACAGGATTTATTTATGGAGAGGTTAAAACATATAGCTGTACATACAAATGATTATCCTCAACAGACAGATAATGTAAAAAGAGTGGAGAGGTTGTTGAAGGTATATTATCAATTTCAATCATTACAACAGTTAGTAGATCAGTGGAAGGTATCGAATAAAGATATACAAGAGGCAGTTAATAATTACCTTAGACAGACGACGGAATGCTAAGATAGCATAATGTTCCGTCAGATATTACATTTTTACATTAAGACATAAAGAAATTTTGTGTACTATTCCCTTATTGTAAAATAACTGGGATTCGGTATAATACAATTATAGATAGCGCATCTATGAAAACAAGTATGAAAGCTGGCTTTCACTCTATAACTAACTATCAAAGGAGAGTGAAGAAATGATTATTTTACAAACTAAAAGCGGTATTTCAGAAATCGAATCCATTCGTTATTTCCATGTAATGAGGACAGGCTACAAGTCCAAGAGATTGTATGCGTTCCTGCCAGTACAGGATGTCAAAGAGGCGAACTGCATTAAGTTCCAGTCTATCACAGGGAAAAATATCCTGATGGGAAATCTGCCTACAGAGACAGTTATGGAGATTGTGCAGGAGGCATTTGCCAATAATAAGCTGGATTTATCCCATATTCAGCGGATTATTGAGGATGCGGCGGATATTCCGAAGAGTGATGTGTATTTGGCGTATGAGACAGATATTTTATCGTATTGTACACCGTTTTCTCCATTCGATGCTTTTCCACAACAGCAGGTTCTGTGGGTAGATAAGAAGAGAAAGACGTTAGATATGATTAGTCCGATCTGTTTAGGCTGTAGTGATAATTCGGTTTTTGATGATGACGATGATGATGAATGGGAAGAAGAGATTGAAGAATGGGACGATGATGAAGAGTAACCCATTCAGGTAGTGCGGTATGCAGGACAGAGGGCATATCAGATACGCTCTGGTATGCCTTTCGTTTAAGGATAAGTGTTTATAAAACTATACATATATGGACAGGGTAGAAGGATAGGGAAAACGAGTCTATAAAAGCCATATTTTTACTTTGTGGAGGTCTAAGTATCTGATATGACCTTTATAGACAATAAGACAGTAGATTGTGAATAGGTATGGAGTAAAGGATTGGATATTTGTTTGATGGTGTGGAGACGATAAGTTGAGACAGGTTGATAGATATTGAAATATGAGCATTGGAGGTAAGAACATGGAAAGTCGGACATATTATTATGCTAGGGTATCGAGTGCAGGGCAGAATTTGGACAGGCAGATAGACCGCTTTCATGAGCTGGGAGCAGATGATAGAGATATTATTATTGATAAGGAATCGGGTAAAGACATGAATCGAACTGGGTATTTGGCATTACGGAATAATCTTCTGCGAGAACAGGATACATTGGTGATTACTTCATTAGACAGGTTATCCCGCAATAAGCAGGATATCAAATCAGAGATACAGTATTTTAAGGATAAGGGTATCCGCTTAAAGGTATTAGATATACCGACCACCTTAATAGATGTATCGGAAGATCAGCAGTGGGTTATGGATATGGTGCAAAACATTCTGATTGAAGTCTTAGGCAGCATTGCGCAGAATGAGCGTGAAACTATCCATAAGAGACAGGCGGAGGGTATTGCATCAGCAAAGAGACGCAATGTGAAGTTTGGTCGCCCTGTCTATCAGATACCAGACAACTATACAGAGATTATGGAGATGGTAGACAGAGGTATACTTCGTCCGACAGAAGCAATGAAGAAAATGAATATGTCGAAATCGACATACTATAAGATGCGGAAACAGTTACGATAAGAAACTATAGGTAAGAAAAGAGATACTATTATGAGATTATAGTGAGAATATTATAGATAATGAATGTATGAAAGAAGATGATTAGATGTCTGTAAGAAAAGAAGATAATGGAACATATACAGTAAAATACTATTATAGAGATGGTAAAACAGGAAAAAAGGCATCAACAACAAAGAGAGGGTTTAAATATAAAAAAGAAGCTGAGCTTTTTGATGCTAGACAGAAAAACAATGATAGCATGGATAATTATATAGATGACCTCGATATAGAGACAGTTGTAGAAATGTATTTTGAAGATATTGCCACTATGAAAGAGAAAAGCATGTATAATAAACGTAAAATAGCAGACCTTCATATATTGAATAGTGAGGGGAAGGAGGGAATTGCATCATTTAGGGGAAAGCGACTTAAAGATATAGATGCCAAGGCTGTGATTGAGTGGCAAAATCAAAAGATGAAGGAAATAGGTGTAAATGGCAAGAAATATTCAGGCTGTTATTTAAGAGCGATACGTAAGGAGTTATCGGCTATTTTAAATCATTTTGAAAAAGTATATGAGTGGAAAAATAATCCTTCTGCCAGAGTTCCAAGAATGGGAGAGTCGGATACAGGAGAGGTTGATTTTTGGACAAAGGAAGAGTTTAATACATTTATTAAAACCTTTGATACAGATTCCATGTATTATGTACTTTTTGAAATGTTATATTATACAGGGATGAGAGTTGGAGAGTGTTTAGCTTTGACTTGTAATGATATTCTACTAGATAAGAAAGTTATTATGGTAAATAAGACGTATCATAGACGAGGTCAGAAAGATATTATTACATCTCCTAAAACAAAAGGCAGTAAACGTGAAATAGTAATACCTGACTTTCTGCGTGATGATATCTGCAAATACATAGACAAGAATGATTTGCGTTCCCAAGATCAACGATTGTTTCCTTTGGTGGATAGAACTGTTGCAAAGCAGTTGAAAAAACATGCTGAGTTAGCAGAAGTGAAACAGATTCATACGCATTGTCTTAGACATTCTCATGTTGCGTTATTGATTGATATGGGAGAAGATATGTATGTTATATCTAAAAGATTGGGACATGCAGATATAAAGATGACAATGAATAAATATGGGCATTTATATCCTAGCAGACAGAATCAATTAGCCGAAAGATTAGAAGATATACATAGTAATGATGAAAGAAAAAAACAATAACAGAAACAAAAGGATGTCGAGTAGATGGCATCTTTTTGTATATGATATTTTTTGAGGTGAAACTATTGCAATTTTGTAATGTATGATTCCATTTCTTGTGGCAAAAAGAAAATCATTATGTTATGATGAATATGCAAAAGGTATTTGGAGGCGATAAAAGAATATGTCAGAGACAACAAAGACAATACGAATTAAATCGACAAATTCAATGGCTGCAAAGTATACCATAAAAGATAGTGTGTTTTCTGATTTATTTATGATAAAGAAATATCTTCTTCAAATGTATAAGACTTTACATCCTGAAGACCAGACTGTAACAGAAGATGATTTATCATATGTAACTATTGAGAATGTTCTGGTAAATGATATCTATAATGACTTAGGGATTATGCGTGGAGACAAGGCTATAATTCTTGTAGAGGCACAGTCCCTATGGACAATGAATATTATCATTCGTGCATTGTTGTATCTTGCAAAGTCTTTTCAGGAATATATCAATGTAAATGAGTTAGATGTATATGGCAGTGAGATAGTGAAGCTACCAAAGCCAGAACTGTATGTGTTATATACAGGCAACAGAAAGGAACGTCCAGATACCATTACATTATCTAAAGATTTCTTTGGCACAGATACAGATATTGAAGTTACCATACACATGTTATATGGTGAAGAAAACGGGAAAGATATTATCAGTCAGTATGTAGCATTTACTAAGGTATATGATGAACAGAAAAAGATATATGGAAGAATTAGAAAAGCAGTAGAAGAAACCATAAGGATATGTAAAGATAAAGATATTTTGAAAGAGTATTTATCATCTCGTGAGAAGGAGGTTATAGATATTATGATGACACTATTTGATGAAGAAACAATAAGAAAGAATCATGAGGCAAGCATAATCAGAAAAACACAACAGGAAGAACAAGAAAAAGGTATCAAAGCAGTTGTTGAGACATGCAAACGCATTGGTGGTTCTGTTACAGATGCGATTGAAATTATTATGGCAAACTATGGATATGATCGAGATACCTCAGATGAATGTGTAAAAAGATATTGGTAAGAAAAAATGTAATTAAGACAACCCCACTAGATGATTCTGGTGGGGTATTTACATGTTGAGGCATAGATCATACTAGGATATGCAATAATGCAACATATTAAAGTATCTTATAAAACTAGGTGTATTTGAATATATAAATTTATGACAGAAAAAAATGGAAGAAAGACACCTAAAAATGCTGATTTTTGAAAAGCTACTATATTATAGAGTGATTAAAATAAAATCTGTATATTATTGAATATAGTCTGTTGTGTTATCAATAAGTATGCAGATCAGATGATAATAGAATCACATAGTAAAAAGAATTAAGATAGATAAAAAAATTTATTGATAAAACATAATCCAAAAGTACATAGATTATTCAATAATAAAATAAGGTTATATTATATAGCTTCATACAACGGTATAATGAATTATGATTGAAATATATAGAATGAATGTAATGAAATTATACATAAAAATTAAATATAGTATATATGAAGATGTTTGCATCAGTATATAGAAAATAAATTATGAAATCAAAATAACAACACTAACTGATTCAAATAATAAAGAATCACAGATAGATATTATTAGATTTGTAAAGATATGCGAATAATCAATAGAGACAAATAAACAAGGAAGTTAAAGCTATTAGTATATAGTATAGATTCATACAGTAACATATAAAAATAGTAACTGACTTACATAGATTTTATGATAATAAAACAGAGATAATACCATTATGAATAAAGACATGAAAAAAATAAGTTATGATTAACAAACACTGCACAAATTTTAAAACAGTATATAATAAAGGGTGATGAATACGGTTTTAGGGTATAATATAGCTTAAAATAAATTAGATAATATATCCTGTAATAACATGTTGATATAATGCGAAAAGAAAGACATGCAGCAAGATCAATAAAAAGATATATATATAACACTGCTGAGATATAAAGAATATCAACGCATAAAGAGTCTATAAACAAGCGATACAGGCATATAAGATCAATATGTATATTACAAAACTGCTCCATACAATCCGATCAACAAAAGATAACACAAGAAAACATTAAGATGGTCAGAATGAAGGGAAATACAAGCATAGTTATCATGCATATGTTATTAGAGATGAAGAGATAAGTTAAGTTAGAATATAGCATTTATAAAGTTATTTGATTTGTGTTGAGATAGAATCTTTGAAAATGGTAAATGACCTTGTTTGACCTTATTTTTATTTCAAAGCCAAAAATATTCAGGTTGATAAGAAAATGATTGATGCTGAGAAAGTTGTCAAAAAGTGTTGAAAAGCATAGATTTTCGGTACTTGTAAACCTAATAGACAAATGAGAAAAATGTAATGATATAATTAGAAAAATCCTTCTTTTTGGCGTGAGGGATAAATACATTAAATCATTGGATGATGTGAAAAATGTTGACGAACCACCACGAATTATTATAGAAGCGTATTTGGATATTGAAGATAAGAAATATGCTGTTACAAATAATGAGTTGCGAGAAGATTGTCCCGGTATTAGAGTGGAATTAGCATTAAATGAGATATATGCTGACACCTATAAGCAGATGTTGAAGGATAACGAAATATTCGATATTCCAGTAGAATTTTATACTGTTTCTTATCACTATTTTAGTTCAGAACCAGTTGTGTATCGTTTTTCACCAATAAAAGGTGTTTTTATAGATACGACAAGGAAAGATTATTCATATGTTGTAGATAAGTTTGTGACAAACAATTTAACAACATATTTGAATTCACAAGAACGGACAGATTTGAGTACAGCATACAGAAAAAGTAGACATACTTTTCAAAAGAATGAGGTAGTAAAGCAACTTAATGAATTAATTAGGCAAAATGTAAAAGTAAACGATAAGGATGTATCCATTGATTTACGAGAGGATAATGTAGACGAATGGAAAAATCAGATGTTTGTCGTAGTAGAAAAAACTCCGTTTGAAAATATAGGATTCGGAGCACAAAATGCTATAAAAATAGAACTTGCTATAAAAATTCTAGAGAGCAGGTAAATGTAGTAATGATGGAGGAACCGGAAAACAATCTGTCATATACGAATATGAAAAAAATTAGTAAAACGAGTTATTGAAAGTGAAGGAAAACAAGTATTTATTTCTACGCATAGTAGTTATGTCGCTAATAAACTGGATCTAGGGAAAAATTTTTTATTAAATATGGGAAAAATAGAGCCGCTGGCTCAACTTCCACAAGATACAAAAGATTATTTTAAAAAGCTTCCAGGTTATGATACATTACGTGTCGTTTTAGCTGAAAAAGTTATATTGGTGGAAGGTCCAACTGATGAGTTAATTATACAAAGGGCTTATGTTGATGAATATGGAGTACTTCCTATTACGCAAGGGATTGATGTGATAGTAGTTGATTCATTGGCATTTAAGCGTTATTGCGATATTGCAGTTTTATTAAATAAAAGTGTTATAATTGTTACGGATAATGATGGCAATATCAAGACTAATATTGAGGACAAATACGCCGATTACATAGGAAAAGATAATTTGACTTTTATTTATGCAGAAAATGAGCAGTTAAATACTATCGAACCAAGTGTACTGGAAGTGAATTGTGAAAATGGAGAGCCTTCTGTAACGTTTAGAGAAGTTATTTCGAAAAGAAATTCTATGATGTCAAAAAGCAAGCAGGAAATATTAGAGTTCATGAAAAAAATAAATTATCCGGAGTATATTAAGAATGCAATTAAACAATGTAATTAATGTTGCAGCAGCAGGAGCAGGAAAAACATATGGTATATGTTCTGATGCATTGCAAGTCATAGAAAGCAATGCTACTAATAAAAGAATACTAATACTATCTTATACTAACAGAGGTGTTGACTCTATAAATGCAGAAACAAGAAAAAAATATGGGTGTACTTTGTTCACGGATACAAGTAATGACATGGTATCGTTTTTTGTTAAATGAAATGATTAAACCTTATCAGAGTGTGTTTTTTGAAATTAATGAAGTTAAATCTATTGATTTTAGCGATGCTTATGGAAAAGTTAATTATAATAAAATTGGTACACGGGAAAGATATTCGTTCTAATGTAATGGTTGAATTAGCGTTGTACATTAATGAAAAATGCGGAAAAAAGATGGTTGAACGGCTTGCTGAGACATATGTTCACATATACATAGATGAAGTGCAAGATATGGCGGGATATGACTTGAATATCATTGAAACGTTGATGAAGTCAGATGTTGCAATTACTTGCGTGGGAGATAATAAACAAGCCACTTTTCGAACAAACAATTCTGTTAAGAATAAAAAAATGTCAGGAACCTATATATGGACTTTCTTCCAAAAAATGATTAATGATAAGAATGTTTTAATGAACAAGAATTTGGTTAGTAGAAGATTTAATCGTGAAATATGTAATTTTGCTAATTTGGTCTATCCTAATGAAAATAATATTAGCACCTCGATGAATGAAATTACTGAGCATGATGGAGTTTTTCTTATAAAAAAAGAAGATGTGGAGTTATATTATGATTATTATGCACCGGCAATTTTAAAATATGATCGAAAAACAGCTACAGATAATTATTATTCTTATAATTTTGGTGAGTGCAAAGGAATGACATTCCAAAGAGTGTTGATTTATCCTAATGGACCTTTTTTAGATTTTTTATTGAGAAGGAAAAAGTTGAATTCTCCGCAAAAATATTATGTAGCAGTTACGAGAGCGAAATATAGCATAGCATTTGTTGTAGAAATTTTACCGGAGAATAAGGATTGGCTTTTAAAAGAAAATTTGAAAATAAGAGATAGGATGATAGAGATAATGCGGTATAGGACGGTATAGATTTAGAGGTGAATTATGCAAAATGGATGCTTTTGAATATTGAAATAGAGGTTTTACGAAAAAACAGCGACATTAAATTAGTATAGATCTAGAAAGAATTTGTGGAGAAAAGCCCATAGATATGGTAAAATAGAATTTGTTTTGTAGTAGTTAGGTTTAAAAAATATGAAAGGTAAAATGGAGGAATAGCATGAGTAGGACATTAACTGAAGAAAGATTAACTGAATTGCTTAAATATTCTGAAGCTGATATATGTGATTTTAAAGAGCGGATATATAACATCGGAGAAGAAAAAAGTAAGATAAGCTTTCTTAAAGATATTTTAGCAATGGCAAATACCATTAGATATGAGGCAGCGTATATAATTGTTGGTGTATGTCAAAAAGATGGTCATAATGAATTTTTTGATGTGGATCCTAATATTGACGAGAATAACTTCGTTACATTTATTAAAGGAAATATCGAACCGGAATATCCGGAATTTACATATTATACGTTGAAGTATAAAAAACATCATATAGGGGTTTTTGAAATTGGAATATCGAAGTGTGGACCTTTTGTTTCCAAGAAAGATTATGGTGAAAAGGTGAAAGCAGGGCAAGTGTATTATCGCTGCGGTTCTGTAAATTCAGAGGCGAATGACGTAAAGGTGCAAGAAATAACACATTGGATGAAATCTAGTAAGAGTGACAATTACAAATTGATTGCTAATCAATTAGATTTAGACAATCAAAAAAAATATAACTATATATTATTGATTGGAGAAGATTACCAGTACTCAAAACAACAATTAGAATTAATTGCAAATATGAATTGGTCAATGATTATTGATTACACAAGAAACACAAATGACAAAGGGCTATATAGTTTTTTCCATAATGAAAGAATTAGTAGACACATAATTACCCCTGATGTAATTAGAGTTCCAAAGTTCTATGAGGGAAAGACTATGTTTTGGTATTTAGCTCCAAATTCAAATAAACCTGGAACTGATAATATAGACACACAAGCTTGGGGAAGAAATTATTTTAGTAATGTTAATTCATGTATTAACCAAGTTGTATCATCACTAGAAAAAGAAGTGATTTTTGTCAGTATGTTTACTGGTGAATGCAAAAAAGCATCTGTAGATAATTTGGTTTGGGCAAATTCAAATAATCCCTTATTTTACAAATATGTTGATATTTCAAGATGTCAAGAATTCCATATAAATGAAGAAACAGATTATGTAGAAATACAGTGTTTATGTGATGATGTTTGCGAAGCTTTTGCCCATAATAGGAATGTTTCTTTAGGTGAAGAGATATATTGTCTGCTTCAAAATGAACAATTTTTAATAAAAAACCCAATGTGGATTCATGAAGAGATGGAGCCGTTGTATGTTAATATTGAAAAAATGGATGAATTCCATTTAGATACAAAGTTATCTTATTTCCAAGGGCGTGAAATCCAGTGGAATGAGCTTAACCCATGTATTGCTGCAGAAAGAAAGAAATATAAAGAATTAATAGATAGAGTTTCCGATACATTAAAAAGAAATAGTTCTCATTCAGATTTAATTAAGATTGACTATGATGCGGGTGCTGGAGTTACAACTATTATGCGAATGATTGCTTGGTTTTTTCATGATTCGGTGCCCGTTGTTATATTAAAACAATATTCAAAAGATGGAACAAGAGAACGTTTACGTTCATTGTCTAATGATGTTAATAGACAGCGAATACTTTTAGTGATTGATATATATGATTTTGATATTCAGTTGGTTAATGAGATAATGCGAAATTCGGATGTAGATAATATACCAATTACTATCTTATTTTCAAGAAGACACATGGGAGGTGGAGTTGATAATTTTCTTGAGGAGCAGCTTAAGGGGAATGAGATAAGTGCATTTGAGTCGATATACAGTAAACAAATTGATATTTTAAACATTTCGATAAAAGAAAAAGAAGATAGAAAAGCTGAAATACATAATATACACAAAGCTAAATCAAATGTAATTACACCATTTGTATATGCGTTATGTACATTTGAAGATTCTTTTACAAAATTATCGGATTATGTTTGCAATCATCTAGGTGATATAACTGATAGCCAAAAGAAAATTTTGACAGTTATTTCTTCGATTCATTATTACAGTGGAATGGAAGTGCCTATGGTGATAGTGCAAAAAATGATTTCTAGAGAACGAATTACGTTGTTAGAACGAGTTTTGTCAAAGAAACAATGCAGCTTATTGATTGTTAGTAATAATGGGGTAAGAACATTACATCATAGTGTAGCTGGAGAACTACTTAAGCAAATGTGTTCTCATGAATTGAATAACGTGAAAGCATGGAAAAACAAATTAAAAGAAGCGTTCATGTTGGTAATTGAAGAGCTTGAATTATTCAAGACTAATGAGAAAGTAATGCACATTTTGAAAGCTATGTTTTTGACTCAGCAGCCAGCGGATGATAATATTGATGGTGTTGAACGGAAGCACTTTTCTTATGCTATAGAAGATTTGCCTTCCTACATTGCAAAAAAGGATATATTAACAGCCCTTTGCGATAAATTCGATAAAAATCCTTATGTTTATAGTAATTTAGCACGTTATTATCATTATATTGAAGATGATGAAGATTTAGCATTAGAGTATATACAAAAAGCACTAGATATTACAGAAGATTACACATTCTATCACCTTAAGGGTATTACACTTGCAAAAAAAATGAGAAACTATATTCAAGGGAATGTGCATGAAATAAATGAAGATTATCGGGAATTCGTTTGGAAAATACAGGATACATTAGAGGAAGTGGAAGCGGCATATGATAAATCAGTTGAACTGAATGTGGGAAATGTTGCTGCTCTTACAGCAAAAATGAATTATCTATTTTCAGTTATTCGTGATGTTCATAAAAATATTTGCCCTAGCTTAACAGTGGCACAAATGATCAAGAGTGAAAAGTATTCGTGGTGTAATGATTATATTGCGAAAGTGCATGAGACAATAGATAATATTCGTTCAATCGATTTATATATGAATATGAACCATGAAGAAATAATTATAAATTATGAGAATCAGTTATTAAGTTTGGAAGGAAATTTATCTGAGGCAATAAATGGATGGAATAATTTGCTAGCCAAAGAGGAAGTTTATTTTCCAACTATAAGAAGAAATTTAATATATGGCTATTATCAACAATGTAATAAGGAGTGGTCATCGCTAGAAGCTAGTAAATATGAGTATGTTCGAAAACTAATAATGGATAATATTCAAGAGCAACCAAGTAATGCAAATAATATAGTTCAATGGTTTGATTTTGTGCGAAATTTTCAAAAAGATTTAAATAAGACTGTTGACTATTTTCAGCAATATGTTGATACTCCGAATATAGAGTATTACTATCGTGCTATGCTAACATTCTTTGCATATGGTATGGAAAATAGAGATAAGACATACATAAAAAAAGGTATTGAACTTAGTAATAAATGTGAAGAGATGGCAAGAGAAAAACCCAATAGACGAGTTTTATTGGATGTATATAATTCAAAAGGGACGAATTTGAAGAAGATTGAGAAATTTAAAATATATCTTGCGAAAAGTGCTGATTATAATTCTGCATTACTTCTTATTCCTAAAGTAAAGGGGCGTATTGCAGGTATTGATAAACCTGAAGTTGGTTGGATTATTTTAGAAGAATTTGATGTAAAAATTAAATTTAATCCAAGTTACAATTCGGAACGTATTTATCGTCAAACAAAAGATGAAGGTGTAAGAGTTGAATTCGTATTAGGATTTAGAGTAGAAGGTGTATTTGCATTTTCAGTTTCGGACGCTGAATAATTTACATTAAAAAGGCTTAAAAATATTTGAGAAGTATTTAACAAGATGTATGCAGATCTTAATGATGACTTTGTGTATTGGAGACAGTATAAGTGTGATTGCAAATATTCTCTAAAAGAGAAATAATCCATAGAATATAAAGAATCTCTGTACAAAATAAGGTGCTATATCGCCATATAGTCACAAGAAAAAAGTTGTGAGCAATTTGGAAACAATCCCAATTTTAGTCTTGTAAATTATGAAAAATTTCCCTTTCAGATTAGACGACTATGCATTATAGTTTACATAACTTCTCAAGAAATAAGCCAAGTATCGCCACATAGAAATCATCGTGACTTCTCCCAATGAAGATTTTTCCCTCTGGTACTAATTTGGTACTAAAAGTTTCTTGAAAAGGATGCAATAGGTAGAATTGAATAATATTTCTAAACTCAATAGTATAGAAAACGAATTAAAATACCATCTGATACTTTGAATTCTGCGAGTACGAATAATCCCCCATCCAAACAAAAAACCATTTGATTTTTGAAAGCTTCTTATGTTAATCTCTTAACTGAAAAAAATAGTGAACATAAACGACACATGTAGTGCAAGGCACGTAAATCTGATCACGGTACGTATGGAATCGATTATGATGGAGTATTGACCGGAGCAGAGGCCTGACTGCATGTGTTTTTTATGTTTAGGAGAGAAGGAGATTATTTATTATGCCAAGAAACCAATTTCAACGAATGATTTTTGCTTTATTGACGGTTATTTTCACTGTACATGGTTATGTGTTCTACAGCCTTTATGTAGTGAATGGTGCCGCGCTTATGAATGTTACCGGACAGAGCAGTGTTTTGGGAGCGATCCAAGCGCAGGGCGGAGTATATATGTTTGGACACATGTTCCCGATCTGGGCGGTTGTCCTAATTGAATTCTGTTTTGCCTATAGTTTGGAATGTCTGGTCGGAAGCCCTCTTTCTTTCAAGATGGCATGCAAAATGTTTGATCCGAGGAACAACCATCCTATGATATTTGAAACTGCTATCATTTCGTGTACGGTACTTATTATGTGTCCTGCAATGAGCTTGATTGCGGCATTTTTGTATTATCCATATTACAGCGGATTCAATATATTTACACTGCTTGCGAATTGGATTTCATTGATCTGTCATAACTTTCCGTTTGCATTTTTCTCGCAGATATTCTTTATTCAGCCTTTGGTAAGATTCCTGTTTGGAAAGCTATTTGCGAAGGATATTGCTGCCAGAAATCAGCAGACGGAGCCGGAGCGCCCTCAGGATGAGACAGAGGCGATTGCGGATATTTTCAGAAGAATGGACGAGATACAGGAGCGGCTAGAGCATGAGAGAAGGCAGCGGAAGAAGCTTGCTGAAAAGATTGCGAAGTGATGTGGCACAGAAAGAAGATACAGGGTCTATGACAGATGAGATCGTGAAAGAGAGAAATTCTTTGATCAGTTTGATGGCGTGATCGCAACGGAAGTGGGATATGCGAATGGACCGGAAGAGGAACCGATCCCCCTCTCCCCAATTGACAGAACTCTTTGAATAGCTTATATTGAGAATAACACGCCGGTATATCTGCGCCGGTATTTGGAGAATATCGAACTTGAGGATGAGAGGCTTTAAGAGAGGGAAGGCACTGACAGATGAGTTATTATGCCAGTTTTGGAATATTATCGATTATTATTCATGTTATCATTAATATAGGCGCGATGGGGAAGGCAAAGGATGAGACTCCTGTAGCTAAGAAGTATCGGATGTTTTTATGGGGGCTTCTGCTTTTTTATTTGTGTGACATCTTATGGGGTGTGATGAACGGGCTCGGGATCGTGTCGGTCGCATACGCGTTCACGGTGTTGTTTTTTTCGACAATGGTTTTCTCACTGCTTCTGTGGGTAAGGTTTATTGTCACATATCTGGATCGTGACACTCTTTTCAGTAAGTTGTTTTCCTATGCGGGATGGAGCATTTTTCTTTTTGAAATGGGAGCTTTGTTCTTTAATTTCTTTATCCCGATCGTATTCCGGTTTGATGAGAATGGCGTGTATCAGCCGGGGCGCGCCAGATATGTTACCCTTACGATTCAGATCCTGTTGTTTTCTGTGACTTCGATCTATACACTGATCGTTGCTGCCAGAGAACATGGAGAGAACAGGCGGCATTATGCAATGGTCGGATTGTCCGGGGCTGTTATGACATTGTTTGTTATATTACAGACAGGGTATCCGCTCCTTCCTATGTATTCGATAGGCTGCCTGATTGCTACCTGTCTGATCCACACATTTGTTGTGGCGGATGAGATGGCGATGCGGAACAGGGAGATTGGCGCGGCCAAGCAGAAAGCATACAGAGATTCTCTTACGAAGGTTGGCAATAAGCTTGCGTATACGGAGACTAAGGATAAAATGGATCAGAGGATCCGGGAAGGATCACTCAAGGAATTCGGAGTAGCGGTCTTTGATCTGAACGATCTGAAGTTGATCAATGATACGCTGGGGCATGACGCGGGAGATAAGTATATTCAGGACGCGTCCCGTCTTATCTGCAGAGTGTTCGCGCATAGTCCTGTCTATCGGATCGGCGGCGATGAATTTGTCGCAGTGCTTCGGGGAGAGGATTATGATAACAGACGCATTCTTATGACAACGTTCAGTACACAGGTTGAGATGAATCTTAAGAATGGCGATGTGATAGTATCAGGCGGAATGGAAGAATATGATCCCGCAAGAGATTCGGAGTTTGAATCGGTATTTGAAAGAGCGGATCGTAAGATGTATGAATGCAAGAAGAGATTGAAGATTCTCAAGAAAGTAACAGTATAAGTGACAGCGGCTGTATTCTGTCCGCTGATCACGATCCTGCATGATTACCTGCAACCCATCCGGTATAGAGAGCGAAGCTTATGTTATAGCCTCCGCATTTTCCAAGTACATCAATGGCTTCTCCTGCGACATAGATCCCCGGTCTTTCGCGGATCTCCATGGTATCCGGACAGATCTGGTCTGTAATGATTCCGCCGGAGGATGCCTGGGATTTGTCAAAGCCTGAGACAGCGGCGGCCTGAAGCCGGAATTTATGTGTAATATAATGATAGATATTGGAAGCCTGCTGCGGCGTAATCTGCTCCAGCCGGCTTTTTTTATTGATTGCTGCAGCTGTCTGTGTATACTCAGATTGTGCATACATTCCATACTGTTCAACAAGATAAGCAGCCAGCTTGTCATTCATGAATCCGTTCAGGAATGCAAGGATGGTCTTAGAAGGAACTTGACTGCGTAAATGTTGATATCGCGCAAGATAATCTTCTTCCGTTATTTCTGGAATGGGATTGATATAGACATATGGGCAGGATGTATCCATGGCTTCCCGGATGTATTCTGCGAGATTGAATACAACAATACCGCTGATGCCGTTTTCCGTGAACTGAACCTCTCCGGACTCCGTTACATTATCCCTGCCGACAGTCAGGACTGCGCTCTGACGAACTCCGGTAAGGTTCTTTATATCTTCCTTTACATATATGGGTGCAAGTGCCGGCTTAAAAGGACGGTAGCGGATAGTGAGCTTGTCAAGAAGACCGTATGTGATAGTGCTGTCTGCTGCTCCCAGATTCGGCGCGGAACAGCCTCCGATACAGAGAATCAGAGAGTGACATAGATATTCTGAGTGATCCTGACAGAGGATCTTGTATGTTAAATGGCTGTCTGCGTCAAAGTGCTGTTCAATATCCGTAACTTCCGTATTCTGCTTTCGGTCAACATAATGCGGATCGATTGCGTCTAATAGAGCCCAAACGACAGAAGAAGCCTGCATACTCATGGGATAGTAATAGCCGTTTTTATTGATCAGACGGATGCCGATCTCATCAAAGAATTGAGCTGTGAATTCCTGGATATCTGTCTGTGCCATGATCCGGTCGGTAAATGGATTATTGTAGTACACATCGGATTGATACATCCGGTTTGTGACATTGCATCTTCCGTTACCGGCAGCATATAACTTGTTGCCTGGTTTTTTGTTCTTGTCTAAAATCAGACAGGAGAGTTTTCTGCGGGAGCATTGAATTGCTGCTGCAAGACCGGAAGCTCCGGCACCGATTATAATAACATCATAGACCTTGTTTGACATTACACACATACCCTTATTCCTATATATAATAAAAGAACGGTATTCCGGAATATTTCATCCCGGAGTACCGTTCTTTGGGATTATTCAATAATATCTGTATTCAGCAGAGATTCTGTATTGTTTTCATCTTCTGCGCTTTCCGTAGTGCTGAGATATCCAATCTCGCCCTTGATATCTTCAGCATCATAATTTTCCATTAATTCATTGATATAATTGGTTGTGGCATCATCGGAGAGCGTTGATGATATCGTTTCTGTACATGTATCATCATATTCCTTGCTGACGAATTTGAGTACATAGAAGACTTTCACAGATTCGTCATTAATCATGGTAGTATCGCCTGCTTTTCTGGAGTCATCATACAGCCAGTTGACCAAAGAGGAGTTGACGGAAGTGGATGTAACGCCGGATGTCAAAGAGTACTCGCCGTCTCCGGTATTGTATGAGTCTTTGGCTGCTTCCGGGGCATATTCCTTGCAAAGAGCCTCGAAGTCCTCGCCTGCAATTATCCGCTTCAGCATATCTTCCGCATCTGCTTCGGCAGCTTCGTGTGCAGCTTCTGCCGCAGAATCCGAATCATCATCGCCATCAGTATAGTTGGATTCGTTAAATGCAAATGAATAGTAGGTTACCTGATCGTATTCGGTATTATGCTCCTGATAGTATGCATCAACCTCTTCATCGGTCGGAGCATTGTCTGCCAGTAATTTGTCATAGTAGCTGCTGGTGTAGAAGGTTCGCTCTACATATGGCTTGATCCTGTTTAAGGTTGCGTATTCTCCGAATGTATCTTTGATATAAGCACTGAGCGTGATCTTATCCGCATCGGCGGATTCCTTGGAATTGGTTACGAAATCATTATATTCATCGGCAGTATTGTATTCATAGTTTTTGGATAATGCGTCATCATACAATGCGAACTCCTGTGATAACTGAGAGATTGTCATCTGTTCAAAATAATCCTTCCAGGTCATGTCTTCGGAGTATTCCTGATCTTCATACGGAAGAGTCGTATCCAGTCCCATGTAGGAAAGGAATGAACCATATGCACCGATGTAGCTGTTAATGGTCGCGTTATAATAATAATCATATTCGACCTGATTTAGCTCATGATCACCGATCTTCACATAAGGATCATGTGTTGCTTTATTGATTTTAATAAAATGATTGGTCACAAAATAACCGCAGGTTCCGATGACTCCGGCAAGGATAATGATTCCAAGGGTTTTGACAAGAATTGCGGCACGTTTATCCTTTGCAGCCTGTTTTCTGCGGGCTTCCATTTTTTTGTCATATCTTGTTTGAGGCTTGTCCTGTTCGGATGCTGCCTGTTTTTTTGATTTCATAGCCATGATATCGTTCTCCTTATATATCGATCTTGACACTGATCCGAACCGAACCCGGAATACTTCCTTCAGTGTCATGAGTGTAATCACACAAGAATGATTATGCCATCATCATTAGAATTCTGCAAGTAAATTCATAGAAAAAACATAAAAAAACATGAAAAAACCCGGTGTAAAGCGATGGATCGCAATTACAGCCGGGTCTTCTTCCTATGCAATTGTAATCAGAAAGTCAAAGATTTTATTGACGGATCCATATTTTCAAAGTATTGATAAGCTTTTTCTTATCATCATCCGTCATTCGCCGGATCAAATCTGTCAACTCATAATCGAGGGCAGTTGCTTCATACTCGCTGTCAATGCTTCCAATTAATGCATCTAAAGAGACATGTGTCAGTTCAGCATAATACATAAGTAATCGCAATGTCATGGCACTGCGGTTGTTTTCTACATTGCTGATGTAGCCGGGAGTAACATTTAATGCCTTAGCGACTTCGTTTTGAGTCAAACCGTTTTGAATGCGCAATTCTTTTACCTTCTTGCCAAGGTTCGTATAAAAATCGTCCATGCCTACCTCCTTACTCAGAATTTGTTATGTAAAATGCGTGTTGTCGTGCCTTTTCCCCCCTAGATAAGCCCATTATACATGAGTTGTAAAAAAAAATAAATCTCTTTTTAGTATACTATGTTTAGTAAAAATAATGAAACGGGTAAAAAAATGAAGAAAAATGCGGTAAAAAATAGCAACAGCCAAAAAAGTGAATTTTATATAAATTTTCATTTTCATGAATAAATAATCATTCATAACAGGAATGAATCGGAAAACAATGAATTCGAGGTTCCGGCTTAAGAATATTTCTTTACAAAACAGGCTTTTTATGATACATTTTTCCCAATTATAGAAGTCTTATTCTGCAAAGACTGTATAACAGGATTATAGAGAGTTATATGGAAAGTCATATAGAAGAAAGGATGCTTTGAAGATGAAAAAAACACAGGATATGAAACGGAATCTGACAATGGTAATGGATTTTTATGAATTAACCATGAGCAATGGTTATTTTTTGGATCAGGATATGAATACCCGGGTGGCTTTTGATGTGTTCTACCGGAAGAATCCGGATTCAGGCGGATTTGCGATCTTTACCGGTCTGGAACAGATCGTGGATTATATTATGAATCTTCATTTTGATGATGAGGATATCGAATATCTTCGGAGTCAGAATCTGTTTGCGGAGGAATTTCTTCAGTATCTGAGGGATTTTCATTTTAAAGGTGATGTATATGCATTTCCGGAAGGAACGATCATGTATCCGAATGAACCGATCCTGACGGTAGTCGCTCCGCTGATCGATGCCCAGCTGGTAGAGACGGCGATCCTTCTGCAGGTAAATCATCAATCATTGATAGCGACCAAGACTAGGCGGATCGTGAAAGCGGCAGCCGGAAGAGCGGTGTCGGATTTCGGAGCGCGCCGGGCACATAATATGGATGCGGCGGTTTACGGCGCAAGAGCGGCCTACATCGGCGGCGCGGGAAGTACGGCTACGGTATTGTCCGGGCAGATGTTCGGAATGCCGATCAGCGGAACCATGGCACACAGCTTTGTCATGTTCTATGAGAATGAATATGAGGCATTTAAGAAATATGCCGAGACCTATCCGGATGCGACGGTGCTTCTGGTAGATACTTATGATGTATTAAAGAGCGGTATTCCGAACGCGATCCGGATCGCCAAGGAGGTTCTTGAACCGAAGGGCAAGCGTCTGAAGGGAATCCGGATTGACAGTGGCGACCTTGCGTATCTGACCAAGAAGACCCGGAAGATGTTGGATCAGGCGGGATTGAATGACTGTAAGATCATTATTTCCAACAGTCTGGACGAGTTCACGATCACTTCCATCCTTCAACAGGGCGGCTGTGTAGACAGCTTCGGCGTCGGCGAGCGGCTGATCACAGCCAAATCAGAGCCTGTGTTCGGTGCGGTATATAAGATCTCGGCGGTAGAAGAGACACCGGGGAATTTTGTTCCGAGGATCAAGATCTCCGAGAATGTGGAGAAGATTACGAATCCGGGACTTAAGAAGGTCTACCGGATCATCAATGAAGAGGGACGGGCAATCGCGGATCTGATCGCCAAATCGGATGAGAATGTTGATATGTGTGAACCGTTCCGTTATGTCGATCCAACACAGCCATGGAAGAATCGTTACTTTACCGGATGCAGCGCCGTAGAACTTCAGCAGCTGATCATCAAAGACGGCGATCTGGTATATGAGCTTCCGGAACTTGACGATATCGCGGCCTATGTGAAGCGTCAGCTGTCCGAGGAGATCTGGGAAGAGGAACAGCGTTTTGAATATCCGCATATTCATTATCTGGATATGACGCCGGATTATTATGAGATGAAGATGCAGCTGTTAAATGACCTTAGCGTGAAGGAGTAAATTATTTTCCATAAATCCCGGAATGAGCATTCCATTTTTTTGAAAATGGAGTATACTGTGGGTATAGGCTTATCATAGTCATATTATATAGAATGGGAAGGAAAAAAAGATGGCAAAATATACAATCATGGGACATCCGCTTTTGCAGCACAAGATCACTCTGCTGCGTGATAAGAATACGGGAACCAATGAATTCCGTAAGCTGGTGGAAGAGATTGCGATGCTTATGGCTTACGAAGCACTTAGGGATCTCCCGATTGAAATGGTAGAGATTGAGACACCGATCGAAGAATGTCTGGCACCTGTGATCGCGGGCAAGAAGCTTGCGGTTGTTCCAATCCTCCGTGCAGGACTCGGAATGGTAAGCGGAATTACTGCTCTGGTTCCGACGGCTAAGGTTGGTCATATCGGAATCTATCGGGATCCGGAGACACATGAACCGCATGATTATTATTGCAAGCTTCCGGATCAGCTCGAGGATCGAACCATTGTGATCGTGGATCCAATGCTTGCTACCGGCGGTTCTGCCGTGGACGCAATCAATTATGTGAAGAGTCAGGGCGGGCAGAATATTAAGTTCATGTGTATCATAGCTGCTCCGGAAGGACTTCAGAGAGTTCTCGATGAGCATCCGGATGTTCAGGTCTATGTCGGACAGTTGGATCGGGAATTGAATGATCAGGCATATATCTGTCCGGGACTCGGGGATGCCGGAGACCGGATCTTCGGTACCAAATAGAATTGTGCACATCTTCTACAACAAAGGAGATACTTCCTTATACATTATTCACAAAAATGATCGATCGGAGAATTTACCACTTACTAAGCTGCAAAAAAACTGGTAGAATGAAAGATACTTACCAAAGTGTGTAATGTGCCGTTTTTTCGGCAATAATGAAATGAGGCTGTTTACGGTAACAAAGGATTTCTGATATGCGGATTCGGTGCCTGCACGTATCTGTATTCGGTTATCTTAATTAGGAAAAGATAGGATCGAGTTAGGGGGATAGTGAAGTTAGGAGGAAGTTGAATGTTCGAAGTTGGAGATTATATTGTGTGTGGGAATAATGGTATCTGCGCTATACAGAACATTAGTACCATTGATATTCCGGATGTTGATCCGGACCGCCTGTATTATATTCTTCAACCGGTATATACGAAATCAAGCGTCGTATATATTCCCGTTGATAATGACAAGATCGTAATGCGTAAAGTATTGACGAAGGAACAGGTGAATGAACTGATCGATCATATTCCGCAGATTGACGCGATTGTTGAGATGAACGATAAGCTCCGTGAGGAGAAGTTCAAAGAGTGCATGAAGAATCATAAGTGTGAAGATTGGATTCGTGTGATCAAGACGCTGTATCTCCGCCGGATGGAACGGTTAGAGAAGGGACAGAAGGTCACGGCAACGGATGCCAGATATATGAAAGCGGCAGAAGATAATCTGTATCTGGAATTCTCCATGGCACTGGGAATTGATCGGGATGAAGTAGAATCTTACATTGAAAAATGCATCGATGGCGAGTAATACGCAGATAGACACAATATAATAAGTCTGTATTACAAAAATGGGATGGCTGTATGCCGTCCCTTTTTTGATATGCTTGACGGATATGCGTATTATCTGATACATTGATACTGTTCCCAAAGAGAGAAGTACGAAATGATATTAATTTTGTGGCATACTATAATAAAGAAAGAGGTATCAGGATATGGAAATGGATCGAGAGTTAGTAGAACAATTTCAGCGTACAGTATCTGAGATCTATTGCAATTATGAGAAAAATGATGTTCTGACTTCCAAAGAGGGCCGGCATCTGCCGAGTCGGAGTTCGATCATAGATATGATCAAGGAACTCCGGCGAATGATGTTTCCGGGGTATTTCGGAGAAGAAAATATGACGAATTATGTGGGAGATTATTATGTTGGCTCTCATATGAACAATATCTATCGGACTTTGAAGGAGCAGATCATATTGGCATTCACATATTGTGATGAAGCACTGGCCGCGGAGGAAGCCGCCGCCCGGGCGGAAGTGATTAGCCGGGAATTCATTACGAAGGTTCCACAGATTCAGGAAATGTTATTAAAAGATGTTCAGGCGGGCTTTGACGGAGATCCGGCAGCTCACAGTAAGGAAGATATCATTATCTCTTATCCGGGACTGTTTGCGATCTATGTATACCGGATCGCTCATGAATTATATATACAGGATGTACCATTGATCCCAAGGATCATGACGGAATATGCGCACAGCCGTACCGGAATAGATATTAATGCCGGAGCCAGGATCGGAGAATATTTCTTTATCGATCACGGTACAGGAGTGGTGATCGGCGAGACTACCATTATCGGGGATCATGTTAAGATCTATCAGGGTGTTACTCTCGGTGGTCTGTCTACCAGACAGGGGCAGGCACTTTCCGGAGTTAAGCGTCACCCTACGATTGAAGATAATGTTACCATATATTCCGGTTCATCAATCTTAGGCGGTGATACCGTGATCGGACATGATTCCGTGATCGGCGGTAATGCATTCATTACATCTTCGGTTGCGCCGCAGACCAAGGTTATTGTCCGGACACCGGAGATGACATTCAAAGATACAAATAAAAAACAGGACGACGATATGTCGTCCTGGGTATGGGAGATTTAATTTGCAGGGACTGATCATAGATAAGTGGTCAGTCCTTATTTAATTCCTGTTCGTAGCGGCTGACCATTTCTTCATTCCCGAAGATTTGATAACAGCGGATGAGTCCCTGAAGCGGCAGATCATGACCGTACTGAATGGCAAGCTGGGATTCCGCTTCATATGCGGCATTGTAATACCACATAGCGGCTTCTTCATATTCTTCGCATGCCATATAGTATTCGCCGAGACAGGTGCAGACTTCGGAAGAAGGATTCCCATCTGCCATATTCTTGATCGCTGCACAGAGCATCAGATGAGGATCCTGCCGGATAGCGGCACATTTGGCAAGGACGCAGAGTGCTGCCTTTAGTTCGTCTTCTTTTAAGATCTCGTCCATCAGAGATTGAAAATAAGGCTGGGCAGTCAGAAAATCATCCGTTGTACCGGAAATGAACAATTCCTTGGCATACATGATATTTAATTTGGCAGAAAGTTTCTCACCGCTTCCAATCAGTTTTTGCAGGTTGGCAAAATCGCGGTCACTGTGACGTTCGTGAGGTTTATGGATGATCGCGATATCGCTGTCGTAGATGACCGGTTCTAACCGCAGGGTCTCATGAAGCGGATCCTGCCAGTAGAATTCCCGCAGACGCTTGATGAGCTTCGGCCGGTATTCCTGATCGTAATTGTACGTTGTACCGTACTCTAACTGGTTGGTATAGTACATCTGAACGATATCAATCTCCGGAAGGATGGCTTCTTTTAATTGAAGAATCTTTTGGATATTCGTCTCATCGATGATCTCATCGGCATCCGCGGTATATATATATTCGCAGGAAGCTTTGGAAAATGAGAAGTTGCGGGCCGCGGCAAAATCATTAATCCATTCAAAATTATAGATTTTGTCCGTATAGTTAGCGGCTACTTCTTTTGTTCTGTCCGTAGATCCGGTGTCTACGATAATGATCTCATCTGAGAACCGGCGGACACAGTCTAAGCATCTGGCTAAGACCAGTTCTTCATTTTTAACGATCATACAAGTACTGATTGTGATCATGATATTCCTCCTGTCCGGTTATGGATTCTATCTTGAATAATGATGATAGGAACTTTGTCGATACTATCATAACTGAAATTTACAAGAATGACAATGAAATAATCATGTATTTATCTTGTTTTTTCATTCTTATGGGTATATGATGGTTCTATTATTCTTATTAAATTGTATGTTATAAAATATCATAAAATATTTTGGAAAAATAATCATAAAAATTCCATAAAACAGATGAATTATTATTTAAAAAGGTATAGAATAGCAACAGTGTATATTATAGAGACAAATGGTTCGGATAAAGGAGGATTAGTGAGAAGATGGAACAGGTGGTATTGAAGATAAAATATCTGAATGACAAGATCAGCAGATTGGAGTACATAGATGGTAAATCGGATTGGATCGATCTTAGGGCAGCAGAGCGTGTGGAAATGAAAGCAGGCGATTTTCGGTTGATACATCTGGGTGTAGCGATTGAGCTGCCGGAGGGATACGAGGCGCATATCGTGCCAAGAAGCAGTACATTCAAGAACTTCGGGATCCTTCAGGCGAATTCTATGGGGATTATTGATGAGACTTATTGTGGTCCGAACGACTGGTACCGTTTTCCGGCACTTGCCATGCGGGATACGGTAATTGAAGTCAATGACCGAATCTGTCAGTTCCGTATTGAAAAGCATCAGCCGAAGATCGTATTCGAAGAGGTGGAGGAGCTTTCCGGTAATGACCGGGGCGGCTTCGGAAGTACGGGTACAAAATAGTAGAGAAAGGAAGATAACATATGCTTAAGACCTTGCTGGGGGAGGTTAAGGAATATTGGAAAGCTACGATTCTATCGCCGGTATTCATGATTTTGGAAGTAATCGTGGAGACGGTAATTCCTTTGCTGATGGCATCTTTGGTGAATAACGGGATTGAAGTGGAGGGCGGCAATCTGCCACATATCTATAAGATCGGTATCATTATGGTAGTGGTTGCCGTGATTGGTCTTTTTGCCGGAGTACTTGGCGGTAAGTATGCCGCGCTTGCGTCAGCCGGCTTTGCCAAGAATCTGAGAAAGGCAATGTTCCATAACATTCAGACATTCTCATTTTCTAATATTGATAAATACAGTACGGCCGGACTTGTGACGCGGCTTACGACGGATGTTACGAATCTTCAGATGGCTTATATGATGACGATCCGTATGGCGATCCGGGCACTGTTCAGTATGGTCTTCGCTATGGGAGGCGCATTTTTCCTGAACGCGAAGGTCGCGAGTATCTATCTGATCGCGGTGATTCTGCTGGCACTGGTTGTATCCGTTATCATGAGCCATGCCGCAAAGTTCTTTCACCAGGTGTTCCAAAAATATGACGATCTGAATGCCAGCGTGCAGGAGAATGTATCCGGAATCCGGGTGGTAAAAGCCTATGTTCGTGAGGAGTATGAGATCAACCGGTTTGAGAAGGCGGCCTTGAACATCTATAATATGTTCGTCCGTGCCGAGAAGAATATTATTGTTAATATGCCGATCATGATGCTGACGGTGTACACCTGTATTCTGGCGATCAGCTGGGTCGGCGCACACTATATTGTTGCCGGGGACATGGAGACCGGCGATCTGATGGCACTTCTGACTTACTGTATGAACATATTGATGAGTTTGATGATGCTGTCGATGGTATTTGTAATGATCAGTATGAGCTCTGCCAGCGGCGAACGTATCGCGGAGGTTATCAAAGAGAGCAGTGAGCTTACGAATCCGGAGAATCCGGTCATGACGGTGGAGAACGGAAGTATCCGGTTCGATCATGTGAATTTCAAATATAAAAAGGACGCTAACGATAATGTGCTTAAGGATATCAATCTGGATATCCGGGCAGGAGAAACCATCGGCATTATCGGTGGAACGGGAAGCGCGAAGACCAGTCTGGTAAGCCTGATCAGCCGTCTGTATGATGTGACGGACGGAGCCGTTCTGGTGGGCGGACATGATGTCAGGGAGTATGATATGACGGTACTTCGTAATCAGGTATCGGTAGTATTGCAGAAAAATACGCTCTTCAGCGGAACGATATATGACAATCTCCGGTGGGGCGATCCGGACGCGACCGATGAAGAATGCAGACGCGCCTGCCGGCTGGCCTGCGCGGATGAGTTCATCGACAAGATGCCGGATGGCTATAATACCCATATTGAACAGGGCGGAGCGAATGTGTCCGGCGGTCAGAAGCAACGGTTATGTATTGCAAGAGCACTGCTTAAGAAGCCGAAGGTATTGATCTTGGATGATTCGACAAGCGCGGTGGATACGGCAACGGACGCGAAGATCCGGAAGGCGTTTGCGGAAGAGATCCCGGATACGACCAAGCTGATCATTGCCCAGAGAATCTCAAGTGTACAGCAGGCAGACAGGATCATAGTGATGCATGAGGGAGAGATCAGCGCAGTCGGTAATCATGAAGAATTATTAAAGAGCAGTCAGATATACAGAGAAGTCTATGAGTCGCAGATGAAAGCCGGCGGAGACTTCGATCAGCAGTAGTGAAGTAAGGAGGTAATCGGATATGCCGCCAGCAAGAGGACGAGGAAAACCGCCTGCAAATGCAGGTCAGTTGTTAAAGCGTATTATGGGAATCCTGATGAAGAATTACGGGGTTCAGGTTGTGATCGTAATGATCCTGATTGTGATCAATGTTCTTGCCAATGTACAGGGGAATCTGTTCATCCGGACACTGATCAATGATTATATTGCTCCGATGGTGAAGGAAGGCTCTACGGATTTTACGCCGTTGTTATTTGCGATCATAAGGGTGGCCTGCTTCTATCTGCTTGGAGTTCTGGCTTCTTATTTTCAGAGTCTGATCATGGTATATGTGACACAGGGAATGCTCAAAAAGATCCGGGTTGATCTGTTCCGGAAAATGGAGAAGCTTCCGATCAAGTATTTTGATACACATGCCCATGGCGATATCATGTCGATCTATACCAACGATATCGATACTCTGCGTCAGATGATCAGTCAGGCACTTCCGCAGTTTGTGAACAGCGGGATTACTCTGGTATCGGCCATTGTCAGCATGCTGTATCTGAGTATTCCGTTATCCCTGCTTTCATTTGCGATGGTAGGTGTGATGCTGTTCTTTACCAAGAAGGTAACGGGACTTTCTTCCAAGTATTTTATCGCGCAGCAGAAGGATATCGGCGCGTTGAACGGTTATATTGAGGAAATGATGGAAGGGCAGCGTGTAGTGAAGGTGTTCTGCCATGAAGATATCAATATCCGGGAATTTGACGAGCTGAATGAACAGTTGTTTCATAGCGCGTATAATGCCAATAATTTCTCTAACCGGTTAGGCCCGATCAATGCGCAGATCGGTAATATCAGTTATGTGCTGTGCGCAATTGTCGGCGCGGTTCTGGCGATCGGTGGTGTCGGCGGATTCACTCTGGGAGATCTGGCAAGCTTCCTGACATTTAACAAGAACTTCAGTATGCCGATCAACCAGATCAGTATGCAGCTGAATTCCATTATCATGGCGCTTGCCGGCGCGGAGCGTATCTTTGATCTTCTGGATCAGAAGGAAGAAGCGGATGACGGATATGTCAGTCTGGTCAATGTGAAGAGAGAAGGCGGACGTCTGATCCCGACGAAGGAACGTACCGGTCTGTGGGCATGGGAACACAAGCATACGGATGGTTCCGAGACGACTTATGTGGAGTTGAAAGGCGAAGTTGTCTTTGATGATGTCGACTTTGGATATAATGATGAGAAGATCGTTCTGCATAATGTCAGCTTATCGGCTAAGCAGGGACAGAAGATCGCGTTTGTCGGATCTACCGGTGCCGGTAAGACAACGATCACGAATCTGATCAATCGTTTTTATGATATTCAGGATGGTAAGATCCGTTATGATGGGATCAATATCAATAAGATTAAAAAAGGAGATCTGAGACGGTCTCTGGGTATGGTATTGCAGGATACACATTTGTTCACGATGAGTGTACGGGAGAATATCCGGTATGGCCGACTGGATGCTTCGGATGAGGAAGTGGAGGCAGCGGCACGGCTTGCCAACGCGGATGGTTTTATAAGACGTCTGCCGCAGGGATATGATACGGTTCTGACCGGCGACGGCGCGAACTTAAGTCAGGGACAGAGGCAGCTCTTATCCATTGCACGCGCTGCGATCGCGGATCCTCCGGCACTGATCCTGGATGAAGCGACCAGCTCCATAGATACCCGTACCGAGCAGTTGGTAACAGACGGTATGGATAAGCTGATGAACGGAAGAACCACGTTCGTAATTGCGCACAGGCTGTCTACGATCCAGAACAGTGACTGTATTATGGTATTAGAGCAGGGAAGGATTATAGAGCGCGGTTCTCATGACGAACTGATCCGGGATAAAGGACGGTATTATCAGCTGTATACCGGTAACGCGGCAGCGGGATCGTAAGTTAGGGAACAGAGTTGTATATATATTAGATGAGGAAGGTGTCCAATGGGATTTCAATTCGGTATTATTGGTGCCGGCGCGATGTCGGGCCGAATGGCAGATACGGTTCGCCGGATGAAAGATGTGGATCTGTATGCGATAGCGGCAAGGTCAGAAGAGAAGGCGAAGCAATTTGCTGAACAGTATGGGGCAGAGACTTATTACGGAAGCTATGAAGCTTTGATGGAGGATGAGCAGGTGGAACTGATCTATATCGCTCTTCCGAATCATCTCCACTATCAGGTGGCAAGAGAATGCATTCAGCATGGCAAACCGGTTCTTTTGGAGAAACCATTTACATTGAATGAGAATCAGGCCGATAATCTGATCAGGCTGGCTGAGATGCATCAGGTATTCTTATGCGAAGCGATGTGGGTAAGATTCATGCCGATGATCCATCGTATCAAGAAGGAGCTTGACAATGAACGGATCGGAGAGGTGATCTCGATCACGACGGATATGGGATATGATCTTCGAGAGAAGGAACGGCTGCTCCGGCTGGATATGGGCGGAGGTGCTCTGCTGGATATCGGAGTCTATCCGCTTAGTCTGATCCTGCAGCTTATGGGCGGAGATATTGAGAACATCTCTACATCTGTGGTACATATGAATTCCGGCGTGGATGCGCAGGAAATGATCAATCTGACATATCATAACGGAGCGATGGCCGGAAGCTATGTGACGATGCTTGCCAATACGCCGAAGAAAGCAGTGATCTATGGTACGGAAGGCCGGATCGAAGTGGATGATATTAACTGCTACCGGGAGTACCGGATCTATGACAGAGACGGAGCGCTTCTTGAAACCACGGAAAAGGAGACGCAGATCAGCGGTCTGGAATACGAAGTGCGCGCGTGCGTGAATGCGATAAGGAGCGGTAAGCTTGAGTGCCCGGAAATGACACATTATGATACATTATTTCAGATGCGGGTACTGGATTCTATTCGGAAGATCTGGAATCTGCAGTTCCCGCAGGAGAAGACGATGAATGAATGATATATCTTCCTTCGCCGTCTCCGATCGGTTCCCGGATGGATGATAAGATGTAATCATAGATGTCCAGATAGGAAGCGGCACCGTAATGAAGACCGTCTCCGGAACGGTAACCGTTCTTTTGCAGATAGGAGTATGTATCAATATAACGGATGGGATATGCCTCGGCAGATGCGGAGGCATTTTTCATCTCAATATATTCCTGCATGGCGGTATTGAAAGACTCGATCTGCCGGTTGCTGACGCTTCTGCAGGGAGGACGGACCGGATTGACGGATATGATGTAGACCGGGCAGTTCTTCCAGACGGAAGACAGATATTCATCATAAGCGGCCTGATATCTCCGGATATTACCCAGATCATTGACACCCAGATTGATTACAATAATGTGGGGAGGATCAGACTGCTTAACAATCGTAGATGACATTTGCTTCAGATAGGAACAGCCGGCACCAACCTTACAGATAAAGGTATGATACTTCGGATCGCGGTCCGATCGTTGAAGGGCGGCCTGAAGACCGACGGTTCGTGAGTCGCCGATCCATAAAATGGGATAATTCTCTTCGTGAATAATGGTTATGGAACTCCCGCATTCCACGGTGGAACCGGCCGGACGGAAGCAGGGAGTGGAGACACATGCTGTTCCCGGTGTCAGATGTGAGGAAGAGACAAATAATATAAGAATATACAGACAGGGAATGCAGAGCATCCAATATCTGCCGCCTATAGCTGAACGCATATGGATCATCTCCTTTGTTAATCATGTATGGTTGCCTATAGATCTTTACTGATCATGTTTGGTCTAGCACAGAGCATCGGTCATATAAGCGAAAAAAGAGGATATGAAGTTCGACATGGATATGCTTTTGTGTTATACTGATAGAAGGGTGGTGGTAACATGGACGAGAAATTAGTATTTTCAATATTAGATATGGAACCGACAACAGATGAAGATAGATTGAAGGAGCGTTATCATGAGCTTCTTCGGGATACGAATCCGGAGGATGATCCGGAGGGATTCAAACGTCTCAGGGAAGCGTATGAGACTGCGATCGCGCTTGCCAAACGGCCGTCTGAAGAGTCCGAAGAACCAAAGGATAAGGACGAGATCGACCTGTGGCTCGATAAGGTGAATGATGTCTATTGGTATCTAAGTACCAGAAATGATCCGGAGCTTTGGAAGGGATTGTTCCGGGATGATGTATGTGTGGCACTGGATACGGCCTTGGAAGCAAGGGAGAGATTCCTTGTATTTCTGATGTCACATGTGTATGTAGATCAGCCAATCTGGCAGCTGATAGATTCTGAATTCCGGATCAGGGAGGATTTCGAGGAACTCAAAGAGATGTTTCCGGTGGATTTTCTGAATTATATTGTATACCAGATTGAAAATCCGTCATTCTTTGAATATGATATGTTTGAAGTGCTGGCACTCGATGAGGCGGAAGTTGAGGTTGATAATTATATTGTGAGTTATTTGCGGATCAAGTCGGATATTGACCGCAGAGAACAGTTGGATACTATTCTGCAGAGACTGGATGATCTTCATGCATATGAAGTCTATCATCCGTATGAAGATGTGGAACGTCTAAGAATTGTTCTTCTTAATGAAGATGACAAAGAGGCGGAATATCTTCCTAAGGTGGAAAAGCTGTTAGATCAGGCACCGGAGGATACCTATATCGGATACTGGTGCGGGCGGATCTATGCCAAGCTGAATGAATGGGATCAGGCATATACCTGCTGGAATACCGTTCTGGAAGCCAAGCCGGATCAGTATAATGCCCGGGTCGGAATGGCAGAATATTATATTGAAAAGGCGGAATACGTCCGGGGAAAAGAACTGATCATGGATCTTCTGGAAGAAAATGGCCGTGACAGTTATACTTTGGATCTTATGCGTAAAGTAAATCCGTATCTGATCGATTATTATAAGGAAGAGGCCCAGAAAGAAGATTATAAAAAGAATATGATCGAAGCCTGCTGGTGTATGTTCCAGAATGAGATGTTCAAAGAGACATTAAATCTGCTGGAAACACTGGATATACAGAAGGAAGACAAAGAATATTATGATTATGTGAATATGACCGGCCGCTGTTATCTTGGGATGGAGATGTATCAGGAGGCGATCACTTATCTGCTGAAATGGGAAGAAGCCCGGCAGGCTCTTCAGGATGACGGAACCGAGAAGTATCAGAAGCGGATATCCCGGGAGGGATTCATCAAATCCGCGATTGGTGTGGCTTGTCAGTCGTTAAAAAAATATGATATGGCAGAGATGTATCTGAAAGAAGGTATTGAAAAGGAAAAGGATGATGCCGTCCGGTACTCTGTTATGGAACGGCTTGCTCTGCTGTATTATGATGAGAAGAAGTATGCTGATTGTAAAGAGATCTGTGATAAGATCATTGAAGAAGATCCGGAGTATTATCCGGCTTATATCCGCAGACAGCAGGCGGCTTACGACAGCCACGATGCCCAGGCAGTTATTGATGATTATTATAATGCGATCCATTTATTTGCCGGATATTACAGACCATATCTGTTGGCAGTTGAGGTGTTCTGTATCTATCATCAATATGAAGATGCCAAGAAGGTGTTGGATGCTGCCAAAGAACATAATGTGCAGCATGAGATGTTGGAGTATCATGAGATCAGGGTACGCAGGAATCTGGCGGATACGGATGAGGAATATGAGCAGATCCTACAGTTATGTGATCATTTGAAGCTTATGATTCGTGAACGGAAGCAGGAAGAAGGGATAGAATCGGATGATTCTGTTGAGAAGACGGATGCAGAGCTTTTGGATGAGGACCTGAAAAAAGACGGAATGTCGGATGAAAAAGTAGATTCTAATGATCTGGTATTTGAACAGGTTTTAGTTCTAATGGATATGGAGCGATATGAAGAGGCACTGGATCAGATCAAATCAGTTATGAATCGAGGAAATCGGGAGATCCGTTTTCGCTGGGTTCGCGCGGATATTTACAGAATCCGAAGGATGTTCCGTGAGGCATTCGAAGAATATCAGGAACTGTTAAAGGAGATTCCGGATGAAGTTGATATTGTATATTATTGTGGAATCTGCCTACAGAGGCTGAATCGGGATGAAGAAGCTCTTCGCTATTATCAGAAGGTTCAGAGTCTGGATCCGGATCATAGTCGTGTGCATCATGCATTGATGGAGATTTATAGTAATCGGTTTGATAAATATGAACTAAAAACAGCATACGGGCAGGCAATTCATGAGGCTACTCTGCAGCTGAAGCTGGTGAAAAGTGCCTATTACTATATTGAACGCGGTCTATTGTATATGGACAATTTTAATTTCCAGGATGCACTTAAAGATTATCATCAAGCTTTGGAATTGGAGCCGGAGAATATATACGCGCTCAATAATATCGGATATGTATATCAGGCTCAGGGGAAGTTTGAAGAGGCATTGGAATACTATAAGAAGTCAATTGCTTTGATGAAGGATGAATGGTCCATTTTACCGTTTATCAATTCTTCCAAATGCTATCAGGCACTGCGGCAGTGGGATCCGGCGATTGCTGTCCTTCAGGATGCCTTGCGGCATTACAAACCATCTACTTCCATTTACAACCGCCTGGTTGAGTTGTATACTAGTAAGCAGGATATCGAGAAAGTAAAAGAGACTTGTGAAAGAGCGGTAAAACTGAATCTGCTTACTTGGGCCGATTATTATAATCAGGTTTCAGAAGCTTATTTTTCAATGGGTAATATTCCGGAAGGGCTTCAAATCATCAAACAATGGTATGTATGGCTAAATAAGCGCAAAGAGAGAAACCGGGATTACATGTTGGAAAAGACTAAGCTTTTGGAGGCTCAGGGAATCTTTTACTATTATCACAGAGAGCTTCGTAAAGCTATTAAGTATCTGGAAGAAGCGTGGAATCTTGCCAAACAGAATGATTTTGAACGGACAAGAGTTGGTATTCATCTGTCTAATGCGTATTATTTTCGAAGACAGAAGGACAAGGCCAGCACTTTGGCAAAGGAAACCATGAGTTATATGCTGAATTCTAAGCATATACCTCAGAAACTGAAGGCAGATGAACAGGAAGCACCCGAGTCCATGCATTATTATCTATCTTATCGGCCGTTAGCACCTCTTCGGACATTTGAAATGGCAGAGCTTTATATATCGCTTGGAGATTTAGATCGAGCATGGAAAATGCTGGAAGCATGTTTGAAGATTCCGAGATGCCGCCACTGTTCATTCGGAGTCTGTTATGATGCATGGCTGATTATGGCTAATATTGAAGAAATTCGCGGAAATCTGTCACATGCGGTTGAGTTATACAAGAAAGCCATGGAGATCAATCCTTGTGATATAGAACCGATGTTGACATTAGACGCGTTACGTTCCAAAAAGAAAGGTGAACATATATGATCGTTGGAATTGATTTAGGAACAACTAATAGCTTGGTTGCTTATTATTCTCCGGATGGACCGAAGATCATCCCGAATCGTTTGGGCAGGAATCTGACCCCTTCAATTGTAAGTGTGGATGGTGATCAGGTCTATGTAGGAGAGACTGCGCGGGAACGGATGCTGCTGTATCCGGATACAGCGGCAAGTGTATTCAAGCGAACTATGGGAAGTGATAAAAAATATCGTTTAGGAACACAGTTCTTCACATCAGAGGAATTATCCTCCTTTGTTCTGCGATCTCTGAAAGAAGATGCGGAAAGCTATCTTGGAGAAGAGGTGACAGAAGCTGTAATCAGTGTGCCTGCCTATTTTAATGATGCCCGAAGAAAAGCTACCAAGCGTGCGGGCGAGCTTGCCGGACTTAAGGTGGAACGGATTATCAGTGAACCGACGGCAGCAGCGATTGCCTATGGATTATATGAATGTAATAAAGATGCCAAGTTCCTGGTTTTTGATTTGGGAGGCGGCACTTTCGATGTGTCTATATTGGAATTATCCGGACCGATTCTGGAGGTACGCGCGGTCGCGGGTGATAATTATCTGGGGGGCGAGGACTTTACCAATGTTCTACAGGATATGTTCTTTAATCATTTTCAGGATTCTGAGCTGGATACGCTGGATACCAAGACACTGCGTTATGTACATAAGCAGGCAGAACTTTGTAAGCTTGGATTTGAGGAGAATCATTCCTCTGTTATGACATGTGTAATAGAAGACCGAACCTATGAATATGAAGTTGAATTGAGTGAATATGAGAAGAAATGTGAGGATCTTCTTGAACGGATCCGAATTCCGGTAAAAAAGAGTCTTTCTGATTCTCGTCTGCGTCTTTCGGAGATTGATAAAGTGGTGTTGGTCGGAGGTTCTACAAAGTTATCAGTGGTTCGGCATTTTGTAAGCAAGCTGTTTCGAGTATTCCCGGATACCAGTGTTAATCCGGATGAAGCAGTTGCGCTTGGCGCGGCAGTTCAGGCGGCTATGAAGGAACGAAGGGATACCATTCGCGAGGTTATCCTGACAGATGTCTGTCCGTTTACTCTTGGAACCGAAGTGGCTGTTGAACGGGAAAACGGTGGATATGAAAGTGGTCATTACTGCCCGATCATTGAACGTAATACGGTTATTCCGGCATCTAGAACAGAGACCATGTATACGATCCGGGATAATCAGAGCAAGGTGACGGTCAATGTATTGCAGGGTGAGAGCAGGTTTGCTGCTAATAATTTATTGCTTGGTGAATTCACCATTGATGTCCCGAAGGCTCCAAAGGGTCAGGAAAGCATTGATATTACTTATACATATGATATTAATTCAATTCTTGAGGTGGAAGTCAAGGTGAATTCCACCGGCGAGAAGCTGACGAAGATTCTGAAGGGGCAGCAGGTGGATATGACGGATGAAGAGATCCGGGCCAGAATGGAAGAATTGGCATATTTGAAGATCCCGCCGAGAGAGCAGGAAGAGAATAAGCTTCTTCTGCTTCGCGGAGAACGATTATATGAGGAGAACTTAGGAGAAGACCGTAAGGTGGTCGAGCATGCTCTTCAGAAATTTGAAGTGGCTTTGAATACGCAGGATCCGGTAAAGATCGAATCGGCCCGCAATGATTTCAGGGAATTTTTAGATGCATGGGAAGATTTATAAGTGAGTTAGTAAACTATATAGATGTTTACTGTATATCATCTGATGAAAGATAAATCAGGGATTTAAAATGTGTAAGACTGGGACTCAAGAGGGGGGGAGAGTGCCAGTCTTACTTTTTGGGAGTTAAAGTATGTAAATGAGGGAGGGTTTCAATAGAGAAATATAAGCAAGTTCATCGTCTGAGAGATGGGAGTCATAACAGATTCTGAACTCGTCTCTAAGGAAACCTTATATTTACAATAATAATGTAACATAGTTTTAGGGAGAAATATATCAAAATTGAGGTCATTTTTTGTAATTTTTAGTTGATTTTGGATATCTGTCTTTTAAACATCTGTTTAAAAGCAATCAGTCTATATGATAGAGTAACATAGTATAATGTTGATGTATGAATAAGATATGGTGAAAATACATAGGAAAGCGTCTTGCGGGAACGAGCAGGTTGTTGTATAATTTACAGTATCGAGCCCGAAGGATTGGGATCAGAAATAGGCTGTAACGGCAATCATACATAAATGTATAACAAGGAGGGTATTTTAAAATGGCAGGTATTTTACAAAGATTTAAGGACATCATGGCTTCTAACATCAATGCTTTACTGGATAAGGCTGAAGATCCGGAGAAGATGATCGATCAGTGCTTACGGAATCTGAATGAGGATCTGGCTAAGGTTAAGGCTGAGACAGCCGCAGTTATGGCGGATGAACAGAGAGCTAAGCGTGAACTGGATGAGTGCAACGCAGAGATCGCTAAGTATCAGTCCTATGCTGAAAAGGCGGTAGTAGCAGGTAATGATGAGGATGCTAAGCAGTTCCTGACCAAGAAGGCACAACTTGCGGAGAAGCAGGTGTCTCTGCAGCAGACCTACGATGTGGCTGCAGCGAATTCCATGAAAATGCGTCAGATGCATGACAAGCTGGTAAAGGATATCGGAGAGCTGAACAGCCGTAGAGACGCAATTAAGACAAAGGTTCGTGTGGCTAAGGCTCAGCAGAGAGTGAACGAAGTGACCAGTGCTGTGAATAAGTCTGAGACTTCAATGGCTGCATTTGAGAGAATGGAAGCTAAAGCTGATAATATGCTGGATCGGGCGAATGCGGTTGCAGAACTGAATGCCAGCGAGACCTCAGATCCGATCAAGGATCTTGCATCAAAGTATGATTCTGCACCTGCTGCAGCAGTAGATGACGAATTGGCTGCATTGAAAGCGAAAATGGGAGTTTAGTATAATATGCAGATGAAACTGAATGCTCCACAGCAGGAGGCTGTGGAGCATATTAATGGTCCATTATTAATACTGGCAGGAGCAGGGTCCGGTAAGACGAGAGTCATCACACACCGGATCGCTTATTTTATTGAGCAGGGAATGGATCCATATAATATTCTGGCTATCACGTTTACCAATAAAGCGGCCGGAGAGGTTCGGGAACGAGTGGACAGTATGCTGGGATACGGTTCGGAACGCGTATGGGTAAGCACCTTTCATTCTCTGTGCGTCCGCATCCTGCGGCGGCATATCGACCGGATCGGTTATAACACCAATTATACGATATATGATACCGATGACCAGAAGCGTTTGATCAAAGAGACACTGCTGTATCTTCAGATGGATCCGAAGATGTATCCGGAACGTCTGATCATGTCGGAAATCTCTCACGCAAAGGAGAACTTTATTACACCGAGTGAGTATGATCTTGCGGCACAGGGAGATTACCGGAAGATGCAGATTGCAAGAGTCTATACAGAGTACCAGATCCGGATGCACAACAATAATGCACTGGATTTTGATGATCTGTTGTTCAAGACGGTACAGCTCTTTCAGGATTATCCGGATGTCCTGGAGATGTACCAGGAACGATTCCGTTATATTATGGTGGATGAGTATCAGGATACCAATACGATCCAGTTCCTTCTGGTGAGGCAGCTGGCTCGTAAATACCGGAATCTCTGTGTGGTCGGAGATGATGATCAGTCCATATACAAGTTCCGCGGTGCCAATATTATGAACATCCTGAACTTTGAGGAGGAGTATCCGGATGCGACAGTGATCAAGCTGGAACAGAATTATCGCTCTACCGCCAATATTCTGAATGCGGCGAATGCCGTGATCAGCAATAATGAGGGACGGAAGGACAAGGTTCTCTGGACAGAGCAGGAGGATGGTGACAAGCTCCAGTTCAAACAGTATGAAAATGAATATCAGGAAGCGGAAATGATCGCCTATTATTTATTGGAAGAAAAGATCAAGAACCGCAGGAATTACAGTGATTTTGCAATTCTTTACCGGATGAATGCCCAGTCGCGTGTATTGGAAGAAAAGCTTCTGATGAAGAATATTCCTTATCGGATCTACGGCGGGCAGAATTTCTACGGCCGTATGGAGATCAAGGATATTCTTGCCTACATGAAGACGGTTGCGAATAGTTATGATGATCTGTCGGTTAAACGGATCATCAATGTGCCGAAGCGGGGGATCGGTGTTTCTACGATACAGAAGATTGATCAATACGCACTTCAGATGAATATCAGTTTTCTGGATGCCTTATATCAGGTGGAGGATGTTCCCGGGATTGGCAAAGCGGCATCTAAGGTTCAGAAGTTCACAGAGTTGATCATGGATCTTAAAGATGATTTAAGCGGAAGCCGGAGTCTTGCGGAATTCTTTGATTGTATACTGGATCGGACCGGATATCAGGAAGAGCTGATCGCCGAACATACGGAAGAAGCTCTGTCGCGTGTAGAGAATATTGATGAACTGCGTAATAAAGT
The DNA here is from genome assembly GCA_017460485.1 of Lachnospiraceae bacterium. Taxonomy (GTDB): domain Bacteria; phylum Bacillota; class Clostridia; order Lachnospirales; family Lachnospiraceae; genus CAG-632. The sequence goes on along the minus strand of JAFUAW010000038.1, from coordinate 2,065 downwards.
GATCCAGTATGAAGAGGATGCGGAGACGCCGAGTCTGGAGGAATTGTTAGAAGAGATCGCCCTTATATCGGATGTGGATTCACTTAATTCCAGTGACGACAGGGTTGTATTGATGACGATACATAGTGCCAAAGGTCTGGAATTCCCTTGCGTATTCCTGTGCGGCATGGAGGATGGCATTTTTCCAGGTTCCATGACGATCAATTCCGGGAATACGGAGGATATGGAGGAGGAACGCAGACTGTGCTATGTGGGGATTACCCGCGCAAAGCAGAAGCTGTACTTAAGCTGCAGTAGACAGCGGATGATGCATGGCTCGTCCAGCCGTAATCCAATCTCCCGTTTTGTGAAGGAGATACCATCGGAACTGATCGATGCAGGCGGTTTCCGGACAGCACTGAACCAGCCGGTAACCCGTGTTGATGAAGCTTCCCGTGTTGCCCCTGTTTTCAAAGTAGATCCGTCCAAACCTCCATTTGGACGCACATTTACCGTGAACAAGGCAGTGACGCTGGATTACGGGATTGGAGATACGGTCGAACATGTCAAGTTCGGACAGGGGGTTGTTACCGAGATTGTCAATGGCGGCAAAGATTATGAGGTGACCGTGGAATTCGATAAATACGGAACCAAGCGGATGTTTGCTTCCTTTGCCAAGTTGAAAAAGCTGGAGGAATCCTGACAAATATATTATTGGGAATTCGTTTGAAGAGGCATATTTGAAGAGGTGCATTTGAAGGAATTCAATCGGAATTGTCGAAATTAAGATGAAAAAAATTATAAAATTACAAAAATACAATAGTATTATTTAGAAATCTATGTTATACTACTAGTATCGTGCAAAGATCATAGATGATTAAGCAATTAGTAAGGAGGGTAATAGAATGAAGAATTTTGATGAGATCATGAACGCAATTAAGGTTGGAGAATTGATCGGACGTAAGAAAGAAGAGCCGGAAGAGTCTAAGGTAGGCAAGAAGGTTATTATCATTCTTGCAATCGTTGGTGCTGTTGCAGCAATCGCAGCGATCGCATTTGCTGTATATAAGTATATGACACCGAATTTCCTGGACGACTTCGATGATGATTTCGATGATGACTTCGACGATGACTTCTTTGAGGAAGAAGAGCCGATCGAGATTAAGCCGGAAGCATAACAAGCGTTTCGTTCGCTCATAGTATATCAGAGGATGTGGATAAGAAATGGGTTCCGAAGTTATTAAGTCAGAATTTCTTATCCACATTTTTTGTGTGATTGTATAGAACCGAAGCGAATCTGACTGCGGAATAGACATGTAAGGGAAAGAATATGAGTAAAACACTTTATTTTACAAGACACGGACAGACGGTATGGAATGTGGAAAATAAGATCTGCGGCGCGACGGATAGTGAACTGACGGAGCTTGGAAGGCAGCAGGCACAGGAGCTTGGAGAGTGTCTTAAGAGCGCGATGTCGGATGACTTCGAAGATCCGATCAAGATCGATGAGATCCTGTATTCGCCGTTGAGCCGCGCCAAAGATACTGCATTGATCATCGCGAAGATGACCGGTATACCGGCAAGAGAGGAAGTCCGGCTGATCGAACAGAACTTCGGGAAATGGGAAGGGACACCCAGAAACGGCGAGGATTTTAAGGTGGCTAAGCGCAGCTTTGTGGATTCCTATGATGGCGGAGAGTCCATGCTTCGTCTTGCGGCACGTATATATTCTTTATTGGATGAGATCAGACAGGAGCCGGGAGAGAAGACATATCTTCTGGTCGCGCATAACGGGATTGCAAGAATGATAGAATCTTATTTCCGGGATATGACCAACGAAGAATATGCTGCCTATGGGATCAAGAATTGTGAACTGGTCAGATATAATCTGTGATTTATATAATTGAATAATTGAAATTAGTTGTTGACAAATGCAATTCGTTTAGATATAATAACACTTGCGTTGACAAAAAGACACTTATTTGGAAGAAAGTAACGCAAGACAATATCGGTGAATTCCGGGGTGTGGCTCAGCTTGGCTAGAGCGCTTGATTTGGGATCAAGAGGTCGCAGGTTCGAATCCTGT
>JAFUAW010000037.1 GCA_017460485.1 Lachnospiraceae bacterium | reverse complement strand
GGATATCATAATGGGGCTTACGGAGACCAGAGAGCATGGCATGGTACGAAAATACATCATTGTGACCGGACGGGTACAGGGTGTGGGATTTCGTTATCATGCCGTGAATCTTGCTATGGAATATAATATTACCGGCTGGGTGAGAAATATGGTGAGTGGCGGTGTCGAGATGGAGGCACAGGGACGGGAAGAGAATGTGGACATGTTCATTCAGATGTTAGATCATGATACTCACTGGATCCGGATCGATAATAAGTCCGTGGCGGATTCCATTGTTCTTCCGGATGAGACGGGATTTCATGTGAGATACTAGCAGATGATGTTGATCTCAGCGATATTGGATTGGCGGTAATGAATTCCGTATAGAATAACGATTCGGTTAATTGAGATTATGGATGATGAATGGCGGGATAAGAAGAAGGCATGAAGCACATTACAATTGGAATTCTTGCACATGTCGATGCAGGTAAGACAACGTTATCTGAGGCACTTCTGTATTCCTGTGGTGCTATCCGCAAATTAGGAAGGGTTGACCACAGGGATGCTTTTCTGGATACATTTTCCATGGAACGGGAACGGGGGATTACAATTTTTTCTAAGCAGGCAGAGCTGGATTTCCCGGATAATATGCAGGTTACTTTGTTAGATACTCCGGGACATGTGGATTTCTCGGCAGAGATGGAGCGGTGTTTACAGGTCATAGATTATGCGGTGCTGGTGATCAGCGGAGCGGACGGCGTGCAGAGTCACACGCGTACCCTTTGGAGATTGCTGGAGCGGTATCATGTGCCTGTTTTTTTATTTGTCAACAAGATGGACCAGGTGGGAACGGATCATGACCGATTGTATCGGGAACTGCAGTCCGATCTTAACGATAATTGTGTGGAATTCCGTTGGGAAGAATCTCAATCCGAGGATGCATTATCATGCGGTATATTAACGGATGATGCATTAGAAGCAATCGCTACCTGCGAGGATACGCTCTTAGATGAATATCTGGAAACGGGGACGATTCAGGAATCCGGGATCGCTAATGCGATCGCGGATCGTAAGTTATTTCCGTGTGTCTTTGGTTCGGCACTTCAGTTAGACGGTGTAGATCATCTGATCCAAGTTATTTCAAAGTATGCGGTGCCATATTCTTGGCCGATGAATGACAAATTCGGTGCAGTCGTTTATAAGATTACAAGGGATAAGAGAGGAACGCGCCTGACACATATGAAAATCACATCCGGAATACTGAAGGTAAAAGCCATGGTAGATCATAAAAAGGGGAATCCTGAGAAGGTGGATCAGATTCGGATCTATTCTGGTGATTTCTATACACAGATACCGCAGGCGGAAGCCGGAACAATCTGTGCGGTAACAGGACTTGAGAACAGCTATTGCGGAGAGGGACTTGGGATTTCTTCGAATTCAGATACCCCGATTTTGGAGCCGGTATTGATGTATCAGCTGATATTACCGGAGAATGTGGATGCTCACAGGGTATGGAACAAGTTGAAGGAATTAGAGGATGAAAATCCATTGCTGCATATGGCCTGGGAGGAGACATCCGGTGAGATACAGATACAGGTCATGGGGGAAGTAGAACTGGAGATCCTTAAGGCTGTGATCAAAGAAAGGTATGACTTGCTAGTATCATTTGGTCAGGGAAGTCTGGTCTATAAAGAAACTATTCGGAATACAGTAGAAGGAATCGGGCACTATGAGCCATTAAAGCATTATGCGGAGGTGCACCTTCTTATGGAACCGAGGGAAGCAGGAACAGGTATTCAGATTGAGAACCGCTGTAGTGAGGATCAGTTAGATCGTAATTGGCAGCGTCTGATCATGACACATATCGGGGAATGCCGGCATCCGGGCGTACTTACAGGTTCGGAACTGACAGATGTCCGGATCACGGTCTTAAGCGGAAGGGCGCACACGAAGCACACAGAGGGCGGAGATTTCCGTCAGGCAACGTATCGTGCGATCCGTCAGGGACTGATGCAGGCAGATAATGTGTTATTAGAGCCGGTGTATGAATATCGGCTGGAAGTTCCACGCGATCTTGCGGGACGCGCAATTTCGGATATCCAGAGAATGAACGGGTCTTATGAGGGACCGGAATATATAGATGATATAGCTGTAATTATCGGAATCGCTCCTGTGGCGTCTATGCTCGGGTATCAGAAAACAGTACAGGAATACACGCATGGTCTCGGACGGTTTTTCTGCAATCTGCACGGATATCTGCCCTGTCATAACACAGAAGAAGTGCTGGAAAAGACCATCTATGATCCGGATGCTGATGTGGCGCATCCGTCATCTTCTGTCTTCTGTGCGCATGGGGCAGGATATCTTGTTCCTTGGGATGAAGTGGAGGAATATATGCATCTTGCACGGAGCTTTACAGCTGATGAGGATGATCAGACTGTGAATGGAGGAGATGGACGAACCTCCGAGAGTGCCGGTGGTCGGAAACGAAAGGATTCTCAAACAGGAAGTGGCAGCAGTATGTCGATTGGCGAAGACGAGATCCGAGAGATCATGGAGCGGACATATGGTGCCGGAAGCATGGATCGCAAGTTCTATAATCGGGAATCCTGGGAGGACGATGATTCGGCATATGATTACGGAGCTGCTGGAATGAGAGATGTGTCGGGAACAGTGAGGAAGGACGGAGCCGTAAGACAAGGCGATCCGAAGTATCAGAAACGACAGACATCGAAAAAGGATGCCTATTTATTAGTGGATGGATATAATATCATATTTGCGTGGGATGAGCTGAAAGCATTGGCAGATACTGATCTCGGGGCGGCCAGAGACCGGCTGATGGATATCATGTGTAATTATCAGGGATATCGGAAAATGAATCTGATCCTTGTCTTTGACGCTTATAAGGTAACCGGTAATCCGGGAACGGCATTTGACTATCATAATATTCATATCGTCTATACCAAAGAGGCGCAGACAGCGGATCAGTATATAGAGAAATTCGTTCATGAGACGGGGAAGACTTATGACATTACGGTTGCCACGTCCGACGGCTTAGAGCAACTAATCGTCATGGGTGCCGGCGCAACACGCCTATCCGCACGGAACCTGCTCGAAGAAGTAGAACTTATGGAGCAGGAACTCCGTGAGAAATATCTGAAAAAAGATGAATAATGTATGGCTTTATGTAATAGGACATGACGTTAAAATGTTTCCACACCTCTGATATAGCGGGTTCGATTCGGATAGTACTGAATATTAACAATTCGGTGCGAGGTATTGTTGCTATGAAGAACCAGAATTCCTCCGTCAGAACCATAAAAGAAGTATTCAGAACTATATTGCATGGATTCATTTCTTAGGAATTCCAACCATTGCGTATACGGATATCCAATTCCGGAATCCGCGCCTAAAACATATGTATCCATTGAGCTTGTGATCAGATGGCTTTCGGAATCTCCAATCTTAATTCCGTATAATTCATATTTGTTATTCGTGAAAGAAATACCATATGGCTGCCCATTATAGTACACACTTGCAAAATCCTTACCGTCGGTTGTATATGCCGTAAAACCGGTTGTATCTCCGTCGGGAATTCCAAGTGTTTTGATATAATCCGGATCCTCTGTTAAGGTAATTCCAAGTGCTTGCTCGATAGATTCTTTTGGAAGCTTTGCAAGAGAAGAGACTTCGTGCTTGGCAAACTTTTTGGGAAGAATGCTTCCTGCTGCGATAGCTATGATCACAACGATAATGGCAGGAATTATCCAACCCGGAAGAGCGGACTTCTTGACGGGAGTCGGTGTTGTATAAGTAGAAGTGGTTCGGAAAGTCGGTTCTTCGAGATCAGAAAAATCATTTACCGGAATATCATCGTTCGCCTGTGGGGAATAAACGGTCTTCTCATTAGATGGCTGTTCTTGGTATTCTGAAGAATCCAGTTGAAGTTTCATGAGTATCCTCCTAATTTTGCTTTTATAAAAAGAAACACTAAAAACCAAGTTGAATCATAGATAATACTATCAATGAATGAAAAGAATGTCAATAAAGAGGGATTATATAAGATGGTTAGTTATAGATTATTAAAAATAATGTTCGATGAATAGAAAAATGAGAGCAAAAAAATATGGACATAATCAAAAAAATGTATAGTATTATATTATAGATAGGTAATAAAAGTACCTATCAAGTGATGAAATAAGGTGTTGTGCTAGAAAGCAGTATCTTATGAGCTTTATAAGGGTTGGATATTTACCACAATCTAGCTAGACAGAATATTTGTCGAAAGAAAATGTCAAAAAGAAAGCTCTGCCAAATCGCAGAGCTTTCTTTATATCAATTACCAATTGGATATGGGCTGACATGAGGGATTACAATATATTAAGGATCGACCTGAGTTGTACAAAGATCGTGGAGCTATATTTGATGCAATATTACATAGAACATTAGATGTTAATCAGATTGAGACTTCTGATCATTATGACAAGATTAAGGAACGAATACGGTACCTTCCGTATTTAGAGCAGATAATTGATAGCAATGAAACTATATTCAAATATAATTCTAAAGCAAATTATTATTCAAAGATACAAGCAGATTTTCTAATGTGCAATTATCTGTACGATCAAAATCTATATGTCTTTCTCTCAGAAAATGAAGAAGGCAATTATTTCTGTAAATCATTTTTCCCCAAAACCAATAGAGATTATACAATCAAACAACCAAAGTGGACATTGTTATATAAAGAGAAAATCATGTTATCTCAAAATAAAAAGATAATTCTGTATAACAGGTCTGATAGTATGGATGGAGAGGAAACAGGTACTATTGTATAATCCACGCTTGAAAGTTTACTTTTTTTCGATATAATATAGCATAGATGTATGGATTATTGTTATTAAGTAAGCAATCATTGATGTATTTGATACAATAATAATTGGCAGATATGGGAAAGGAGATAGATTATGGGCAGAGCAGGCGGAGGCGGCGGTGGAAGCCGTTCTCATTCGAGTGGAGGCGGACATTCATCCGGACGTTCCGGGGGCGGACATCATGTAAGCAGTAGCAGCAGATCATCTTCATCAAGGGCAGGTTCCGGACGGAGCAGTTACAGTTCCGGACGGAGCAGTTACAGTTCCGGAAGAAGTTATGGCGGAGGATATAGCAGACCTCCGCGTGGAGGATATGGAGCACCACCTCCACCGCCAAGATATGGATATGGTGGGTCGCGGCGTAATTATTCCCGATCATCCGGAGGAGGATGTTCTTCCGTGATCGGAAGTGTGGTTGCACTTGTGATCGTGATCATGATCGCATATTTTGTGCTTCGTTCATTGAATGGCGGTTCCGGACTGACATCGAATCAGCAGACCATTACACATAACCGGACTAAAATAGAGAGTGGCATTAGTTACAACAGTAATTGCATTATCGATGAGCTGGAATGGTTTGACAATGTATCTAAGACTGGTTCCCAACTCAAGTCTTTCTATGATGAAACAGGAGTCCAGCCATATATTTATCTGAAGTCGTATGATCCGTCTTTGACAACAGATGCGGCCAAGGATGAATGGGCAATTGAATATTATGATGATCATTTTAAGGATGAGAATATCTTCTTCTATGTTTATTTTGCAGAACAGGATGCGGATAATGATGTAGGTTATATGAGCTACGCAAACGGACAGCTTGTTGATTCTGTTATGGACGATGAGGCAGTGGATATATTCTGGAATAATATTGACCGCTATTGGTATACAGATTATTCTACCGATGAAGTATTTATCCGAACCTTTAATGACACGGCTAAGACGATCATGGCAGATGTGAATGCTCAGACGAATCTGAAGTCTTCAGTGGTAAAGGGAATTGTTAAGGTTGTAGTTGTACTTGCTGTTATCATCGCCGTCATTGTGGTTCTGATCATCCTGATCGTCTTCTGGACGAAGAAGCAGCAGCGGAAGAAAGAAGAGGCAGAGGAGACGGAGCGGATCCTGAATACGCCGATGCAGGATCTTGTACAGGATGCAATGGAAAAGGACAGATTGCAGGAACTGAAGGATAAATACGATAATCAGTAGCAATAGAGAAAGAGCCGGGAGGGATGCTTCCGGTTCTTTTAACCTAAACTTATGTGAATGCTTTGATGAATGCAGGAAGCAACGAAGAAAACAGGGTATGTATAATGATCATTTTGCCTGGTTGAGTGTGAAAAAGATGTGAGAATGAGTGATGAAAGCAGGATATGAGTATGAAGATCGGAATGCCGGAAGCTGCGGCTGATATTATGAAACAACTGAATAAACACGGATATGAAGCCTATATTGTTGGCGGGTGTGTACGGGACAGTATTCTGGGGAAGGAACCGAAGGACTGGGATATTACAACTTCTGCGACACCGGAACAGACGAAAGAGATCTTTCGACGCACTATTGATACCGGGATTGAACATGGAACAGTGACGGTTATGGTGGGTAAGGTCGGTTATGAAGTTACAACGTATCGCGTGGATGGTAAGTATGAAGATCATCGGAGACCTTCCGGTGTAACCTATACAGCCAGCTTGACAGAGGATTTGAAGCGTCGGGATTTTACGATCAATGCCATGGCATATAACGATACGGAAGGACTTGTTGATGAATTCGGCGGCGTCGATGATTTGGCGCACGGAGTGATCCGGTGCGTGGGTATTCCGCAGGAACGGTTTGACGAGGACGCGTTAAGGATCTTAAGAGCGGTACGGTTTGCGGCACAGCTTGATTTTGAGATTGATGAACGGACGAGACAAGCGATCCGGGAGAAGGTAAGATTCCTTCGGGATATCAGCGCGGAACGGATCCGTGAAGAGCTTACGAAGCTGATTACATCGGAGCATCCGGAGAAGCTGCTTACTGCGTATGAATTGGGAATTACTGGAATTGTTCTGCCGGAATTCGATGCAATGAAGGAGACACCGCAGAATACCATATATCACGAGTATGATGTGGGTGGACATACGATCGAGGTGATGAAGCATATTGACGCAACGCCGGTTCTTCGCTGGACCGCTCTGCTGCATGATGTTGCCAAGCCGGTGTGCAGGACGACAGATGAAGAAGGAGTAGATCATTTTTACGGACATCCGCAGAATGGCTGTAAGATGGCATATGATTGTCTTCGAAGGCTGAAGATGGATAATGATACCATCCATCGGGTGGAGCGGCTGGTAGAATGGCATGATTATGATATGAAGGGTGGGGCAACGAAAAAGTCTCTCCGAAAGGCATTGAACAAGATGGGACCGGATCTGTTTGAGGATGTCTTGAAGATCAAATATGCGGATATCATGGGTCAGAGCAGTTATCGTAAGGAAGAGAAGCTTGAAGAATACGAACGCCTTCGGAAGCTGTATCAGGAGATCATTAAGGATGGGGAGTGCCTGACCTTAAATGACCTGAAAATGAATGGACAAGGATTGGTCGGGCTTGGGATCAGCCCCGGACCTGAGATGGGTAAGCTTCTGCATTATCTGTTGGATCAGGTATTGGAACATCCGGAGCTTAATAATACCGAAGACTTATCCCGGCTGGTAAGGGAATATGACAGGAATTCCATATAATATTTCATCATAATTTCAGAATCATTCTCATAAGTATAGAAAGTATCAAGAGTTGTTATGACGATTACTATATGCATGAATACTTATGGGGGGATCGGAATATGTCTGATAAATTGTCTGAGGTATATGAGTGCTATGATATGACCGTGATCAGTACCGGTAAGGGACGTGGCATGAATATCGTGAAGACGGATCGGGGGATACGGGCACTGCAGCCTCTGATGGTGTCGGAAAGCCGGCTGGAGCAGGAGGCGGCACTGAAAGAACAGATCTATCAAGCGGGATATCCGAATGTGGATCTGTATATCCGGAACCGAGATGGAGACTTAGTGACCTATGACCGGTATCATACCCCATATGTGTTAAAAGAGTATTATGATGGGAAGGAATGTAATATCCGGTCGGAATCCGATATGGTCAAGGCTGTGGATAATCTGGCAAAGCTTCATCAGGTACTGACAGGGATCCCTGTGAACCGTCCGAAAAGTGAAGAAGAACGGCAGGCATGCAAGACGCTGCATACCTTTGAAAGGCGCAACAGGGAGCTTCAGAGAGTTCAACGGTTCGTTCGTAAGCAGTCTACAAAGTCCGAGTTTGAATATCAATATCTGGCATGCTTTGACAATTATTACAGACAGGGGCGGCAGGTATATACGGATATGCAGGCGGAGTCGGATCTGTCTTCGTTTCATAAGATCTCGTACTGCCACGGCACATACAACCAGCATAATGTGCTGCTCTTAAAAACCGACATGGCAACCGTGAATTTTGACCATTTTACCATTGATCATCCATTAACGGATCTCTATACATTCTTGCGGAAAGCAATGGAGAAGAATGATTATCAGGTGGAACTGCTTATGCGTCTGCTTGAGGTGTATGCGGGTAAGCTTCCGTTATCCGGACCGGATTATAAGCTGATTTATTATTTATTTAAATATCCTGAGAAATTCTGGAAGATCTCGAATCAGTATAATAATCGGAATAAGGCATGGATTGCGCCGAAAATGATGGAAAAGCTGCATGCGCTTCTGGAAATGGAGAGTAAAAAACAGGAAATGCTGACGGTATACTATAAGCAATATTGTTGAAATGATTAAGGAAATGTTGTACAATATCAACAAGATTCATGTAATTATTTGAAAAAGAGTTCGGAACAAAGAGCCGGATATGATAAGTACATATCGGGATCCGGATTGGTGTTATATATTATAAATCTATGATATGTAGGAAATGGAAGATACAAAAGAATAGGATCAGGCTGATTCTGGGACTGCTTATGATCTGCGTGATTACCGGATGCAGTTCTTATTCTCCTACGGTCGTGACGACGGAAGAGTATGCTCCGTATGATACGGCGGAAGAGCTTCTGGCAGTCATCAAGGCTATGGATCTCGAAGCGGGCACGATGTCCTTTGTTACGGTAGAGAATGGCAGACAATATGATCTTCTGTACAATAATGGTGTTGATATCCGGAACAAATATAACGATGTGATGTCAGCCTCCAAGCTTGCGGTCGGTCAGGTTGTTGATGTGACATACAGTATGGGGAATAATAAGATCCTTGAGATCGCGATCGATCCGAATGCGTGGGAAGTTCGGAATATTTCCGGCTTTACATTTGACCGGATCAAGCATCAGGCAACGATCCTCGGACGTACCTATCAATATAATAATGATCTGATCTGTTACTCGGGTAACAAATTGATCTCGGATGGTGAGATCTGCCGTGAGGACGAGCTGACTGCCCGGGGTTACGGCGGCAGGCTGTTGTCGTTGAATGTGGATCTTGGACATGGGTATGTTCGTTTGGAAGATTATGATACCTATATTGGTGGCATGATTGAGATCGGATATGATGTGATCGTGCCAGTAACCGAGAATATGCTGCTGACTGTCCGGGAAGGCAATTATAAGCTGCAGATTACCAAAGGAACGGCAGTCGGATATAAGAGCATTGCCGTTGTACGGGATCAGGAGAGTGTAGTCAGTCTGAAGGAACTGCAGATTGCACCGGCGGCTGTCGGAACGATCTTTTTTGATGTATCTCCGGAGCAGGCAAGGGTAATGATCGATGGTGAAACGATTGACACGCAGGAGACACAGGAACTGACTTATGGCAGACATCAGATCCGGATCACGGCTGAGGGATATGAGACCAAGGAAGGATATATCACGGTTGATTCGGCATATCGGATCATGACGGTAGAATTAAGCCGGAATGGCGACAGTACGACGACGGAAGATACATTGACTTCTGCCTCGACAGAATCATCAACCGATACGACAGCTTCGACTTCGGTTTCTGTACAGCCTTCTACCGAAGCAAGTACGGATACTGCATCAAGTACGGCGAGTGCGTCTTCCGAGAGCAGTACCTCCGAATCAGATAGCTCTTCGACCACGGAAAGTACATCAACAACAGAGGATTCGAATGCATCGACTACCGAGACGACGACGGAAGCAACGGATAATACGGTAACGATCGAGAATCCGGTTGGTGTCTATTGTTATGTAGACGGTGCTTATGTGGGAATCGTACCATGTACATTTAAAAAGACGGTCGGAAGCCATGTGATCGCGCTTAGTATGAATGGGTGTTATACGAAGAGTTATACGATTCAATGCACAGATAATGGGAAAGATGATACGTATTCCTATGATGCACTGAAGACATATGAGTCTTCGGTTTTAGATGATTAAACATATATACGAGTCCGGTGTGTAAGTATCTGCCGGATGATAATACAGAAGGAAGCACAGGGGAAAGAAAATGGGGTATACACTTTACAGTAAGGAGTACAAGGAGTTTTTTGATCAGATCAAGGACAGCAATCTGACGCCGGATGAATTGGTAGTCAGGATCCGTTCGACAGTCGGACCGCTTGCGGAGATGCTTAATATTGGTAAGGCGGAGATGATGCTGGATTCACCTGCTACCAAATTCGAGCAGGATGGATTGAAGAAGCATATCATTTTTTATGAGGCAGAACAGGGCTTCGGCGAGAAAGAGGTTTCCATGGATTTTGTCACCGGTGATCAGGGTAGATGTGAGGGACGCGCATATCCGGTCAAGGGACATACCTTTTCCGATGAAGAAAAGGAAGCGATGCGTTTTCTGATGGAATTGCTGTTTCTGGTTTTCGGGCGGGATCGTCTGCTTCTTTTGATGCAGAGAGCAACATTTATGGACAGTCTGTCCGGCATTATGAATACCAGCGGTCTTCATGCGGCTGCGGGCAAGTATATGGGACAAAGGATTCTTCATCAATATAACGGTGTATTTATCAACCTGAAGAATTTTAAATATGTTAATAAGATGGTATCCTCCAGACATGGGGATGAAGTGCTTCGGCTGTATGCGCAGGCACTGCATACATTCATGCAGGAGGATGAAGTATGTGCCAGACTGGGCGGAGATAATTTCTTTGTCCTGATCCGTAAGGAACGGATGGAAGAGATGATCCAATTTGGCAAAGATGTTCCGATCGCCATTGAATTCGGGAATGCGCCGAAGGTATTCCATCTGACTGCCCGCATGGGAGTCTATGTCATTCAGCCGCAGGATCAGATGGGAGAGGTCATGAATAATGCTTCGATTGCTATCAGTGTAGCTAAGTCTTCAGTTGTAGATGATGTCGCAGTGTTCAGTCCGGAAATGGCAGAACGCGCCATGCGCCAGAAAATGATATCCAGCCTGTTCCCACAGGCACTTAAGAATCGCGAATTTGTGGTCTATTATCAGCCGAAGGTTACATTGGAGAACGAGACGCTGTGCGCAAGTGAAGCACTGGTCCGCTGGATACGGAACGGGAATCTGATCCCGCCTATGGAATTCGTTCCGGTATTGGAGAATGAAGGTTCCGTGTGCGATCTGGATTTCTATGTGTTCGAGCAGGTATGCCGGGATCTGAGAGGCTGGATTGATGCAGGTATCGAACCAGTATGTGTATCCGTGAATTTCTCCAAGATTCATCTGCATGATGAAAAACTGGCCGAGACCATTTTTGACATCATGCATAAATATAACATTGAAAGCAAGTATATCGAGATTGAGCTGACGGAAATGTCAGGTTATGAGAATTATGATGCTCTGGCCGGATTTGTCCATAAGATTCAGGAAGCCGGAATCCTGACATCCATTGATGATTTCGGAACCGGTTATTCTTCCTTGAATATGTTGAAAGATTTGAATGCGGATATTATCAAATTGGACAAGTCATTTCTGGATCATCTGCTGAATGAGGACAGTGAGCAGGATGAGATCGTCATTAAGAATATCGTGAATATGATCAATGAGCTGAACATGGAGGCCATTGCAGAAGGTGTTGAGACCAAAGAACAGGCGGAATTCCTTCGCAATGTCAAATGTAAAATGGCGCAGGGATATTTGTATGATAAGCCGCTTCCGCATGATGAGTTTGAACAGAGGCTGGTAAATGACAGAAAATATCTTATTTGAACTTATTCCGCATCGCTGGAGTGGGATAATGTCCCGTCATCATTGACTGTGACAAAATCAAGGATTACCCGGTCTAATGCCAGAAAATCATTATCACTGATGTAATAATACTCACCGTTATCCTGAATGGTAACGGTGACAGGTACTCCTTCGGAATTGCCGGTTCTATTCAGTGCATCATTCAGGATTTGCAGGATTCCTTCCGCATACTCCAACCGGTAATCGTCCAGTTCGTAATCGTTATATACTCCCTGATCTACCTTGGAGTTCATGTCCTGAATGTACTGAACGATATCCGGATAAGTGATCGCCAGAATATCGATCGGATAGATGGTAACGGTAACCTGATAACTGGTGTCCATCTTATCAACACTTGTTATCTCATAGCTGGCATGATTGTAGATATTGCGTGCCAGCTCCTCGAACTGCTCGTGAAGATCGGATCCATCCACATCCTGAATACCGTATGTACTCATAAGCTGATCTGCCAGATTGGTTATTCCTTCGTTGTACACCGTCTCTGCTTCGCTTAACTCCACGCCGGTTATCGTCAAGTAATTATCATAATAAGCTTTATAATTGACGTCCATTAATGCCTGTACGTAATTCTCATAATCTTTTTTTGTATTTCCCATCAACTTACATCCGCATAATGAAATGAGGAGAGTAAGAATAAGGATTGCAATACTTGATTCCTTTAAATATGATTTCATTCTTTTCTATACCTCCAAAACAATTAGCAATATAGCATAAAAAAAATAGTTTGTCCAGCACGCTGTTTTTGCTTGCATTTGCATGTCGTATGAATTAGCATATTAGCAGTGCAGGATAGTCATGGAAATAAATTACGGGAGACAGTTATTATGATATTTGAGACACATGCTCATTATGATGATGAAGCCTTTGATGAAGATCGGGAGACCCTGCTTGCGGGTATGCAGGAGCATGGAATCGGAAGACTGGTCAATATCGGAGCCAATATGGCATCTTCTGAGGCTTCAGTTGCCTTGGCAGAACAATATGATTATATATATGCTGCGGTTGGGGTTCATCCAAGTGATATACAAGGGTTAAAGGAATCGGATATGGATCGTTTGATCCGTTGGGCTGCTCATGATAAGGTTGTTGCGATCGGCGAGATCGGACTGGATTATCATTATGAGGATCCGCCAAAGGATATTCAACAGTATTGGTTCCGCAGGCAGATGGAGGTGGCATCCAAGGTAAAGCTGCCGATTGTGATCCACAGCCGGGACGCGGCAAAGGATACGGTGGATCTTATGAAGGAAGCGGATGCCGGAAGTATAGGAGGCGTCATCCACTGTTATTCCTATACAAAAGAACTGGCAAGAGAATTCCTGAACATGGATTATTATATAGGGATCGGCGGAGTCCTGACGTTCTCCAATGCCAAAAAACTTAAGGAAGCGGCAGAATATATTCCGTTAGATCATATTGTATTGGAGACAGACAGCCCTTATCTTGCTCCGGTACCGAACCGGGGAAAGAGGAATTCTTCCCTGAATCTTCCGTATGTCGTCCGGGCACTGGCGGATATCAAAGGACTGACAACCGATGAGATCGAAGCGGCAACATGGGAGAATGCCATGCGGCTGTACCGGATATCATAGAACAGGTGGACAAATAACAGATGGAAAAACTAAGTAATCCTCAGGTTACAATTGATACGATAAAAAAATACGGATTTGATTTCCAGAAAAAATACGGGCAGAACTTTCTGGTAGACGCGCATGTTCTGAACAAGATCATGGATGCGGCGGAGCTTACTCCCGAAGATTGTGTGCTGGAGATCGGTCCCGGGTTCGGTACAATGACGCAATATCTGGCAGAACGTGCCGGTAAGGTGCTTGCGGTTGAGATTGATGATTCTCTGATACCGATTCTGAATGAGACACTTCAGGAATATGAGAATGTGAAGATCATACACGGAGATATCCTGAAGCTGGATATTCAAAGGCTCATAATCAATGAAAATGCGGGAATGCCGGTAAAGGTAGTGGCGAATCTTCCGTATTACATCACGACACCGATCATTATGGGGCTTTTGGAGCAGAACATACCTATAAGCTCGATCACGGTAATGGTACAAAAAGAAGTGGCAGATCGGATGCAGAGCGGTCCGGGAAGTAAGGATTACGGAGCATTATCGCTTGCCATTCAGTATTATTCCATGCCTTATATTGTGGCGAATGTTCCGCCGAACTGCTTCATCCCGCGGCCAACGGTAGGTTCCTGTGTGATCCGGCTTACCCGGTATGATACTCCTCCTGTATCCGTGCAAGATGAAAAGCTGATGTTCAAGCTGATCCGTGCTTCCTTCAATCAACGGCGCAAGACTCTGGTAAATGGAATCGGTAATGCGGCGGAAGTTCCGTATACCAAGGAAGATGCGGTATCCGCATTAAAGACTATGGGCTTAAGTCCGACCGTCCGCGGAGAGACACTTACATTAGAACAGTTTGCCGAGTTGAGTGATATTCTTGCGGATTTTGTGACGGAAACTGTCAGATAATAGAACAGGATCATAGGTATACTTTGTCTCATTTCTTACATATATTGTATCAGACATTTCGGGTGCAATATGGAAAAGGAGTGGGACAAGTTGGATTATAGGAGATTTATATCATATCTGTACAGCTATCAGGGAGAAGATAAAGGTGTCAATGTAGGATATATCCGGTGTGAACAGAGGCAGGGATTTGTCCGGTTTACAATGAGCCTGAATGATCATCAGGGAATTGAGGACGGAAAATATAAGGTGTATCTGTATAGATTGGAGGAAGATTCTGTTCCGATAGGATATATTCTGGACGAGATTATCCTTCATGACCATTCGGCAGAGCTTCGTCTTCAGACAAACAGCAGCAATGTATGGAATACCGGAAGGCAGTTGTTGGATTATGATGGTGTGCTGGTAAGATATGATGCGGCTCATAATTATATGAGTCAGTGGAGTGACCGGGATGTGTCACTTGGGAGATTCATAACATGGCAGGATCTGAATAATAAGAAGAAGGTTGCGAAGGCAGAAAAGGAAGAAAAGGAAGCAAAGGAAGCAAAGGAAGAAAAGGAAGCACGGGAAGCAGAGATACAGGAAGAGAATTCAGAAGAGTTCTCTTCGGAGATCGGAGTTGATCTATTGCACGCGGCGGATATTACTCCCGGTGAGACGACGATGAGTGCAGCAGGTACAAACGGTTCCTCCAAGTCTGTGATTTCTCCGCTTACCATTCAACTGATGGAGAATCGTCCGAAGCTTCCGGACTTTGAGAATCATGAGATCTATGATTGTGTCAGGATTATGCCCAACGATATCGGCATGCTGGAAATGGAGAATTGGAGACTTGGTGTGAACAGTTTCCTGACGCATGGATACTATAATTACAAATATCTTCTTCTTGGCAAGATTCGTTTTCAAGACGGTGTGGTCAAGGCAGTACTGGGTGTTCCGGGAGTATTTGATAATAAAGAACAATATATTGCCAAGATCTTCGGCTTTGATGTCTTCGTTCCGTTAAAGCATACCAATATCAAGACCGGTAATTTCGGTTATTGGATTACGGAATTGACATAGGGATTTAATTTGGCAAAGAGCAGCAGATCCTGCCATTTTCCGTTAATCTCGGCAGCTTCCCGCTCGACTCCTTCTTGTATAAAGCCCAGAGATTTGACCACGCGGATGGAAGGCATGTTAAGAGGAATGATCTCTGCGACGATGCGATGGAAATGCAGCTCTTTATAGGCATACTCCAGAAGGCATTTGCATGCTTCCGTCGCATATCCCTGATTCCGGAAGCGATGGTCAATCTTATATCCGATACTGGCATTGCGGAGCTTGCCCATCCGGATATTGGACAGATTGACAGTTCCGATGATGGTAGTAGGTTCTGATTTTAAGAATATATAATATCGAAGGCAGCGGCCTGCCTGCATTTCCTTCCATTCCCATTCCAGGACTGCTGTCTGGAAGGCGACGGTATAGAACTGATCCGGGCGGGTTAATTCGTATGGATCAAAATATGTGGCATTTTCTTCGTAGAATGCATGAACCAGCAGAGCGGATGCCTTAGTCAGACAGGTCAGATTCAAACGATCGGTTTCCAGATTGTAATTCATAAGGGGCTTGTTCCTTTCCTGCGATTGGTGTAAGATTATCATACACTAATATATGAAAGGTTTGCAACTGAAATGAATGCGGATGAATATTACATGCGGCAGGCAATCCTTCAGGCAAAGAAGGCTGCAAAAAATGAAGATGTTCCCATAGGCTGTGTGATCGTATATCAGGATCGGATCATTGCCCGGGGATATAATAAACGTAATAAAAAGAAAACGACACTTGCGCATGCGGAGCTTGACGCGATCGCCAAGGCGTCCAAGGTTCTGGGAGACTGGCGGCTGGAAGATTGCACGATGTATGTTACCTTAGAACCATGTCAGATGTGTGCCGGTGCTATTGTACAGGCACGTATACCCAAGGTTGTGATCGGATGCATGAATCCCAAAGCAGGCTGCGCCGGTTCGATTCTGAACCTTCTTCAGATGCGGGAATTCAATCATCAGGCGGAAGTCGTCCGGGGGATTCGGGAACAGGAATGCTCAATGATGTTGTCAGAGTTCTTTCGGAAATTACGAAGTCATATTTGACAGAAGTCGGGGATTTCGATATACTAGGTATTGCGCTGTAATAAGCGTCTAACCTAACAATTGCATATAATATGCGGGAATTGAATATATCAGATTATAATATATCAATGATTCCTGCATATGTAACAAGTTTCTGTGCAACCGGGGAGTTAGCGGTGCCCTGTACCTGCAATCCGCTATAGCAGGGGCGATGGACTGGTTCGGGCTGCTTTGTCGTAAAGCCGCCCTGGGTAAGTGGCGTTGAAGCTTGGGTCTTGCGCAATGGATGCCTTCGAACCGTGTCAGGTCGGGAACGGAGCAGCACTAAGAGGGAATTTCCATGTGCCGCGAGGGTGCCTGAGCCGAGTTAACTGTCCAGGTAACGTTTACGGCAGACTTCACAACCCAGTCCGCACAGATTATTTTTTAAAAAATGTAGCTTTTTTAGACAAAAAATGATAACATAGATTCGATAGATTGGAAATCATGGACTAATAGGTCTTGATAAAGGTCTTGTTAAGGAGAAGCCAACCATGGATTTGGATTACACCAAGGTAATAAAATATGTAGAAGAAGTGACAAAGCAGAACGGGAGACCGGATAATTATCCATTTCGCAGTCGGTTTGATCATATAATGCGAGTATATCGCTGGGCAATAAAGTTACAGGCAAAGGAAGGCGGAGACTTAGATATTATCTCTCTTGCCGCGCTTTTTCATGATGCCGGATGGGAAGAAGACCGACCGCATTGGGAGGTCAGCGCAGAGATCGCGGTGGAATATCTGGCAGAGCTGGATTATGATGTTGCCAAGATCGGGCGGATCGGAGAGATCATCATGCGCCATAATGACAAGGATACAACCGAAGATCTTTCTCTGGAATGCCGAATCGTTATGGATGCGGATCTTTTAGATGAAGTGGGTGCTATGAGCATCTTGTGGGATTCCATGGCTACCGCCTGTGAAGATGAAGCATCGTATAAAAAGGCATATTATCGGATCAAGAATTATTATCGCATCAATCAGCCGAAGATCAGCAGATGCAAGACGGCTACAGGCCGAATGGAATATTCCAAGAGAATGAAGTGCATTGCAGATTATCTGAATGAATTGGAACGGGAATTATTTTAAAATAGTAATAGTATACTGTTAATTCTTTTTGGCAACAGTACGATACACATATGGGAGGGATCTATATGAAAAAGGTTTTAATAGCAATTGCAATCGTAGCGGTATTACTTGTGGCGGTATTCTTTCTGCTGCCGCAGTCTGCAAAAGATTATGTAGATTATTATCGGATGCAGAAGTCGAATTCCTTAACATATCAGAAGATTCAGGAATGCAGGGAAGCAATCGTTCTGAGTGATATGGATAGTACTAATCCGAGCACATATGAAGATATTTTCAGAGAATGCGCGGAATATGAATACTGGACAAATGATGAAGTTGTTAATACCGATGGTTCGGTAACCACTACCATTACCGGTTATGGCTCGAGAGTTACTCTAGCCTATGGTGAAAGCGGAGATGGTGGTGTGCTTCAAAGTTCACATATCAAATTTGTATTTTTGTTAGACGGAAGAGGCGGATACACCTTGACAGTATTTGTTGATGACAAGCAATTGTCCGAAGTAGACCGGAACATGCTGCTTCGAAAGATGTGTCAGCTTGCAAAAGAGTAATATATAGTTACTCCTTTTGGAATATACAAGAAGAACCATGTATTCTGAGTGAATAATTCGGAATACATGGTTTTTCATTTCCATTTTATACGGCAGGCAGTATGATTTGTCCCGGGAAAGAGAATTCAGTTGACCGAAGAAGATTCTCTTAGTATAATTAACTTTGATTTTTTTGACGAAGGTAATGGAGATATGAGACGGGATATTACGATACTTAAAGATAACGGACAGACAATTTATGGAAGAATCTATTCTCCGAAAGGAGAACAGATTGCATATCCGACAGTTATTTTTGCGCATGGATTCGGCAGTAATTACAGAGATATTGAACATTACGGACCACAGTTCATTCAGGAAGGAGTGGCAATGGTCTTGTTTGATTTCTGTGGAGGAGGTCCGGAGACCTTAAGTGACGGAGATATGGAGCATATGTCCGTGCTGACGGAAATGGAGGATCTGCTTGCTGTGATTCGTGTAATTCGAGAGATGGAATGGGTTGATAAGGACAGGATCTTTTTGATGGGAGAAAGTCAGGGCGGTTATGTGGCGGCATTGACGGCGGCAAGATACCCGGAACTTGTCAGGGGATTGATCTTATGGTATCCGGCTTTTGTGATCGAAGAGATCGCGAAGGAGGAGATTACGACGGGGGTTCCGATCGTATACAGGATCTTCGGTCTAACTATCGGAGAGATCTATAACCGGGACGCAACCTCGATCCATATCTATCGTGAAATCCGTAAGTATCATGGAAAGGTATTGATCCTGCATGGCAATCGGGATCATCTTGTACCGTTATCCTATTCTCAGAAGGCACTCAAGGTATATCGGGATGCTTCGTTAAGTGTGATTCACGGTGCAGGACACGGTTTTAACGGAGAAGACAGTAAGATGGCAGGAGAATTATCGATTGCGTTTGTGAAAGAGAATTGTTAAATGCAGTAATCCGATTTATATACTATAGTTGTCAGGATGTTTATTTGATAGTGATTGCCGGTTGACGAATAAATGTATATGATGTAGAATACTAATAGTGTGAAAAGTCCATAGAATACTTCTCTTATTCAGAACGGTGGAGACACAAGGGTCGATGAAGCCGTGGCAACCCCGGAACGGAAGGTGCCAACCTGAGCGGGCAGTTATGAAGTCTGATACGACTTTATTTGATTCGATCAATAAGAGGATTTGATGATGCTTCAAGTCCGATTATTCGGGCTTTTTTTTCATGTATTGACAGAGTGCAGGTCAAAGAGGATGGTTTGGAAAAACAGGAGGTAACTTAAATGGAGAAACGGTTATTTACATCAGAGTCTGTGACAGAGGGGCACCCGGATAAGATGTGTGATCAGATTTCAGATGCTATTCTGGATGAGTTATTGAGACAGGATCCTATGAGCCGTGTTGCTTGTGAAACGTGTACAACGACAGGTCTTGTAATGGTAATGGGTGAGATTTCAACGAAGGGATATGTGGACATCCAGAAGATTGTTCGTGATACTGTCCGAGAGATTGGGTATGACAGTGCTGATTATGGATTTGACTGTGATACCTGTGGTGTGATCGTAGCTTTGGATGAGCAGTCCGGCGATATTGCGCAGGGTGTAAACAAGGCGTTGGAAGCAAGAGAACATGAGATGACGGAGGAAGAGATTGAAGCCATCGGAGCCGGAGATCAGGGAATGATGTTCGGCTATGCCGATAATGAGACAGAGGAATATATGCCATATCCGATCTCTCTGGCGCACAAACTGGCACATCGGTTGACTGAGGTTCGAAAAGACGGAACATTACCATATCTGCGTCCGGATGGCAAGACTCAGGTATCTGTTGAGTATGATGAGAATGGTAAGCCGGTTCGTCTGGATGCTGTGGTATTATCTACGCAGCATGATGAAGATGTAACACAGGAACAGATTCATGCGGATATTAAGAAATATATTTTTGATATGATCCTTCCACCGCAGATGGTGGATGCGGATACGAAGTTCTTTATTAATCCGACCGGGCGGTTTGTGATCGGGGGACCTCATGGAGACAGCGGTCTTACCGGTCGGAAAATTATAGTAGATACTTATGGCGGATATGCCCGGCATGGCGGTGGTGCATTTTCCGGCAAGGATCCGACGAAGGTTGACCGTTCCGCAGCATATGCGGCTCGTTATGTGGCTAAGAATCTTGTGGCGGCAGGATTGGCTGACCGTTGTGAGATTCAGTTGTCTTATGCGATCGGTGTAGCGACTCCGACCTCTATTATGGTGGATACTTTCGGAACCGGCAAGCTGTCGGATGATAAACTGGTTGAGATTATTCGGGAGAACTTTGATCTTCGTCCTGCAGGTATTATTAAAATGTTGGATCTTCGCCGACCGATTTATAAGCAGACAGCAGCTTACGGACATTTCGGAAGAACGGATGTTGATCTTCCATGGGAGCGTACGGATAAGGCAGAACTTTTGAAAGCTTATAATTAGGACAAAGATTCTAAGAATATTATAATTATGAGGAACACAGTCAGAATAGGAGACTTAAGTCTGATCAGATCTATTCTGGACTGTGTTCTTTATTATATTTTATGCGGTCTCCCAACGTAACCTCCTGCTGATCTCCAATCTGCATATCTTCTGCGTAGATGGGAGTGGACAGCACGGCTTTTGTGTCGGTCCGGATATCCCGTAGTAACTTTGCAGAGGCGGAAGGAACATACAGCGTATGATCCAGATAGATTCCCTGAAGATGTGAGTAATCAAAGGTACAATTTGTTTGCTTTTGAAATGTTTCATTGAATTGTATAATACTTTGCGCATGGTTGTCGTATTCGAAGATTCCTTGGTCTTCTGTAAAGACATTGTTCTCAGAGTTGTCTGTGTGAAAGGTATCTATAGAGTCTTGAGAGAGATAGGACAGTATACAGCGGAATTCATAGTCATTATCTTTACCAGTGATATGCAGTTCTTTAACATAGGCACGGTCTTCAATAGAATCTGTATCTATGCATCCGGATAGTGTGCCAATGGATATCAGTATCATAACAACTATGAATTCCTTAAATGCTCGTTCTTTGAACTGAATTCCCGGAGTGATTCTCCGTCTTTTTTTGTATTGACATATTATATAGATGAGCCAAAAGATTATAGGCATTCCGATGGACAGAGGGATATCAATATAACAGGCAAATCTCATATACCAGGTGGTCCAGCTGTCAGCAGCAGGAAAGAGAAAGAATAATGCACACATTATTCCGGTTTGGAGAAGTACGGCCCATAGGGAACCAGTGTATCTGCTGCTGATTCCGTTAATTGCAAATGCACGCTGCAGCAGCTGTTGTCCTTGGAACAGATATGCTGTAATCGCATATATGCTTCCTGCCAGCCAGAACAAAAGGAATAAAATATCCATTCGTTCAAAGATCCCATCCCACTTGATAATTTGTTCCATAGCATCTGTAACACCAAGAAGGTTATCGTGTCCCCATGTGCTGCCGAGGATGCCGATAGTAACGGTATAGACTAGAAGCATCCAGATTCCAGACAGCAGAATTGTAATCATGGAATGTTTCATGATTATTTTTCGACTGCCAGATAAAGCTGATACCCGAAAAATCAGTAATTCCAAAGGAAGATATAATGGCATAAGACGGCAGCCATCATGCAGAATTGTTCGAAAAGGAACGGAGACCGGGGGTGCAGCAATGGAAAGATCAGCCTTTCCTATCCCTATCAGAAAGAGAATTCCGGTGGGCAGCAGTACCCACCAGAAAATCAGCTCTGCAAATCGGGCTCTTTCCTTAATGGTTTTACTACCTGCGTAGATGCAGACAAATAAAAGAGGAAGCAAAATCCACAGATATGCACGATCATACAGCGTCTCATGGATAAGATAGGTCAGATAAGACAGAAGCCAGGCTCCGTGAATGGCGTAGCGAAGACTGTAGATACACCAAACTCCTCTTCGGATGAGAGACGGCAGGGTGTTTTCCACCAAAGCGTAATAACCACCATCGGTTCTTCCGATGAAAACCATCAGTATACCGTAAAGCAGACTCAGAAGGATACATATGATAACGGAGAATATGCCTGTATTATAACCGGACCTAAGTGTGATCAGAAGGCATCCAATGGTACCTGTTTCCAAGATGGTCATGCATCTTAACTGACGCATATTGATTCTGTATAAATCTGAAGAACTGTTGTATATGCAGGATTGATTCATGATGTCTGCCTCCTGGTGTTTATTAATTGGTTGTTAATTAACGCAGATGTTTTTTGATCCGGATTCGATTGCCTGCTTTAGTGAATACCGGACGCTGCCGCATAGTATAAAGCGGCAGGCGTAAGATAAAGTCTTTTTTATTCTCAATCTGACCATCATTTGCAGATACCATTGGAATCATATACGGAATTCCGAAGCTTGTTAGTCCTGACAGATGAATTCCAATGATCATCATTCCCAAAGTGAAGCCATACAATCCCCAGACAGCACTGGTAAAAATCAGAAAGAATTTGAGCAGACGATAGGCAGATGCAAAACTTTCATTGGGAATGGTATAGGATGCAAGAGCAGTCAAGGCAACAACAATTACAACGATCGTACTGACAAGCTCAGCTTCGACTGCTGCTTGTCCTACAATCAAACCACCGACGATTCCGATAGTGTTACCCAGAGGCCCTGGCAGACGAATACCTGCTTCCCGCAGCAGTTCGAATAACAGCTCCATCAGAAGTACTTCCGTTATAACCGGAAAAGTTACCAGACTTCTTGCCTGAGCGATGGCAAGTAACAGGCGGGTGGGAAGCATTTCAATGTGATAATTGGTAATAG
Source organism: Lachnospiraceae bacterium (assembly GCA_017460485.1). Lineage (GTDB taxonomy): Bacteria > Bacillota > Clostridia > Lachnospirales > Lachnospiraceae > CAG-632. The sequence goes on along the minus strand of JAFUAW010000037.1, from coordinate 86,801 downwards.
CGATATAGAAGGCTGGGAGACCGATGGCAAGGATCGAAGCAAGGTATCGAAGAATTCTTGCAAAGGATGCAACTGTCCATTGACTGTAATAATCATCTGATGCCTGTAGAAATGTGTGAAAGGTAGCTGGAAATAACATGACCTCCGGAGAGTTATCCGTAATTAAGGCAACGCGGCCCTCTAACAGGGCAGAGGCAGCTTTATCTGGACGTTCCGTGCTCTGAATCACCGGAAATGGAGAATACCATTTTTTATGCATGAACTGCTCTAACATACCACTATCATAAATTGCATCAATATCATAGACGGAAAGTTCCTGCCGGATTTGGTCGATCAATTCTTCTTTGGCAAGATCCTCCATATATATCAAGGCGTAGTCTGTACGTGAACGGTCTCCGATGGTATTCTGAACAATCTTTAAATGTGAGTCCCGGATTCTTCTTCGTATCAGGGCAGTGCCCGTTCTAAGACTCTCGTTGAAACTGTCACGGGGACCACGCATGACAGACTCCATCTTGGCTTCTTCTATTCCGCGGAGAGGAAGCTTTTTACTGGAAATGAGAATGGAACCAGACCTGCCGTCAACCAATAAGGCAGTGTCTCCGCTTAAGACTCGGGTGATCATGGCATCAAAGTCGGTTTCCTCTGTAAGATCTACCATTTCGATTACTGTACATCGAAGAGCATCAAAGAAATCATGATCATTCGCGGATATTATGTGACGGCATGGCTTGATCACATGTTCCTGAACCATGACATTATCTGCCAACCCATCCACATAGATCATATAAGCACGTCGCATGCTGTCGTCTTGACCGATCATGAATTCGTTCTGGATAATGTCATCACAATCCCGGAACATTGCCTGCAGAACCAGGATATTATCGGTTATATGTTCAGATAATCTGATTGTTTGATTTGTGTCAAAATAATGCTGATTCATAAAAAAACTCCATACTAAGATGTATTCCTAGTATGGAGCGGTCGATGCGGATTTATTCATGATTGATCCGCGATTGTTTATGAACATTGCTGATAACAATAGCCTCCTGATTGTAGATATGTTTGCGCATGACTGCGCGGGCAGTTTCTTTGTCCTTAAGCAGTATGGCATTTGTGATGTCATCGTGTTCCTGCACCAGTACATCATGGTAACTGAAATCTTTGACATATTCTACCCGATAACGATAGACCTGTTCCCATTGGCTGTGTGCCAGATTGATCAGACGCGGATTATTGGTGCATGCAAAGATGGCATCATGGAAATCGATGTCCCGTTTGACAATGGAAGGAACATGCTTGGTGCTGATCGCTTCTCGGAATGCGATACAGGCTTCCTTCAGATGTTCTTTTCCTTCCGGTGTAATGCGGTCGCAAGCAAGAACTACCGCCAGTTCTTCTAAGGCACATCGGACTTCTAAGGCATCTTTTAAGTCTTTTTCCGTGATTCGGGCAACCTCTGCGCCTTTTCTCGGAAGCATAATGACCAGCCCTTCCAATTCCAGCATACGTATGGCTTCTCTTACCGGTGTCCGGCTGACTCCAAGACTTTGAGAAAGCGGTATCTCCATCAGCCTTTCTCCCGGAGCAATCTCGCCGGTAATGATCGCGTGCCGGAGTGTCTGGAAGACCACATCCCGCAGCGGAAGATATTCATTTGCATCAAACTTTAATTCCATATTTGATCCTCTGTATTCAAGTTCTATGATTCGGTTCTTTACTTTTAATTATAATTATTTATATTATTTTTTAATCTTCAGGGTTGTTCGATACTGGTCTTGTGATGTATACCTGATCGGATAGTGCTTTTGCTCTTATGGCATCGGCAGCTTTCCGAACGGCGATTTCATCTGTAAAGATTCCGAATACCGTCGGCCCACTTCCGCTCATAAGGGTTCCTTCGGCACCATATTCTGTCATACATTCCTTGATGGTCCGGATGATCGGATGATCCGGGATGGTAACCGTTTCTAGTGTATTCTCCAAACGGCTGATAATTCCGTTAAGATCCTGCGACTGGATGGCATGTACCATACCATCAATATCCGGATGGTGTGATAGTTCATTTGCTTTCAGATTCTTATAGACATAAGCCGTAGAGACATTGATTGGTGGTTTTGCGATCAGTATATGACAATCCGGCATATTGGGAAGTGGTGTCAGGATCTCGCCGATCCCTTCCGATAATGCGGTGCCGCCCAAGATGCAATACGGAATATCCGCACCCAGCCTGACTGCCCGTCGCTGCAGCTCCTCGTCTGTAAGACCAAGATGAAATAACGTATTCATTGCTTTGAATGCAGCAGCGGCATCGGTGCTTCCTCCGGCCATTCCAGCCGCTACGGGAATCTGTTTATCAAGAACGGCTTCAATCCTGTGCGGTATGTGGAATTCTTTTTTTAACATAAGAATTGCCCGGTAGATGAGATTCTCTTCATTCATGGGAACATCCGGATGCACACCTTTGACAGTGCACAATCGGATCCCGTCCGGAGACCAATTCTTCTGATCAGTATTGTCAGAAGAATTACATGAATTGGAATCCTCTGATTCAAAGGATCGAAGGATTATACAGTCACATAAAGTTATGCTTTGCATGATCATTCGGACTTCATGATATCCATCTTCGCGTTTTCGAACGGTGTCCAGCCCAAGATTAATCTTGGCATGGGCAGATAATCGGACTTCTTTCTGGTATGGATGGGAGCCATCCGTAATGATTATATTTGGATCCTTTATATCAGAATTCATTTAGGAATCTCCTTTTTCTTTTTTTTTATTTTAAATGGTTGTTTGCAATAATACAAGTGTTGACAGAAAGAAATTATGAAAAATAGATAAGAACAGACCCAAAATGAAAAAAGAAAGAAAAAGGTAATAAATAGTATGTGACAAACGTGGTATTATTTGCTATGATGTAAAAGGATATGGATAATTGTAGAATCCGAATGCACATTTATCCATGATTAATCCAGAATAAAGCAATATTATAGAAAAGGTGGTATATTATGAGCATTATTCAAAAATCAGAGTTAACAGAATGCGAACTTACAACCATGAAGATCGTTTGGGATGCAGGTGAGCCGATCACTTGTGCTGAGATTATTGAGCAGCTGAAGACCAAGTATCATCTGGTATATAAGGATACCACGGTGTATACATTCCTGAAGAACCTCAAGGAAAAAGGATTTGTAGATTCTTATCGCAGAGGAATCACATTCTTTATTCCGGCTCGATCTGAGGTGGAGTATCGCAAAGATCAGATGCAAAGAGCTAAGCATTTTTGGTACAATGACAGTCTTATGAATTTCATGGTTGCTTTGGCAGAAGATGAGGGTATGGACAAAAAAGATATTGCGTCTATTAAGAGAGTAATCAAAAAGTACGAGGGATAACAGATAGTTATTTCCGGCTTTTTCCGTACCGTTTGAGAGCTTCTTCTTTATACGTATTAGCAACCTTCATCAGGTCGTTATATTGATTGGATGCACTCCGGATGACTGCCTGCTGTCTGGATATTTCCTGTTGCAGTCGGTGGATTTCTTCCTGCTGTGCATCCATCTCATTTTTAAGAGCCTGTTGCGCATTGTCATACTCTAATCTCATGGCTGCGATGAGTATATTGTATTTTTCGGTAATGAGATGTTCCTGATCCTGAACAGAATTCTTATCATCCACTTGACGCAGTTCTTTGACCGTAAGATCGGGCGACAGCAGATAATAAGCGGAAGAACCGTTGCAGCGGACGGTCAGGACCGCGGAATCACGAAAGACGGAGACCGCATATTCCGGTTTGGAAGAGAAGGATTGATCAGAAGGGAAATCCGGCAGCCTGCGGTCGGTCAGATATGGCAGCCGATATTCAAGGCAATAGGAATGGTCGGTCTCATTTTCTTTCAGATATAGGATCAGCAGCTGTTCTCCGACGGAGCACAGCTTGGGAGCTGTAAAGAATGATCCGGATTCTTCCGGAAGGGAATACAATGTCTGCAGTCCTGCGATATTCTTAAGAAGTATGGAGTGCTGATCATTCCGATAGATGTAGTATAGGGAATGATCGTACACCGTACTGCTGAGACTGTCTGCATAGTCGGTGGACAACAGAACAGACCGGCCGAATTGTTCGCCGGTTCTTGTGCGGGACAGGATTCTGTGACCGTTTGTATATAACAGAATCCCGGTATTCGGATTGATCTCGTAATAGCTGTGCATAGGCTGCTCCGTATTAGCGGGTCGAAGCCGGAAGGACAGCAAACCTCCGGTTTCATTTTAATACATTCTATGGTCACATTCCGACATTTAGAACATATTATGATAATGAGTAAAGAAAAGGAATCATTGATATGGCTAAATGTAAATGTGGCAATCGTGCCCGTATTGTCAGCGATGCTGTCCGTTCTATGGGTAACGGCGGCGACAGGTGTGTGGATGTCTGCTCGAATCCGATCTGCGGAGAGCCGGGGAATCTGAGCTTATTTGCTCCTCTGATCTATGATGAGATCGGTGTGAATCTGTGTACGACTTTTGACATAGGTGTGGATATCGCTGCAACCTATCCTACAGTAACCAAGGCGACCATTCAGGCAATCAACGCCGAATATGAATATGGTCCGGATAATGTTGAGATTGCAGGGATCACGGGACGCCAGAATTGTGTATCCGTAACGTTATCCAATATTACTGTAACCTTTGCGCTTCGTCTGTATGACGATGCCTGCCGCCTAGTCGACACTTTATATCCGGCTGCGGTCTACCTTCCTTCGGATACTTGCTCTGACACCTATGATGAAGACACGAATCCTGAGTCGGTGGAATTAGAGATCTTTGCTCCTTACGGACTTACCTATATGGCCGGAGGAGAGGACGGATATATGCCGATCCTTAATTATATCGGTTTTATGGATGATGGTAATAGTGTTACTCAGGGACTGAATATGTATTGTATCGCCAAGTTGATTGATCTGGATGTAGATGACAGCGAAGTGACGGTCGGACTGACCTGTGTATTGCAGAGCTTGTATCATGCAGGATATAAGGTTCAGAGCGAAGGCAAGATCGATACGCCTAAGGGCAGCATCATCAATCCGGAAGATTCGGATTGCCTGCGCTTTATTGCGGGAGATCTTCTGAATCTGGAGATCAAGCCGTTAGATCTCGGCGCACCGGCATATGAAGAAGGACTTAAGCAGGAATGCTGTGATCCGGACGCGAATTGTTCGGGCAGCTGCGGATGTCAGACGAAGTCCTGAGAAGCTTCGTATATGCTAATTATTGTTCCGGCATTTGCCGATATATGTTAGATAAACGAACATGCTTGTGTATAGTTGTATATATGCAGGTTGAAATAAAGAGCCGGTTTCCGAATATCGGGAGATAGTCCGGGCAGCGGAATCTCCGGCTCTGATACATAATTGGGGCATAAGATTTCTTTGCTCCCGGAGACAGGAGGTACCTATGACGAAAGAACAGATAAGTTCGTATACCATGCGGATTAGTCAGGCCAATACCGCGCAGCTTGCCCTGATCTTATATGAAATGATCATTGATTCAATAAAAGATGCGATGAGTTCACATAAGAAGGGAGATCAGGAAGGCTTTGAACGCGATCTGGGTAAGGCACAGAATTATCTTCAGGAGTTGATATCCATGTCGCGTATGGATTCCAAAGTTGCGGCAGATACGGTCTCCATTTACTTATTTGTGGATCATGAATTGCTGATGTCGCTTGTCAAAAAGGAGCCGGTGCATTTGGAAGAATGTCTTGGCTATCTGGAGTCGCTTCAGACTTCTTTTCAGGAGATCGCCAAGACGGATACGGATGGTCCGCTTATGGAGAATACACAGCAGGTTTATGCCGGACTTACTTATGGAAAAGGGTATTTGAATGAGAGTATGGATCCGATGCAGAATTCCAACCGGGGCTTTCAAGCTTGAATTTTTTACTTGTAAAATTAAAAGTTTTGAGATAGAATATAACTTACGACGATAAAGGGAGGCGCATTATGGCTGACAAAGACTGCTTGTTCTGCAAGATATCCAATGGTGAGATACCATCTGCAACAATATATGAGGATAATGATTTCCGGGTAATTTTGGACATATCGCCTGCGAGTAAGGGACATGCTCTGATCATTCCGAAGGAGCATTTTCAGGATATCTTTGATATCGATGCTCTGACGGCAGGAAAATTATTCTCTCTGGCTACAGAGGTTGCCAGAGCCATGAAGGCGGTGCTTCAGTGCGATGGTATGAATATTGTCCAGAATAATGGCTTGGTTGCAGGACAGACGGTATTCCATTTTCATCTGCATCTGATCCCGCGCTATGAAGGGGATGATGTAAATCTGGGATGGCCGCAGCATGAAGCGAATGCCGAGGAGAATCAGGAACTTGCCCGTGAGATACGCAAGCGGATATAGATCAAGAGAAAAGGGCTTTAAAAAGCCTTTTTTTCGTTTAAAATTTAGTGCAAACCCGACATGTCTGTGTTATAATACCATTAGGCGTGCCCATCAGAATAAGCATGGGATCATGATTGGGTAATAATTACAGGAATCGAGAGGGTTAGATTATCAGATAGGAGGAGCATACGGGATGGCAAGAGATGAGTTGTTCAAGACAGTGTCCTTTGGGGGATATGATAAGGCGGTTGTTGAAGAATATGTAGCGGAGACGAATCGTACTCATCAGAATGATATTGCAGATCTTAAGACCACCATTGGCAAATTAAGTGAGACTGTACGTTCTTTGCAGCTGGCAAAGGAGCAGGTAAAGAGCGCGGCGAGTGAAGATATCGAGAAGTTAAAGATGGAACTGGAGAGCTCATTTGAAGAGACGGATCAGGTTAAGCGTCAATTGGATGAAAAGCGGGCGGATTATGACGCGCTTCAGAAGTCCATGATGAATACAGAAGAACAGCTTGCGGCTGCAAGACAAGAACTGGCAGATGTCAAGCAGGAACTGGAGCAGGCACGGTCGGATATAGAATATGAGAGAAGACTTGCTTCTCAGGCAGAAGAGGATTCCAGAGACCGGGTTGCTTCTTTGGAGTTAGAGAAGAATCAGGAAACAGATTCTATCCGCAGTGAATATGAGACACGGATCGCTGATCTGGAACGTGATTATGAGGATCGATTATCCCGAACGGAACGGGAGCGGGATGAGAAGCTGGCAGAGATGGAACGCGATCAGGAGTCGAAGCTGGCAGCTGTGGAGCAGGAGCATAATGATGCGATCTCCGCTATGAGACGTGATTACGAAGAACAGATATCCGTATTGAACCGGGAAAAAGAAGAGGAAAGTTTCCGACTTCAGGATGAGAAAGATGCGGCACTTCAGGAAATGAGAGACAGTTATGAACAGAGGATCGGCTCTTTGAACGAAGAACATGCCAGTGAATTATCGGGAGTTCGGGCAGAAGCTGAGGAACAGAGCAATCAGTTCTCCGATGTGAAGCAGGAGTTGGATGCTATGAAGGCAAAGGAAGTGGAATTTGCCGGAAAGTATGAAGCAATATCCAAGACCTTGATCGAAGCCAGAGAACGTGCCGATCAGGTGGTTGCCAATGCGGAAGAAGAGAGCCGGAGAATCTTAGAGGATGCTGAGAATCAGAAGAATGATCTGATCAGCCGGACAGAGACAGAGCAGGCAGAGAAGATGGCTGCTACACAGGCGGAATGTGAAGATCTTCGCACGAAGACGCAGGCAGAATGTGATGAATTAAGTGAAAGTACCAGAAAGTCCTGTGAAGAATTAACGGCAAGTACCAAGCGGTCCTGCGAACAGATGACGGAAGATACCAGACAGAAATGCGAGAATATGATCGCAGAGGCTAACAGACAGTCTGACACCATCCGGGCAAACGCACAGGAGAAATGTGACAGCTTGAGCCGGACTATGCAGGAATTGCTCAGTAATCTGGGGACTATTACAGCTACGGCAAATCAGGCAAAGAGTATCAGTGACGCTGGATTCTCTGTATTCGGTCAGAGTAATGATGGTTCGGAAGCGGTCGAATCTGAGATGGCAGCAGCCGATGAACCTACATATGGGGATTCAGAATCTATAAGTTACGCAGAGATTGGTTCCGAAGACGCAGATCCAGATACGGATCAAACAGAAGAAGTGAATGCAGAATTTGCAGATGATACAGCATCTGATACAGTATCAAATACCGAAGAGAAGGAAGATTATTCTCCGTATTCAGAGGATATGAAGGAATCCGAACCGGAAGAAACTGAACGGTCTCCATACGGATTCCACGGCTGGAATTAAGTTGATGTCCATCAAGAGCTGTCTCGTATTCGAGATGGCTCTTGTTTTCTATCACAGAACTGCTTGCAAGAATGCAGGGGTTATGGGGTAATACTATAAGAGAGAAGCTTATGTTAATAGAAATAAAGGAGTAACAGTATGGGGAAATTACGATTAGAAAGCTATCAAGAATTTGCCAAAAGAATTGAATTCCCTGTCATTGCGTATCATGCGGATACAGGTGAGATCATTATTATGAATTATGAGGCAAAGCTGATCCTGGGACAAAAGACAACGCATGTGAAGGTCAAACTGAATCAGGAATCCGATACGGAGGATTTCTTTACAAGACTTCATGACCGAAGATCGATGATATCGCATCAAATGATCTTAAGCAATGATCAGAGGGAATATGCCATCGAGGGGATCGTGAATGAATTTGATGTGGATGATCAGAATTATTATATGATCCTGTTCGATATGAGATCCTTAAATGGGGATGGCAATCATATGCTGGAACGGATGGTGGATGAGAGCAAGGTGGTATTCTCTCATGTAACCTTCCGGAACGGATATGAGATGAAAGTTGATTATATGAGCCATGGCATTCATCAGTTCGGATATACGCCGGTGGAATTCTATCAGGGACGGATTCGATTCCGGGATATTATTCATCCGGATGATCTGCAGTTCGTATTAGATGCATGGGCGGATTCCGCAGAGAACAAAAAGGAAACGGATTCACTGGAATACAGGATCGTGACCGAGAGCCGCAAGGTCCGCACAGTAAGCAGTTCTGTCCGCTTCGCATTTGATGATTACGGTAATACGGTTGGAATGGATCTGGTAATGTATGAAATTACCAGTGAAAAGGAAGAACGGAAAGAGATCCGCTATCTGAGAGATGCATTAGAACAGAGCCGGAGTGTGGCGATCGATCTTCGTTTGACCGGAGAAGAATCCGAGCTCCAGTATATATCCGCCAATGCAGTACAGTTTGGAATTGATGTAGAGGATGTACGTGTCGGAAGAAAAAGACTGGAGGATTATGTATATGTCGATGATCAGGAACGAATGAAGGATCTTATTCGGAATGCCGGGAATTCGGATGCCGTGGATTACAGCTATCAGTGCCGGATTTTGGGTGAAGATGGCATTCTTCGATGGGTAACCTTCTACCTTCATGTAAAACATATTGAAGAAGGGGTTCTTGATTTGGAGCTTCTGCTGCATGATATTACGACGGAGAAGCAGCGGGAGGAGAAGCTGATCCGCAATCAGAAGGAGCTGGAAGACCGGCTGCTATATGTGAAGACAGCGCAGGTTGAGACCTCCAAATGGACTTTCGATGATGTTATACCTAAAGTGGATGTTGATAAGTATCTGCAGGTATATGCAGAGAATAATCAGATCTATGCCGCAGGTGTCAACCCGGAGGGAGAACTAATCACCAAGCCGGCAGGACCGATGTTCCGATTAGGAGAATTCTACAGTATTCTGGAACGGTCGGAGAATATAAGACGGATTAAGGAAGCTTTATCAAAGATCGATGAGGAGCATAAGTACTGTCTTCTGAATCTGGCTGAAGGAAGTCAGGATCAGTTGATGGCGATTGTGCCGGTTGTTCTGGATGGTCGTGTTATGGCGGGGGCAATTATTGCCGGACTTGGGGAAGAGATGGTGATACGAGTTCGGAATTCCGCGGAGTCCTTTGAAGAATTTACCAGTCTGCTTTCTAGAGCAAGATTTGATAACCGGAGACTGAAGGCTGACGCGCGGAAAAGCCGTCTGGCAGAAGAGAGTATGCGTAAAGAACTGGAAGGCCAGATGATATTGTCGCAGGCATTTGCACATATGCGTAATGACGCGAATGTTACCTTGCAGGAGATCATTGAAAAATCATGCGAACTGCTGCACCTGTCAGCGATGGCGATCTATTTTAACGAACCAGAACAAGAGACGTATACCTGTCTGGCTAAGCACATTACCAATCCGAATCCGAACTGGGATTTTGAAGATCAGAGCTGGCGTGTGACAGAGCTTTGTAAGACCAATGTTGAGGTTAAGCAGGGCAGATATGTAATGTCCGGTGCCGAGGAAGAATATGAATCCATATTGATTGGAATGATGTCCGCGATACAGGCGCATTCCATTATGGTATACGGAGTTCGGATGCATCATGAGATCCGTGGCGCGGTTGTGTTTGCCACGGATGAAGAGAGGAGTTTCAGTGAACAGGAGATAGCCTACGGAAAAGATGTGGCGCACATCGTTCAGGGAATTCTGTATCGGAATGAAAGCCGTTCCAACATGAGCGTCGTTACCAATGAACTCCTGAATTCTTATAATTACATGAAGGAGTGTGTTTTTATCAAAGACGTTCATTCCGGTAAAGTATTGTTCGCGAATGATGCGATGGAGAATCTGTTCGAGGTGGATGTGACTGGTATGGACAGCCGGGAGTTCCTGTCAGAACCGGTTCCGACATATACGAGAGAAGGTGTGCTTCCAGCTGGTAACTTCAAATGGCAGAGTTATATTAAGCGGATCAACAAGATCATGAATATCCAGGAGCTTTCAATCGAATGGATTAACGGCAAGGATGCCAGGATCGTGATCATGCGTGAAGAGGAACACCCGACGGCCGTTCATCCGTGTCCGTAATGATATATGATGAGCTGTCGGACGGATATCCGGCAGGCACGGAACATGTTTGAAATAAATACAAAATGGCAAAACTATATTATATTTCAGCTATATCATGTGCTGAAAAAAGATATTTAAAGATTTGTAGGCAACATGTCGATATATATACAGGAATTAGTTCCGATATAAGACATATTGCCGAAATCTTCAAATGCTATTTGAAAAATCATGATCGAAAGGTATAATGAAGATTAATCTGTTGTATTCATTTGACTGAATATTCTTCCGTGCGAAGAACGGGAAGAATCAAGTCTCATAGAAAGGGGATTATAATGGCAAGTTCAGATATTGGAATTGATTTGGGAACCGCCAGTATACTGGTGTATGTGAGAGGAAAAGGCGTTGTGTTAAAGGAGCCTTCTGTGGTCGCGTTTGATCGCGATACGAATAAGATCAAAGCGATCGGTGAGGAAGCCCGGCTGATGCTCGGAAGAACACCGGGCAACATCGTGGCAGTAAGACCTTTGAAGCAGGGTGTCATTTCCGATTATACAATTACAGAGAAGATGCTCAAGTATTTTATCCAGAAGGCGGTAGGTCGTAATATATTTGCACGTAAACCGAGGATTAGCGTCTGTGTACCGAGCGGTGTTACAGAGGTTGAAAAGAAAGCGGTAGAGGATGCGACCTATCAGGCCGGAGCAAGAGATGTATCCATTATCGAAGAACCGGTTGCTGCAGCAATTGGCGCGGGAATTGATATTGCGAGACCGTGTGGTAATATGATCGTTGATATCGGCGGTGGTACAGCGGATATCGCAGTCATATCTCTGGGTGGAACGGTTGTCAGCACTTCCGTTAAGACGGCTGGAGATGATTTCGACGAAGCAATTGTCCGGTACATGAGAAAGAAGCATAACCTTCTGATCGGCGAACGGACGGCGGAAGAGATCAAGATCAATATTGGAACCTGTTATAAGCGTCCGGATGAAGTAACAATGGAGGTTCGGGGACGGAATCTGGTTACCGGTCTTCCGAAGACGATCATGGTTACTTCCAGTGAGACAGAGGAAGCCCTTCGGGAGCCGACAGCACAGATTGTAGAAGCTGTTCACAGTGTGTTGGAACGGACACCGCCGGAATTGGCAGCGGATATCTCGGATCGCGGAATTGTTCTGACAGGTGGCGGATCGCTGCTTACCGGTCTGGAAGAGCTGATCGCGGAAAAGACCGGAATCACGACCATGACAGCGGATAATCCGTTAACCGCCGTTGCGATCGGAACCGGAAAATATATTGAGTTCTTGTCTGGAAAGAGAGATTCGTAAGAATTGCATAACAAGCATTGCATGATAGCAATATCATGCAGAAAAGGAGCGTAATATGGTAAAAGGGTTATACACGGCGTGGACGGGACTTCGCAATGAGCAGAGGCGTATGGACGTCATTGCCAACAACATTGCCAATGCCGATACTACCGGGTACAAGAAGGTATCCCCTACTGCGCAGTCCTTTGACCGACAGCTGGCAATCCGTGTAGATGATGATTCGGATGGATATCTCTACAAGGGAATTGACGATATCAGTCTCGGTGTGAAGATTGGCGAGACCTATAATGATTTCAGTCAGGGAAGCTTTCGGGAGTCGGGCGGAACATACGACCTGGCGTTAGAGGGCAGCGGATTTTTTACCATAAGCATGACAGACAAGGCTGGAACAGAGCATATCCGTTATTCACGGGACGGAGCTTTTACAGTAACTACGGATGGTTTTCTTGTCACCAAGGATGGAGATTATGTGCTTGGTCAAAATAATCAGCGGATACAGATTCCGGGGGCACAGACGGCACAGGTGTCAATTGACACCCTTGGTAACATATATGCGGATGAGAACTTTGTTGCTCGTCTGCAGATTGTAGATTTTGATAATTATGAAGGTCTGACCTTGTATGGAGAGAATCAATATGACGCACTTCCGGTTGCGGGGATCCGGGCAGGAGATGCTTATGTCCGTCAAGGCTATCTGGAGATGTCGAATGTCAATGTGATCAATGAGATGGTTACGCTGATCACGGTATCAAGAGCCTATGAGACCAATCAGAAAATGATGCAGACTATTGATTCTACACTGGATAAAGCAGTTAATGATATCGGTAAATTGTAATAGTGTAATAACAGAAAGAGGTGCGGCATGGTTAGATCATTATGGACAGCTGCGAGCGGCATGATCGCGCAGCAGGAAAATGTAGATACGATCGCGCATAATATGGCGAATATCAATACCACAGGTTATAAGACAGAGACTGCGGAATTCAAGACGTTACTGTATCAGACACTGCAGTCCCGTTCCACAAATAATGCGGGAGACCAGAAGCCGATCAGTGCTCAGGTGGGACTTGGAACCAGAACGGCATCTGTAACCAGTCATTTTACTCAGGGTAACTTAATCGATACGGACAGCCCGTTTGCGGTTGCGATGGAAGGGGACGGCTTCTTCAAGGTGCGTACTGTCAATGGACAGATTCAGTATACCAGAGATGGTAATTTTACGGTATCGCCGGTTCAGGGCGGTAATATGCTCTGTACATCGGATGGGGATCCGGTATTGGATCAGAACAACAATACGATCATCATCCCGAATACCGTCAATACCGTTGATGAGAATAATCAGCCGGTAACAAGAAATGTCAGTGCTTCTGACATCAGTATCGCGCAAGATGGTACCATTGCCATATCTACAGACGGCGGCAGTACATATAATAACATGATCCGGACCGATGCAAATGGTAATGCGCTGTATACTGTACAGATCGGACGGGTTCAGTTCAATAACCCGACCGGACTGGAAAAGGTATCCGGTAACAAGTATGTTGCTACGGTTGCGTCCGGTGCTGCTATGGAGGAGACTCAGAATGTGAATCTGGTACAAAGTAAGATTCATCAGGGCAGAACGGAAGCATCCAATGTTCAGATTTCTCAGGAAATGGTAAATCTGATTGTGGCTCAGAGAGCATATGAGATGAATTCCAAGGTAATTCAGACTTCAGATACCATGCTCGAGCAGGCAAATAATCTTAGAAGATAGATTCTGAAATAGAAAGAAGGTGTCAATATGCCTGTATCAATTGCAGATTATTATTCGGATTATTATACTAATAATGCATCCAGTGCTTCCAACAATGCCAAGACCAGCGCGTTGGAAAGCAAGTTAAACGGGATTCATACAGACAGCACGGATGATGCCAAGCTGATGGAAGCCTGTAAGGAATTTGAGACTTATCTGGTCGAACAGGTGGTTAAGCAGGTTAAGGAGACCATGCTGGATGAGGAAGAAGATTCTACCGGGTATATGAAGGTTTTCGGAGATACCATGGTGCAGGACATTTCTTCAACGATCACAGAAAGCAGTGATCTGGGAATTGCGCAGAAATTATTTGAAAGTATGAAGCGTAATTCCGGTGTTGCCTCTATTAAGGAAGCAGAGGTAAGTACAGAGACGATAACACCGGATGAGGATCGGACATCTTTGAATCAGGCTGAGACGGAAACGCTTGCGGAAAACTCTGTGACACAACGTGCACAGACGGAAGGCACCGGCATGGGAGCTGATACAGAGCAGGCAGATAAGAAAGTGGAAAATGTTCTGGAATCGAAGAGAACCGGAATGTAAGATGTATTATAAGTATGGGGCTGCTTATTATACAGACGGATAATGTCTGGGTATAAGTGGCCTCTTTCTATTGCGCGATCAACTCTGCCTTTACTGCCTGATCGAGGCAGTGAGGGATATAGGAAGGCGGTTAGTACTTTGGTATTGGAAGGTTACATAGAGAAAATCATATATCGGAACGAAGAGAATGGGTATACGGTCTTGTCGGTCGTGATCAATGAGGATATTGATGAGACGGAGGTTATGATCGGATATGTGGAAGGAGCCACCGAAGGTCTGTATATACGGGCGGAAGGAGAAATGGTAGATCATAAGCTGTATGAGCAGCAGTTCAAGATCTCCGCGTATGAGCTTCACATGCCGCAGGATGTCGACAGTATGGAGAAATACTTAAGCTCCGGCGCGATCAAAGGTGTCGGGCAGGTGCTTGCTAAGATGATCGTTAAAAAATTCAAAGCCGATACCTTCCGTGTTATTGAATATGAACCGGAGAGACTGGCAGAGATTAAGGGTATCTCGGAACGTAAGGCCAGAGAGATCGGGCTTCAGTATCATGAGAGTCAGGATATCCGGCAGGCAATGGTGTTCCTTGGAAAATACGGGATCAATGCGCATCTGGCGGTTAGGATCTATCAGGAGTACGGCAATAAGATGTACAAAGTCTTAGAAGAGAATCCGTATCAGCTTGCCGATGATATTCAGGGGATCGGATTCAAGATCGCGGATGAGATTGCCAGAAATGCCGGGATCGGACTGGATTCGGAATTCCGGGTAAGGGCGGCAATCCTGTATACCCTGTCACAGGCAGGGAATCTGGGACATACTTATCTTCCTGAGGAACTGCTGATACGCAAGGTTGACAGCTTTTTGGTTCCGGAAGGCGGGGATCCGTTCGCATATTCCTACGAAGAAGCAATCCGTCACGAGCTTACGACACTTTTGATTGAACATAAAATTGTTGTAAAGGATATAGAAGGAACACATGCTGTCTATGGCAATAAGCAGTATCACATTGAACTGGATGCGGCAAGACTGCTGCACGATCTGAATCTCACTTATCATATAAAGGAAGAAGAACTCCGTTCCAGATTAGATTGTCTTCAGAAGCAATCCCAGATCGAACTGAATGAACAGCAGACACATGCAGTTATGCAGGCGGCTGTTTCTGGATTATTGGTCATTACCGGAGGTCCCGGTACCGGTAAGACAACAGTGATCAACGCGATTATTGATTATTATGAACAGGAAGGTCTGAATCTGCTGCTTGCCGCTCCGACGGGGCGCGCTGCCAAGCGGATGACCGAGGCTACAGGTTATCAGGCACAGACGATCCACCGTTTGCTGGAATTCTCAGGCGGAGCAGATCAGGAAGAGACTAGAACGCATTTTGAACGCAATGCCATGAATCCTTTGGACGCGGATGTTGTGATCATAGATGAGATGTCCATGGTAGATATCTATCTGGCGCATGCGCTGTTCCAGGCTATTGTGCCGGGAACCCATCTGATTCTTGTAGGAGATGTGGATCAGCTGCCGAGTGTGGGACCGGGCAATGTTCTGAAAGATATTATTCATTCGGACTGTTTTCCTGTGATCACCCTGTCTACAATCTACCGTCAGGAAGAAGGCAGTGATATTATTACTAACGCACATAAGATCCTGCGCGGAGAATATCCGGATATGACCAATGACAGTAAGGACTTTTTCCTGCGTCCGCGCCGTTCTTCCAAAGAAGTGATCGATGAAGTCGGTGTTCTGGCATCGATAAAGATTCCCAAATATGTGAATGCCAAACCATATGAGGTTCAAGTACTTACTCCGATGCGGCAGGGAGACCTGGGCGTAGAGAATCTGAACAAGGAATTACAGAATATTCTGAATCCGCCATCCGGCAGTAAAAAGGAACATGAAGCGCATAGTATACGCTTCCGGGAGGGAGACAAAGTCATGCAGATCAAAAATGATTATGATCTGGAGTGGACGGTATATGATCCTTCCGGTCATCATGTGATCGACAAAGGTGCCGGTGTATTTAATGGGGACCTGGGAGTTATTCAGGAGATTGATGATTATACCGAACAGATAACGGTGCTGATGGATGACAGGACGGTCAAATATGATTATAAGCTGCTGGAAGAATTGGAGCTGGCATATGCCATAACGATTCATAAGTCGCAGGGTAATGAATATCCGGCGGTGATCCTTCCGATCCTTTCTGGTCCGAGAGTGCTGCTGCACCGGAATCTGCTGTATACGGCAATTACCCGTGCCAAGCAGTGCGTGATCATAGTGGGCAACGGCTATAAGATCCATGAAATGGTTGATAATGTGGATGAACAGAAACGGTATTCTGGACTGGAATGGGCACTGCGTGATCTGCAAAAGAGAGATAATAATACAGAAAGGAATGAGTACAGCTGAATATTCCGATTATAGATCTGTTGTATCCGAGACGGTGTCCGGTCTGTCAGGAACCGGTGCCCGGTACGGGACTGATATGTCCGGAATGCAGAGTTCGTCTGCCGTATATTCCGGAACCTGTCTGCATGAAATGCGGGAAACCGGTAGATGACGAGGAGCAGGAGTATTGCTCGGATTGTATCCGCCTTCCCAAACATTATAAAAAAGGCTATCCATTGTTCCTATACATGGCTCCGGTCAAGGAAGGTCTTACAGCAATGAAGTATCACAATCGAAGAGAATATGCGCAATTCTATGCAGACGAGATGCTGAGTAAGTACAGACTGCAGTGGGAAGCTGTCGGATTCGATGCAGTAATCCCGGTTCCCGTGCATCCGCGGAAGCTTCGAAAAAGAGGATATAATCAGGCAGAATTACTGGCACGCCTTATCGCGGAAGGACTGCAGATCCGGATGATCAAGGATGTTCTGGTTCGTGTGATTGATACTTTGCCACAAAAGGATTTAAATGATATTGAACGGACAAATAATTTAAAAAAGGCTTTTCAGATTCGTGAAAATGGAGTAAAATTAAACAAAGTACTGGTTGTAGACGATATCTACACTTCTGGGGCAACGATCGAAGCGTGTACAACGGTTCTGCTTCAGGCAGGAGTTCGGGAAGTCAGTTATACCAGCGTATGTATAGGTCGTGGGATGACGCAGTGAGACATATAATATGTAATTGCATGTGTTTTATGTAAGTATTTGAGCATGAAAGGATATAAGTATTTAACAAGATATTTGTTTAGGAGGAATGATTATGGAAGTCAGAAATTGTAAGAATTGTGGTAAGATGTTCAATTATATCGGCAAACCGATCTGCCCGGGCTGCGAAAAGGTATTAGAAGATAAGTTCCAGGAAGTGAAGCAGTTCATTAAGGATAATCCGAATGCTTCTATTAATGAAGTGGCGGAGGAGAACGAGGTATCCGTTAACCAGATCAAGCGTTGGGTAAGAGAAGAACGTCTGACATTCTCCGAAGCATCTATGGTAGGCTTAGAATGCGAAAGCTGCGGAACCATGATCCGGACCGGTCGTTTCTGTGAAGCCTGCAAACAGAAATTAGGTAATTCTTTGAATAGTGTGATCAATAAGCCTAAGCCGGTAGAGCCTGAAAAGAAGAAGAAGGAAGGCGCAAGAATGCGTTTCCTTGACAATATGTAAGCATTACCGGTTTTTATATGGGTAGATATGCAATTAAATAACCGTATAATCAGAATAAGAACCATGTTATGTGTAACATGGTTTTTGTTCTGTTCCAACACTTTTTTGCGATAAAGCGTTGCATTATTAAAGCAAATGTGATATGATGCAAATGTTCTGCATATGAGATCTGTTTCCGATACTTACGGATATAGATCTTATATGCAGAGAATCACAATAGAAGGAGCATAGAAAGATGGCAGTTAAGATTGCATTATTGGTTGTGTTCTTTGGAATCATGATCGCTGTAGGTATCTATTCCAGAAAGAAAGCGACCAACGTGAATGATTTTGTATTGGGAGGAAGAAGTGTCGGACCATGGATGACAGCTTTTGCATTTGGTACCTCCTATTTTTCTTCCGTAGTATTTGTCGGATACGCCGGGCAGTTCGGCTGGAAGTATGGTATGGCTTCTACTTGGATCGGGCTTGGCAACGCATTTATCGGAAGCTTGCTTGCATGGGTAATCCTTGGTAGAAGAACCCGTGTTATGACACAGAAGTTGAACTCCGCAACCATGCCGGATTATTTTGGAAAACGATATGAAAGCAACGCGCTGAAGATTGCGGCTTCTATTATCGTATTTGTATTTTTGATTCCGTATACGGCTTCTATCTATAATGGATTGTCCAGACTTTTCGCTATGGCATTTGACATTCCGTATGCAGTCTGCATTATTGTAATGGCGGTATTGACCGGTGTATATGTAATCCTTGGCGGTTATATGGCAACGGCGATCAATGATTTCATTCAGGGACTGATCATGCTTGCCGGAATCGTAGCGGTCATTGTGGCTGTTCTCAGCAATCACGGAGGATTCTATGATTCCGTTCGGGAACTTTCGTTGATTGAAAATGATGTGGCTGTATCTGCCGGTCAGGTAGGAGCATTTACCTCTTTCCTGGGACCGGATGTTGCCAATCTGTTCGGTGTCGTTGTTCTGACTTCGCTCGGAACCTGGGGCCTGCCACAGATGGTACACAAATTCTATGCGATCAAGGATGAACGCGCGGTTAAGACAGGTACGGTTGTATCAACCGTATTTGCTGTTATTGTATCCGGAGGATGTTATTTCTTAGGCGGATTTGCAAGATTATATTCTTCTGACCCGGCTATTTATAAGGCGGATGGCTCTGTAATGTATGATGCCATCGTTCCTCAGATGTTATCTACACTTCCAGATATCATGATCGGAATCGTAATTGTGTTAGTATTATCGGCATCTATGTCAACCTTGTCTTCTCTGGTATTGACATCAAGTTCTACACTGACTCTGGATCTGATGAAAGGTACTTTTGTGAAGGATATGAAGGATAAGACACAGATGATTATCATGCGGTGCCTGATCGCGTTTTTCATAATTCTCTCCGTAGTTATTGCCTTAAAGCCGCCGACATTCATTGCGCAGCTCATGGGTATATCATGGGGAGCCCTGGCCGGAGCATTTCTGGCACCATTTATGTACGGTCTGTATTCAAAGAAGGTTACCAAAGCATCCGTATGGGCAAGCTTTATTGTAGGTGTTGGATTTACGGTGCTTAATATGATCCTGTCGCTTGCCGGACATCCGATCATCGCGTCTCCGATCAATGCCGGTGCGGTGTCCATGGTAGCAAGTCTGATCGTAGTTCCGCTTGTCAGTCTGATCACGCCTAAGATGGATGCGAAGAAGGTAGACGAGATCTTTACATGCTACGACCAGAAGGTAACTGTATCCGAAAAGACATCGCTGGGAGAGTCGTAGACTGCGCTTTCTATATGCGGGGTTATAATCATCTTTATTGACACGGACGAGCCGGAGAATTCCACGTAACGCTGCTGTCACGATTTTGGATAATTCACATCTCACTCATGGCAATTATCTATAAAAGCATTCTAACTCGCTAAAGCTCAAACAGCGAATGCTTTTATGATAATTGGATATTCGTTTGATGGAATTATCACAAAATCAACAGAATGCGTTCCTTAGGAATTCTCCGGCTCGCCCGTGTCCTATCAACTGAATCAAATAATATATAAATAAAGAAAATAGCAAGCCCTTTGATGTTGCGTAACTTTAGTATATATAATTCCGTATATGGGAAGTTTTTGACAACGTCTCTAAAGTAAAACTGAAATCTGACGATAAATATTGTATAGAAGAATATTATTTCAAGGAGGAAGGTGGCTGTTATGCGTATAGATGCTTATAATCAGATCAACCAGATATACGGCGTCGGTAGAACGAACAAGTCAGGGAAGACAGGTTATACCAGCGGTGTTTCCAGTACAGATCAAGTATCTTTTTCTTCTATTGGTAAGGATATGCATATTGCGAAGACTGCGCTTCAGAATGTTCCGGATATCCGCGAGGACCGTGTAGCTGAGCTGAAGGCAAAGATTCAGAGCGGTAATTACAATGTCAGCAATGAAAGCTTTGCCGAAAAATTGTTATCAACCTATGAACAGTATGCAATCTAAGGATTGGGAATTCTGATCTCAGACATGGACGTCTGACTATAGGTGTGTGGTACAGACCTATAGAATTCCCAATCCATCATTGTTCTTATCGGTATTTTTTCATGGAAAGGAATATATTCTATGGCCAGTTTGATTGAAGAACTGATTGATGTTCTGTCACAGGAGTGCGAAGTATACGATAATCTGTATGAGGTTTCCAATAAGAAGACGGAAATCATTGTCAAAGCAGATATTGAAGAACTCCAGAGGATAACAGAACATGAGCAGAATGTGATTGATGATATTCTGGTGCTTGAGAAGAGACGTCAGAATATTGTATCGAATATAGCGGTTGTGTTAAATCAGAATGCAAAGACTTTGACGATCGCGGACATTGTCCGGATCATGGAGAAGCAGCCGGAGTTCCAGAAGCCGTTAAGTGAGCTTCATCAAAGACTTCGGGCTACGGTTCAGAAGCTGCAGCAGACGAATGTATGGAATCGGGAGCTTTTGGAGAATGCCTTGGAAATGACAGAATTCAATATCAATATTCTGCAGACGGCAGGGCAGGCTCCGGAAACAGCAAATTATGATAAAGGCTCTTACAGTGGCGACCTGCTTGGGGTTGCAACGAATCAATTTGACAGTAAGTCGTAATAGTTTCTTGACTAAGTAATATAGAGACATCCATTTGGAGTAGTAAGGATCAAATGGAGTTAGATTAAAGGAAATAATCGGCAGCATATAGATCAGAAGGAGATGAGAATATGTCGGGTACAATGGGTAGAATGTATATTGGTGCTTCCGGTTTGCAGGCAAGCCAGAACGCGATCAATACAACCGCTCACAATTTAACAAATCTAGATACGGAAGGATATTCTCGTCAGCAGGTAATTCAGTCAGATCTGGGTTATCAGAAGTTGGGTTTTACCAAGGTCTCCATTAAGCAGACCGGACTCGGGACCAAGGTTTCCCAGACCAGGACTACCAGAGATATATTTTTAGATAATAAATACAGAACACAGAATGCAAGAAAGGAATTCTACAATACGAAGGCCGGCATTATCGATGAAGTTGGCGAATTCTTCGGAGAGACAGAAGGCAATACATTTGAGACTTATCTGAAGAATATGTGGAATTCGATTCAGGAACTTCAGAAGACCCCGAACGGTTATACTCAGCGTACAGCACTGGTTTCTACCGCGTCCGCGTTTATTGACCGTGCGACGGAGATTCATGATCAACTGGTGGATTATCAGAAGAATCTGAATGAGACGATTCAGGATCAGGTAGACCGTATCAATGAACTGTCTCAGACCATTATGAATATTAATGACAAGATACTGAAGCTGGAATCATCCGGTGTTGAGGCGGCTAATGATTATCGGGATGCCAGAAATCAGGCATTGGATGAACTGTCGGGGCTCATTTCCATTGAAATTAAAGAACAGTCAAACGGTACGGTAAATGTCTATGCAGAGCAGCATTCTCTGGTATCGGAGGATCGTACCTTTGTGATTGGTACGGTTCCGGTAGAACCGGGCTCCGATCTCTTGACGGTGTTCTGGGAAAATGATACGGTTGTCCGTCCGGACGGTACCGTGGATTATTCTACGGCAAAGGTCTTCAATCTGGAACGTCCTATGGTGGCAGGAGATAATCTGGATACCGGATCATTGAAAGGACTGCTTTCTGCCAGAGGAGATTATACTCCGAATTATACGGATATTCCTTTCCGAAGAGATCATATGGATCTGACGGATTCTGAATATCAGCAGCTTCTGACCGATTATAATCGTACATTGAATAATCGGGATGTCGCGAATCTGATCTCGCAATTCGATAATCTGATCCATGGAATTGTGACGAAAATGAATGATATCCTGTGCCCGAATACGGAAATCACGGTAACAAACGGAAATACCTATACCATATTGGATACAGCGAATGCAGGCCGAGGATTCGGAGCGGGTAATGAGGCACAGGGAACAGAACTCTTTACACGTAAGGGCTATGACCGGTATACCTATGATGGTACGATCCAGTATGTGGATGAGAACGGAGATCTGCAGACCGGAGCTTGGATCTTTAATCCGGAAGATGCCAATGATTACTATTCACTGTATACGACCGGACAGGTAGAGGTCAATGATGCATTGCTGCAGAATCCTGCATTATTGCCGCTGACAACTACGGACGATGAAGAGTATCAGGAAGTTGCCAATCAGCTGATCGATATGTGGAACGAGGATTTCTCAACATTGGATCCGAATTCTCTGGTAATGAATACCTACAATAACTATTATGCTGCCTTGGTTGGCGATTACGCAGACCGTGGGCACACCTACACCAACATCGGGCTGACACAGGAGACACTGGTGGGAGAAGTAGATAATCAGCGTCAAGAGGTTCTGGGTGTATCTTCCGATGATGAATTGACCAATCTGATCAAATATCAGCATGCATATAACGCGAATTCCCGCTATATAACGGTTGTATCGGAAATGATCGAGCATTTGATCGAACGTCTTGGATCCTGATTCCGGGTACGATCCGACCGTAAAATGGAACAAAAACGCGAAATATCATATTAAGTAATGGCTTTGCGCATACGAAATAAATAGTAGTGAGTGATAAGTATCAGTAATAACAAATAGTAATAATCAGTACAGGTGGTGAAAGAATATGGCATCTACATTTTTGGGATTGAACACAGCAAGATCCGGACTTCATTATTATCAGGCTGGGATCAATACAACTGCACATAACATCTCTAATGCCGAGACAGAAGGCTATTCCAGGCAGAAGGTAACCAGTCAGGCATCTTCCGCACTCCGGCTCTACACTTCGGCAGGTATGCAGGGTACCGGTGTCAGCGTTACGGGGATCGAACAGATCCGGAATCCGTATTATGATGTTAAGTTCTGGAACAGTACCAGTACCAAAGGCGAATATACAGCCAAATATGATTATTCCTACGAGATCGAATCTTATTTTAACGAAATGAATTCCGAGACCGGTATTACATCTCTGGTGTCGAATCTGGAGAAGGCAATTCAGGATATCTGTGACAATCCGTCCGATGATACCACACGAGTACAATATTTGAACCAATTTGAAAGCTATACGGAGTTATTTAACGAATTATCCAATGATCTTCAGACTTCTCAGGAAAGCTTAAATGATGAGGTGCAGATCCGTACATCTGAGATCAATTCTCTTGCAAAACAGATCTTTACCTTAAATGATCAGATCCGGAACATTGAACTTCGGGAAGGCAATGCCAATGATCTTCGGGATCAGAGAGTTGTGCTGCTGGATCAACTATCCGAGCTGGTTAATATAACGACCAAAGAGGTGCCAATCTTAGCTGCAGACGGTCATGATTCCGGTGCTACCAAGTTCAATATCTGGATTAATGGTGAACTGCTGTTAGATGACCTTCAGTGCCGGGAACTGATGGTAATCCCAAGAGATGAGAAGGTAAATGCGACCGATATTGATGGTCTGTATGAACTGGCGTGGAAGAATTCCGACGGAACCGCCGGTGATACGTTCAATATCTACAGTCCTTCTTTGACCGGTAAGCTGGCTGGACTGATTGCTGTAAGAGACGGCAACCACAATTATGGATTTGTGGGAAAAGCCACGGATATTATTGCGGATGCTTCCGGAGTATCCGTGAAGATGACAACCGATCGTCCGTTTACGTTATCTACATTGAATGTTGCGGATGAAGGCAAGATCACGATCGCCAGCAAAAATTATTATTATGATTATTTTGAAGCGAATTACGATAATGAAACCGGAGAGATCACGGATTATACATTCTATGGATTGAAGCAGCTTTCGGAAGACGGCGACCATCGGATACCGGTGAATGTATCGGATCTGTCAGTAGGCGATACCGCCAAAGTCGGTACAAATGTGAATTTTGAAGGCGTTCCGTATTATATGTCCAAGATGAACGAATTTGTTCGTACATTTTCACGGTATATCAATGATCTCACAACGTCGGGGGTGGATTCGAACGGTGAACCGGGACTCGATATGCTGACGACACTTGATACCAACGGACAGGGCATGAATCTGGCGGCAACCGTCGGCAATACCAGCTTTACTTCCAAAGAGGTATCGTACTATCGCTTGACCGCATTGAACTGGGATGTCAATGAGACGGTAATGCAGGAGCCGAAGCGGGTTGTAGTATCTGATGCACGGGCGATCGAGCAGGGGAATGTAGAAGATATCTCTATTCTGAATAAGATTCGGGAAAGCTTCAATAATACTGAGATCTTTAATCAGGGAAGTCCAAGTCAGTATCTGGAATCCATTATCGCAACCTTGGGTGTTCAGACTAATAAATGTAAAATCTCCAGCGAGCATCAGGAGAATATCGCATACAGTATCAGTCAGCAGCGGATGTCGGAATCCAGTGTAGACCAGAATGAAGAAGCAACAACCCTGATGATCCAGCGTAACGGATATAATCTGGCATGTAAGGTAATGTCGGTGCTGGATGAGATCTATGATCGATTGATCAATAATACCGGAGTATAATGATAGAATAATGATAGGATAGATAAAGGAGGAAGATCATATGCGTGTTACGAATCAGATGATCACGAATAATTCATTACGACATATGCAGACCAGTACCCGCAAGCTGGATAATCTGACGGAGCAGCTTACCAGTGGTCAGCAGATTCAGCGTGCCAGCGAAGATCCTGTAGTCGCTGTCCGGGCATTGAAGCTTCGTAATACTGTGAATCAGTTGTATCAATATAAAGAAAAGAATATTAAGGATGCGGACTCCTGGATCGAGCTGACGGAGAATTCCATTACCAATGTATCGAATTATATGGAATATATGGTTGGATACTGCAATCAGGGCGCAACGGATTCCTTTAATAATGATGACCGGAATGCGATTGCCGAGACGATCCGGGCTTATAAAGATATGATCTATTCCGAGGGTAATACGACCTATGCGGGACGGTATATTTTCTCCGGATATAAGACCAGCACTGCCATGACATTTACGGCAACGGAGGCTCCGAGATATTCCTATCAGATTACGGAAGAATTGGATCATTCGAATATTGAAGTGAAGAAAGCAACTGTGAATTCTGTGGATCCGGCAGATCTGGATCAGTATTTGAACGGAAGCAAGACATACGGTACAGCAGCATATCCGGAACAACAGGAATTCTATCGTCTTCGGCTTGCCTATGACAATCTGACAGAAGGAAAGGCACCAACGATCACCTATAAGGACAGCAACGGTGTGGATATGAATGTAGCGGTCACAACTACGATGAACGGTACCCAATCTGCTGATTATTATAAGAATATCGGAGCGGATGAGGTTCGGTATATTCCGGAAACCGGCGAGGTGGTTTTCGGAGAGAATATCTATACACAGATGCAGAATTCAGATTCGATTAAAGTGACTTATGATAAGGATTCATTTGATACCAGTGATCTGCGCCCAGAGCATTATTTTAACTGCGTGCAGACTACAAAAGCAACCGGAGAGCAGACGGTGTACGAAGTAACGGATGAAGATCAACAGATTGAATATGAAGTGAATTTCAATCAGAAGATCCGGGTAAATACCTTAGGCAGGGATCTGATGTCACCGAATGTTGGTCGGGATATTGATGATCTTGCCAATAAAGTAGAAGAGGTGGCCAAAGCTGAGAAGCGGCTTTCCGAGCTAAAAGGATTGCTTTCGAATCCAAAGTATTCCAATGATAAGGCAGCAATTGAGCAGATTAATTATATGATCACCGATGCGGATAATGAAATTAAATTAAAAAATGCGGAGATGCGTGAACTGTTCAATCAGCATATCACTGTATTTGAAGGATACCAGACAGATGTTACTACCCTGCAGTCTGATTCCGGCGCGAGAGCGAAAAAGCTGGAAATGATTGAAACGCGTGTATCGGATCAGTATGTGAATTTTACAGACCTATTGTCTACCAATGAAGAAGTGGATTACGAGGATGCGGCAATCCGGTATGCATCAGCCAATACCGTATATAGCGCAGCACTTCAGGTTACCAGTCGGATTATTCAGCAGACATTGCTTGATTATCTGTAGGATTATCTGTATTGTGATTACTTTTTCGTATCAGTTAAGTGATATACTATGCTGAGATTGTAATTGGCGGTTGAATCCAAAGGTAAGACTATGGTATTATTAAGTATGGGTTACGAATCATAATTATCCGTTTGCAAATAGTGTGGAATACGCTATCTAACGATTACGAATGACCCGGGGCAATGTGCAGTCTGGGTCTTTCGTTGTATACGGGTAATAGGTTCGGCATAACAATATATATTGAATCTATCTATATGTGAATCATAGATTAGATTAGGGGTTGTATTAATTATAAGGAGGAAAGGTATATGGTAGCACAGACAAGATTTTTTGGGGAAGTTACAATTGATGATGACAAGATTCTTGATTTTCCAAATGGAATTATAGGATTCGAGGACAAACATAAATTTGCGATCATCTATGATCTGGAAAAGGGTGAGGATACGGCAATCCGCTGGCTGCAATGCATGGAAGATCCATATATGGCTTTTCCTGTTCTGGAACCGTTTGCGGTCTTGGATGAGTATAATCCGATGATCGAAGATAGTCTGCTGGAGCCTCTTGGCAATCCGAGCGATGAGGATATGGTGGTATTGCTGACATTGATCACTTCTTCAGATGTTACTAAGGTAACTGCGAATTTGAAGGCTCCGATCATCATTAATTCCGCAACCTGCAAGGGTGGACAGATTATTGTAGAGAATCCGGATTATGATTCCAAATTCAATGTATATGACGCAGTTCAGAGTCGGAAGGCGGGTGAAGGCACATGCTAGCATTATCCAGAAAAGAAAATGAAGCTATTGTGATCGGCAATGATATAGAGGTTACAATCCTGGAAGTGAAAGGAGATCAGGTCAAGATCGGCATCAGCGCACCAAAATCCGTCCCAGTATACCGTAAAGAACTGTACCTTCAGATCAAAGAGACAAATAAGGAAACGGTAGAACAGGCAAATGTTGTAAAAGAATTAAATGATATCCTATAATGACAAAAAAATATAAAATAAGTGTTAAGATATTAAGGTGGTCTGTCGATACAGTAGTTAAGAGTAGGTTTCAAGACTGACAGGAAAGATGTCTTAGAAGCCTATTTGGTGCCTGCGAATCATGGAGGAACAGGCAGGTATCTATATAATGTGTGATGAACACGCAAAACGATCACATGGAGGTGAAAGATATGGGAATCGGTGGTATTGAATCAAGTGTAGCGTCCGGAATGCGGAATTACAATACAACTACACCGGATGTAACACCCGTACAGGCAGCAGCCCCTGTCGCTGATAATTATGTAAAGGTTGCAAACGTATCTGAGAGTTCTGCAGAGAGCGGTCAACAGTATCCGAATGAACAGGAACAGCCGGGTCAAGATGTAGGAATTCCAATTCATGAAGTATCCAAAGAGAAGGTAGAGAGTGCCCTTCGAGATATCAACTCGAAGATTAAGCCGACGCATACAGAGTGTCAGTTCTCTTATCATGAGAAGACGAAGAGAATCTCTATTAAGGTTATGGATCAGGATTCCGGTGAAGTTATCCGTGAGATCCCGCCTGAGAAGACATTGGATATGATCGCGAAGACGTTGGAACTGGCAGGAATCTTAGTAGACGAAAAACGATAGAAAGGAGGAACATGCTATGCCAACAAGAGTAACAGGTCTGGCATCCGGATTGGATACAGAATCAATTATTAAGAGTATGATGACTGGTCATCAAGCTAAGGTTGATACAGCCAAAGGTGATCAGACGAAATTAAAATGGAAAAAAGAAGCATGGGCTTCCTTGAATACAAAGTTGTATAGCTTCTATACAGGTGCTCTTAGTAAGTTCAAATCTGTTGGGACTTATAAGGCAAAGAAGGTAGCAACAACCAATGATAAGGCGGTAACTGTGAATGCCAGCAATAATGCGGTAACAGGTTCGCATACCTTATCTGTAAAACAGGTGGCCAGTTCTGCTTATTTAACAAGTGCGAGTTTGAAAGGTAAGGCTTTTAACACAACTTCTTATGTTGCAGATGAGAATGCTGCCGGAAAGCAATTGTCTGATCTGGTTGACTCAAAGGGTAATCAGGTGGATGTTCTTGGCAAAAGTTTTAGTGTGACCTATACCGATGCTGATGGCAATGAGCAGACTAAGACGATTACAACTAGGAGCGATGACGGAACTTTGCAGAGTGTGATCGACAACATGAATGCGGATCTTGGAGATATCGGATTAGAAGTCAGCTATAATACTTCTATGGGTGGATTCGAATTCAAGAATACTACCGCAACATCTTCTCCTAACCCGGATGATCCATCACAAACGGTATATTCCGGTGGAACGAACTTTACCATTAAAGGCTCTGACGATGAGTCTGCAAAAGCGTTGGGTATTAGTGCTAGTGGTATTGTTGCCAGCAAGCAGACCAGTGATGCAGGCGATAATATCGTTACCGCAGGTAATGCATTTAACAAGGTGTCTGTATCAGATACTCCAGCAGCAGTAACCGGAAGTACGAAGCTGACGGATATGGGAATTGCAAATGGTACTACGTATGAGATTACAGTAGGAAAGGGTACTGATGCCAAGACCTATTCGTTTACGATTGATCAGAATACAACACTGTCCGGTCTTGCAAATGAATTCTCCAAGATGGGTGTAAAAGCAAATTATGATGAGAAAATGGGTACATTCTTTGTGAATTCTACTGAGTCCGGTGAAGCGTTTGATTTTGAATTAAAAGCGTATACGGATGTTTCCAAGACGGAAGAATCTGATATGGGATTATCATTGATCGGATTAGATTCTGATCATGCTACAAAGATTGACGGAAAAGACGCAATTGTTCGGTATAATGGGGCTGAGTTCCGACAGTCTTCTAATGAATTCAGTTTGAATGGATTGAACTTCACAGTAAATGATGTGACGATGAAGCTGGATGAAGAAGGTAATGAAATCTCAGATGAACCGATTAAGATGACGGTGTCCACAGATACAGATGCAATTTACAATGCAGTAAAAGATTTTGTAAAAGAGTATAATGCATTGATTAAAGAAATGAATACTCTTTACAATGCCGAAAGTGCCAAGGATTATGCTATGCTGACGGATGAAAAGAAGGATGCCATGTCAGATAAGGAAGTGGAAGAATGGGAGAATAAAATTAAAGCTTCACTTCTTCGCCGAGATTCTACTGTTAATTCTCTCTTATCAACCATGAGAAGCAGCTTAAATAAGGGTGTATCCTATACAGGTTCGGATGGCATTGAAAAACGGTATAGTTTATCAAGCTTTGGAATCACTACCGGTAATTGGAATGAATATGGTCAGCTTCATATAGAAGGTGATGAGGATGATGCTGCTTATAGTGGAAAGACCAATAAATTGAAAGCAGCTATTGCAGACAATCCGGATGCCTTGATCAAGACATTAAGTGAGCTTGGAAACGGACTTTATGACAGCTTCCAAAAAGCTATGAAAGGATCTTCTACAAGTAGTGCATTAACATTCTATGCAGATAAGCAAATGGATAGCGATATTAAGAAATATGACGATAAGATCGATAAGTTGACAGATAAGATGAATGATGTTGAAGATCGTTATTACAAGCAGTTTGCAAGAATGGAGACTTTGATGGCACAGCTGCAGTCTCAGCAGAGTAGTTTCGCAGGATTCTTTGGTTCTTGATTCTTGGAAAAAGATGGTGTATTATTATAGTTAATTGAATGATCTTGTGGATTCTGCAATTGGCAGAGTCCGCAAGATGGTTCTCTGATATATACATGAAGAGAGGTAATGTTATGGTTCGTAATGCGGCACAGGCATATGGGGCTAGAAAAGTTGAAACAGCATCTCCAGCTGAATTAGTATTGATGTTATATGATGGTGCAATTAAGTTCTGCAATATAGCCATGGCAGGTATTGAAAATAAAGATTATGAAAAGGCTAATATCAATATACAAAAAGCCAGAAATATTATCGTAGAATTACAGACTACTCTTGATCATCGATATGCAGTTGCGAAGGATTTTGATATTGTGTACGACTACATATTTAATAAATTAGTAGATGCTAATATTAAGAAGGATCCTGATATCCTGAATGAGGCATTAAGTGAGATTCGTGATATGCGGGATAATTGGAAGATCGTTATGCGGACAGCAAAGCAGCCTCAAGGAACAGCAACTGATACGCATTAAGCTTTGATAAGTTTCTATATAAAATGATTATGGTATCATCTTACATGTGAGGTTTGTAATATGGATATAAAAAAGTATTTATTGATATTGGCGGAAACGATGGAGAAGAAAATATCTATATTACAGGCATTGTTAGAAGCAACTCGGCGTCAGGAACAAATTGCTATTCAAGAGGATTTTGTTCTTGAAGCATTTGAAGAGAATATGGATCAGAAAGATGTACTGCTGGGACAGATTGATGAGTTGGATGAAGGATTTGAGTCGGTATTCACTCAGATTCGGTCAGAATTAACTGCTAAAAAGGAATTATATAAGGATGATATCAAGAAAATACAGGAATTGATTCGTAAATGTACAGATTTGGAGGTTGAGATTCAGGCTTTAGAGGCAAGGAATCGCAATCGTTTGGAATTAATATTTGCAAGGGAACAGAAGGAACTGCGACAGGTTAAGGCGAATTCGAAGGTTGTGAGCAGTTATTATAATTCCATGAGACCGTCTCAGAACGTGGATTCCATTTTTATGGATCAAAAAAAATAAATTTGAAAAAATTTTAAAAAAATTAAATTTAGGTATTAAGTATCGGATAAAACATCCGATATATATAATACAAGGGTGAAAAACCCCAAAAACCATTTAACGGAAGTCCAAAGGACTTCTAGTAAATGTCGCAAGGACGCGACAGTATATTCAAGGAGGAATTATTATGGGAATGGTAGTACAACACAATTTACAGGCAAACAACACAAACAGAATGCTGGGCGCAAATGTAGCAGTAGTAAAGAAGTCTTCTGAGAAGTTGGCTTCCGGCTACAAGGTTAACAGAGCGGCAGATGATGCAGCAGGTCTTAGTATTTCTGAGAAGATGCGTGCACAGATCAGAGGTCTGAATCAGGCAGTTAACAATGCTGAAGATGGTATCTCAATGATCCAGACAGCAGAAGGTAACATGAATGAGATGCATGCTATTCTTCAGAGAATGGAAGAGCTGGCAGACAAGGGTGCTAACGATGTTAATGCTACTGAAGATCGTGAAGCTATCAACAAGGAGCTGAATCAGTTAGATTCTGAGCTCGCAGCTATTGCTAGCCGTGCTAAGTTCAATGGCAAGAAGTTGAATGCATTCTCTGGATATCTTCAGATTGGTGCTAATGCAGGTAAGACTGACGAACTGAAGATCACCATTAAGGTATCTATCGGTAAGGTTGGCGGATCTGTTGGTACTCATAGCAACGCACAGAAGGTACTTTCTGCAGTTCAGAAGAAGATCAAAGATGTATCTGAGCAGAGAGCTAAGTTAGGTGCAGTTCAGAACCGTTTGGAGTACACTGTAAATAACATCAAGAACTACTCTGAGAACTTAACAGAGGCTGAATCTCGTATCCGTGATACAGATATGGCTACTGAGATGGTTAACTACAGCAAGTCTAACATTGTACAGCAGGCTTCTCAGTCAATGTTGGCTCAGGCTAACCAGTCTAATCAGGGTGTATTATCATTACTTCAGTAATCTTCGGATTACGACAAATAAGCCGGTCATATTGACCGGCTTTATTTGTATATGTTAAGAAAAGTGAGGATTGGGTATGGATAAGATTACGGTGAAAGATCTTTATAATCGTACAGTTGACTTTGCATATGATAAAATAACGATTCAAGATTTGGATGATTATTATCATTTATACCTCGAATATGAATTGGATTATAGAAGAAAAGATATACCTTTGTTATTGGATGTATTTCAGGATATAATGGATGTGCTTGAAGATACAGGTTATTATTATTATTTTGCAAGTTTTTTGATATATGCTTCGAATGATTTGATACTGTATAAAAAAGTAATCAGGCATTGTTTAAATGATACATCAATATCTCCTAAAGGCAGAAGACATATTTTGGGGCAATTGAATAAAATGATATTTCTGGGAGTGGTATCTCCGGATTATGAGGCAACTGATCTGCTTGACGATTTGTATCAGATGATCTTAGATATCTATGAAGCGTTATTGAGTCAAGAATATCATTACATACCCTGTTCGGATAGGAATCAGAATTTGGTAATCATACTTACAGGACAAGTTCTGTCTTTATCGCACGGTCCGACAAAGACATTGATGGATCGCTGTTATATTATCCAAAAATATATGAATAAAAAAGTATATATTATAAATACTGCAGAAATGGTATGTCAGGAATGCGAGTATCCATTGTTTAATCAGTCTTATGGGAATTATATGGATGAATTATCAAATTCTGATTATATTCTTTATAAAGATTGCGAATTTGCCTACTATCAATGCCCGGAAACTATGATAGATCCTCCTGTATTACAAGAGATTTTAAATGTTGTTCAATCAGAAAAACCATTCTATATTCTTTCCATTGGAGGAAGCAGCATAGTTGCTGATTTATGTAAGCAGATTGTTCCTACTGTTACTATTGGAACAGTTCCATCTAACAGAACACAGACATATGGTCAGTTTCAGACCATTGGATGCAGAGTGAATGAAGATCATTTGAAATGGGCAGAAAAACATGGTTTGACAAAAGATCATTTTATAGAGAGTTTATTTACCTCCTCGTTCAAAGATCAGGAAAGTGCTCTGTCAAGAGAAGAGCTTGGGCTACCTGAAGAAGGTTTTGTAGTAGTATTAGTCGGAGGAAGGCTTAATAAGGAAATAGATGAGGATTGCCTAAAGCTATTATTAAAACTAATGGAACAAGACATTTATGTAGCATTTATGGGTTATTTTGAAAGATATAATAAGCTCAGGGATGAGTATGCTGTTTTTCGGAAATATGCAATTGATCTGGGATTTCAAGCGGATGTATTGGCCGCCCTGGAATGTTGTGATCTGTATATTAATCCAAGACGTGTGGGCGGCGGCACATCGGTAGCGGAAGCTTTATATAAGGGAGTCCCTGTTGTAACTATGGATCATGGAGATGGAGGATTGGGAGCGGGTCCTAATTTTCATGTAAAAGATTATGATGATATGTATGATACTGTATTGAGATATAAGTCTGATCCGGACTTTTACCATGAAATGCAGAAAAAGGCTTATGAAAGAGCGGAGATGCTGACTGATGGGAAGAAGGAATTTATCAGAGTGATTGAAGAAGCAATGTCAAGAGAAGACTTTCAATAATCAAAAAAAGAAAGAAGGGAAATTATGAGTGATAATACTTTGAAATCAGGGCTTCAACAAGAGATTCTTACCGTATCTGATTTGTTATATCAAAACAATTTGGGAGAGGGTGTTAAGGCACTCCCCTCACTGATTCAAAAATTAGCAGGGTTTTCTTCGGAATTAGCACAGGAAGATATTCCGGCTTATACAAATATTATGAAAAATATTATGGAGTCGATGGAATTAAAAGACTATGTTCTGTTAGCGGATTTGCTGATATTTGAAGTGAATCCGATTTTGGATAATTATTAATTGCAAAAGGAAATAAAAATGGCTAACCAATATAGTATTACAGTTAATTCCCAGCCTAGTCTGTATGCCCCTTGTCCAAGAAATCTTGATATATATTTTTCGGAACCGGAAACAGGAATCAATAATGATACAGGAATATTGCTGCTTTCATCCGGCTATGGGGGTCAGGCAAACAGCAATGTGTTTCATAAAATGAGAGAACAGTTTGCGGATAAATATAATTATGTTGTTGTACAATGTAATTATTTTGGCTGGGAGTATATGCAAGATATAGAATTGACACCGGATCAATTGAAGGGAGTACCTTTAGGAGAGGTTACGGATTCTCCTATTCCTGTTGAACTTGCTCTTGGTGAAACAGAAGCATATATGAATGATATGGGACCGGTACAGGCTTTAGACCAGCTGATTGCTATGAAAGTGGTTGTTGATATATTAAGAGATAATAACTATCACATTAATCCGCGTCGTATTCATGCATACGGATTCAGTCATGGAGCATATATTAATTATTTGTGCAATGCTTTTATGCCGGATGTGTTTACGGGATTAATAGATAATAGTTCTTATTTGCTTCCAACATATATAGAGTATGGGAGAACTCTTGAACAATATCTTGATAGCGGTCATACCATTAAGCAGGTATATATATATCTTCTCCATAATATTATAGATGATTATGAAATCTATAAATTACCGTTGCTCTATAGTAGATTTCACAATCGGGCAAAGATTATATCTTTTAACGGTGTTTTGGATCATATGACAAAAATCGAAGACAAATGCAGTTTCCTGAATTCTATTCCTAATGCTGTATATGAAATAATTACGGAGGATACTGTTGATGGCGAGATATTTCAATCAGCCAAACATGGACTGCGTGCGGATTTTATTAAAATGTTTGACTATGTCATGAATAAGTATGACCTGACTGGTAATGATACCGGTTTACATTTCACGGAGCGCGATATTCAAACGGAGAACTATATATATCATATAACGATGAAAAATGATATACCATGTCTACAGCGGGAAAAGATTATTAGTTGATTAGTTGATGGGGAATAATTATGACGATATTCGAAAAGAATCTGAAAATAATACAGGAAGACAGACCGCTATTATATAGTGTTATCATGAGTTATAACCCTAAAGAACAGATTTACTTAGGGGATGCGTTATATAATGGGCAATTCATGGCGATAGAGCGTGAAGGGCAAATGGTTGCCATGCAGAGCACATATGATCCCGAACATGAGGCAGATGCATATATAAGGCAGTTCTCCAAGATAAAAGAATCAGCGAATATCGTATTATTCGGCTTTGGAGACGGAGAGATTGTGAGAAGGCTGTTGTCACGTGAGGAATTCTGCACTGAGTGTATTGTTTTTGAACCATCAATTGATATTTTTAATATGGTTCTTCATAACTATGAAATTGAGGACATCTTGGGTAATCCACGGTTTGATATATGTATTGTAGGTGAAGATGATGATGCTTGTAAAGAAATAATGTATCAAAAAGTCTCTTTATATAATTATAAGTCGTTCAGATACCATGTACTCTCTAAATATTCGGAATTATTTTCGGATAAGGAAAAAAATATACGTCAGAACTTTGAATGGGTATGTGACTATATGCAGGCTAATTACAATACCATGGTTCGATTTGCATTTAGAGGACCGACGAATTCTATTTTTGCATTTCGATATTTTTTACATGCTAAGAATGTATATGGGATTAAGCCATATCTAAGATCTGACATCCCCTGTTTTATTATTTCGGCAGGTCCTTCTTTACACAAAAATATTCAGCAGATCAAACGGGCAAAGGGCAAATCCTTTTTGATATGTGTTGATTCGGCTGCCAATTTTTGTATAGAAGAAGGGATTATACCGGATGCAATCTGCATAGTGGATCCGGTTAAAGGTGATTTCTTTTCATTGGATGAACGATTGCATAAAATTCCAATACTTGTATGTACAGCAGCTGATCATAGATATTTAAATAAAATAGGCATGCCGGAGATTATGTACTTTTCTATAGATTGTAAAATACATAATCAGATTCTTCAAGAATATGAATATCAATTACCATATAATGATAAAATGGGGTCTGTAGCCATTAGTGCTTTTCAACTGGCAGTAGAGCTGGGGTTTCATACTATCATAATGATGGGACAGGATCTGGCATATTCAGGCAATCAGATGTATGTCGGTGAGAATAATGAATCAATACTTAACAAATTAAAATCAACGATAGAGGCATGGGGATTATATGAAGCTGAAGGATATGATGGGGGGACAGTATATACGACAGGAGATTTTTATGCATATATTGAATGGTATGCTGATTATATATCACGGCTGGAAGATCGGAATATTATTAATTCAACGGAAGGAGGAGCCAGGATTCCGGGTGCATTGCAAATGACTGCTGAAGAAGCAATTGATAAGTATTGTATTACGGAATTTGATTTCTCCAAGGTATATCATGAATTGCCATATATGGTCGATCCGGCAAGAGATATAGATAGTTACATGATGCGATTACAGACTTATCACAAAAAGCTGGTTGTTCTATGTGATAGGATTAGCAGACTGACCAGTAATGACCATAATATTCAGCAGATAATTGATCAGGTACAATATGGGGATTTCTCCGATCTGTTTCATCGGAATATGATAGAGGCTGAAATAGAATATCTGAATACCTCAAATTCTGATCATTACATTGAGAGTTTAAAGCAAACGGGTAAGTTTATTAAAGAGACCTGGCAGCAAATGATGGAGGAAATAGAATGTCTGTATTTGAAAAAAATATAAACAGTATAAAAAAATGGAATCGCGTCACGGCCGATCAATTACAAGAAAGTATTCCGAGTGAAGAAGTATTTATAGGAGATGCATATATAGAGGGACAATTTCTTGCGGTATGCCGGGGAGATAAACTCAAGGTGATCGGCAGTACCTATTCGCCTGCACATGAGGCGGAAAGGTATATTATGCAGTTTGAAACAGGTATGGATCCTCAAAATATCGTATTATACGGATTTGGATCAGGCAGTATAGTAAAAGTCTTGTTGGAACGCAGTGCAGAATTTGGAAGGATAATTGTATTTGAACCATGCATAGATTTGTTTTTGAAATTAATCCACGAGAAGGATCTTAGTAACATATTTGAAAATGATAGGCTGAGATTATTTCTTGGCAACAATGATGTGAGTTTATTTGAGGAGTACTTAGATCAAATCATCGAAGACCATAATTTCCGCAGCTATCACTATGGATGCCTTTCACAGTACAAACAATTATTTCCGGAATCCGAAGAAAATATCCGACAAAGATATCTATCCATACTTGAACGAAAAGAAGCGGACTACAATACAATGGTGCATTTTGGAAAGTCTATTACAAAATGTGAGATCCATACTTTTCGGTATATGATGCATGCGAAGAATTTGTATGACCTTAAATCATATATTAATTCGGATATACCATGCATTTTGGTTGCAGCCGGTCCTTCTTTGGAAAAGAATGCAGAGCATTTGCGCAAAGCCAAAGGAAAATCATTTATAATCTGTGTAGATTCTGCAGCCGATTATCTTGCATCACAAGGAATTATGCCTGATATGATATGTACAGTTGATTCTGACAAGCAAGGTGTATGCTTTGCGAATCCGATTCTTCACTCGATTCCGATCGCGATAACGACTACATCCAGCTATGCTCAAATAGATAAGATCGCAACACCTGAGGTAATGTACTTCAGTAGTCAATCCATTATTCATGAGAAGGTCTTTCGTGAATTAGGTGTTGAAATGCCGTGTGTGTATGGTGGAGGATCGGTGGCTCTTAATATATTCGAGATTGCTTTGAAGCTGGGATTTCGCACAATTATAATGATTGGGCAGGATCTTGCACTTACAAACAATATGGCACATGCTGGAAAGGGTGGGCTGGTTGAGTCAGATCTTCATTCATACTCATTATGCCAAGTGGATGGTTATTATGGTGATCCGGTGATAACAAGAAGTGATTTTTTGTTCTATATACAGTGGTATAATTCAAGAATTCCGGAGCTTACAGACATTACAGTTGTCAATGCGACAGAAGGAGGAGCCGCATTAAAAGGAACTAAACAGATGCCCTTTGAAGAAGCGGTTAAACAATACTGTATTTCTGAATTTGATTTTATGACGACATATGCCAAAATATCTTATATTATTCAAAACGATGAGCAAAAGTCGCTGGTATATCAGATGCTGGAGAAGCATTATAAAATGCTTGATAATCTTAAACGTGATGTTGTACAGGCGAGAATGGATACGGATCGGGCATGTAAGCATATAGACAGCGGATATGTGAATTCCAAGGAATTAGAGCGGGTAAATCAAAAGAATACAAAGATATTGGATCGAATGGCATTGAGCGATGCGTCTGATATGTTATATCGATATATGGTACAGACCGAGAACTCTCTTACAGATGGTCTGGGGAGAGATGATAGATCACCCCTTCAGGAAACAATGATACTATATTCCAGAATAATCCGATACATGGATGAACTGATAGATGCCATTGATTATCAGCTTCCTGAATGGACAGCTGTGCTCGACGTGATAAAAAAGGAGTTATAGATGAATATAGATTTGTTGCGGAATATTTATTGGGATAACGCATATCTAATTACGGATATTAACAGACTTTTAGATTCGGTAAGGATTCATGATCTCGGTGGAATATGGACTAAAGTTAAGACAATTTCAACCGGTTTGGCTCAGAATATTAATCGGTATTATCAGTTCCAGAGTTCGGAAGGAATTACAATCATTGATCTTGACCAGCTTATGCAGGTTTTACAGCATATATATACTGCTCAGGAACAAAAAGACTATATCTTGATGGGAGATTATTATGAGTGGGAAATTCTGCCGTTATTGTATCAGATGCAGAGCAGAATTACTGATGTAATGAAGGATGAACCATTATATCATATTGATTGGCTGGAAAAGAATCTGAATCTAATAAGACAACAGGACGAATCATTATATGCCCAATTAGTCTCTTTAGATTATAGCACGATAAGATATCAATATTGCATGGAGCCATCGAATGCAGGTTATTATACATTGTCAATTATAGAATCCGACCATAAAACCTTTCTGCATAGTAATATAGATCCAATGCAGGAGGCGCGGAAATTTGCAGGTTATAATTATCGAATTGAAAAAGAATGTTATTTGGCAGTGGGAATGGGATTGGGTTATTCCGCATTTGCCTTTAAAGAATTATTCAGTGACATTGAATTAGTTGCTGCAGAACCGGATTTAAATATTTTATATTGTGCATGCCTGTGTCAGGATTTGACAGGTATCATCCCGAATATTCGCTTTATATATGGTGATGAAATATGGTCGGAAGTTCGAAAGGAACTGGCACAGGGAGCAGAATTGATCCTATATCCTCCGACATTAAGCAGAGTTCGTGATAAAAGTCTTCGAAGAAGATTTGAGGATATGATGAACCGGAAGAACGGTATTCGTAGACATGAATCGACGTTTTACCAAAATCACCGGTCTAATCTGCGATGCTGTGATAATTATATTGATACAATAGGAAGCAGTATAAAAGGAAAAAAGGTCATTATTGCAGCCGGAGGTCCATCCTTGGATAATAATATAAAGCAGCTGCATAATATTTCGGAATCATATTGCGTGATTGCTGTGGGTACTGTTTTCGGAAAATTATTGAACCTTGGAATTCGACCGGATTATGTGATAGCATCAGATGTGAATGCGTATCATCAATTTGAACACAATCTGACAGAACAGATTCCAGTGCTGCTGTTATCGACTGCGGATAGGAGAATTGCTCAGAATTATCAGGGAAAAAAATATTTGATATGTCATACAGATTATGGAGAAGCAGCCGATTATGCAGTAGAACATGGCTATCAGGTATATGACAGCGGAGGTTCTGTTACAACACTTGCCCTTGATCTTGCAATTCGTATGGAAGCGGAAAGTATCGCTTTTATCGGATTGGATTTGGCATATGATGGTGATCGATTCCATGCGGCTGATACTCAATATGAGGTGTCGAAATCAGTTGGGGATTATACTGTTAGCGGATTACATGGAGAGACGCTTTGTACAGATTATAATTTCATTCAGTATAAACAGTGGATAGAGGAACGTATTATTCAAAATGATGTAACTATGACTATCTATGACGCATCGGAGGGCGGAGCGAGAATTGATAATACCGTTCTAATTACACTGCACGATTATATTAACTGATAGTGAATAAAAGAAGGGAAACTAAATGGCAATATACGAAGATAATATGCAGGTAATCCAAAAACATGATGTGAATTTGTATCGGTCGCTTTCGGAAGAGAACACGAATTGTGATTCCATAATGATTGGTGATGCATTGGATGGAGAAAAGTTTATAGCTAAAGCAGAAGGTGAGAATATTATATCTTTGACCAGTATGTATCATCCTCAGCATGCAGCGGAGAGATATGTGGAGGCATTTAATCATTTACCCGAATCTACAACAATTCTATTGTTTGGCTTTGGCGATGGTCAGATTGTACGAAGAATTCTTTCAGAAGATTGTCCGATACGGCAATGCATTATTTATGAGCCAAGTAAAGATATATTTCTGACAGTCCTTCGTGAATATGATGTCAGGGATATTCTTGATTCTCCTAATATTTCTCTGATCATTCAGGATCTCAATGATCGTAATGCCGATAATATTATTCAGAGCAGAGTGAACTATATGAATTGGAAAACGTTTGCAATAATTTCCCTGCCTGTCTATAACCGTATATTCCCGGAACAGCTGCAGAGATCTTATGAATGGTATATGAACTGCCTGCTTTCGGGGAAAGGTTCTATGCAGACAGTGATTGATTTTGCTCAAAGCGGATTGCGTAATGAGATCAAGGCGCAGAGGTGGCTTTTGAATAGTTATGCTGTTGATGAAATGGTTGGGCGTTTTCCAGAAGATATCCCATGTATTCTGGTTGCGAATGGACCGTCATTGGAAAAGAATGTAAAATATCTGCATGAAGCGAAGGGGAAATCATGCATATTTGCCGTTGATTCGGCATTGAAGTATTTGCTGGATCAAGGAATACGACCGGATTATACATGTACTGTGGATGCTGAA
The DNA here is from genome assembly GCA_017460485.1 of Lachnospiraceae bacterium. Taxonomy (GTDB): domain Bacteria; phylum Bacillota; class Clostridia; order Lachnospirales; family Lachnospiraceae; genus CAG-632. The sequence continues at coordinate 45,210 of JAFUAW010000037.1, read as the reverse complement.
AAAAGTGCGATACATTTCCAAGATGAGCGAATCAAAGGGCTGCCGGTTTTTCTTTCAACCATCTCCAGTGCATCTATGCTGGAAGCGTTGGATGTATTTGAACCATTATATTTTATGAATACAGCCAGTTATTATGATTATCTAATATCTAAGACGGGACATCATTTTTTAAACTTGGATGTTGGCGGATCTGTGGCTACAGTATTATTCCGGTTGGCGATAGAACTCGGATTCCGAACAATTATCATTATAGGGCAGGATCTGGCATTTACCAATATGGAGTTCCATGCAGGCCGGGGCAAAGCTACGGAAGAAGATCTGATGCGCTATACTCTTTACGAAGTAGAAGGATACTATGGAGATAAAGTATGGGCATCGGGAGATTTTCGATTATATATCGATTGGTATGCCAGAACAATAGAGCAATTCTCTAAGAATCATACAATTATTAATGCGACAGAGGGTGGCGCTAAACTTGCCGGAGCAGTACAAATGCCATTTCAAGAGGCGGTAATGAAGTATTGTACACACGAATTTGATTGCGATAAAGTTTGGCAGTCTCTTCCGCGATTATGGGAAACAGAGGATGCCAGAAAAGAGTATTATCAGGATCTAAAAGAAGGTCTGAGAGATCTGAAAAATATGAAACGTTTGGTAGACGAGGCGATCATGAGCTCTGACCGGGCATTGAAATTAGCGCAGCGAGCGAATTATTCTGAGAGTGAATTTGCTCAAATTGAGAGAAGGATAGATCACCTTTTGAATGAAATTGAGTCTATGAAACTATATGAAATGATGCTGGAACGCGCTGCAGAAACCAATATAAATATGGCTGATGGACTGGATGAGAAAGAAGAAGATTCTTTGAAAATGAGGATTCATTTATATCATATGATTCATGAACACATGAAGGAAATTGGTCTTGCGTTGGAAGAAGCTATTCCAATGTGGGAAGAGTCATTAAGAACCCTGGAAAAGATGGCTAATGGTTTGGGTAATTTATGAAAGTGGAGAAGATAGTATGAAGAAGATTAGTGTGATAATTCCTTGCTATAATATGGAAGACTATATTGATCGATGCTTGGACTCTATGGTTCGTCAGACGATTGGTATTGCTGATTTGGAGATTATTGTGGTAAATGATGCGTCGACGGATCATACCTTAGATAAATTAATAGAGTGGGGAGATCGATATCCGGATGATATTAAAATCATTACTTATGATGAAAATCTTAGACAAGGCGGAGCTATGAATATTGGAATGCAATATGCAACTGGTGAATATCTGACCTTTGCGGGTGCTGATGATTGGTTGGAATTAGATGCATACGAATCTCTTTATAATGAGATTCTCAGAAATCCGGATTTCGATTTTGTGCGTGCCAAGTTCCGTACCGTGTATGAGTATGCAGAACCGAAAATGAATATAGATTCAGAAGTAATTAATAAATACGACTTTTATTTTGACAAGGTCGGAGATTGTTTTTATGACTTCAGAATTCCGCAAGATATAAAAAGAGAAGGTCCGGGAGAATGGGGCAGCACATGTACTGCTATATACAGACGAAGCATTATAGAAGAACATGATATTCGTTTCCCTGAGCGGGTATTATATGAAGATAATTATTGGGGAAACTTACTGGAATTCTACCTTTCATGCGGATGTGTTATCAATAAGGTGATTTATAATTATTATTACAGAGCGGATTCTACTGTGCATGCCTTGAATGATCAAAACCATCTGGACAGGATCCGGGTAGAACTTTATTTACTTGATGTCTGCAGAGAACGTAAGATTATGAATGTTTTTTATGGAAAGCTGTGCATCGGTTTTCTTAAAAGACTCTATTGTAATACAGTGCATACATTATTCGTGAGATTCTATCCTGCTCCAAATTTGTTTGAAGATTTGAAGCATATTGTGGTGAATAATTTTCCGGACTATGAAGATTATCTGACATCGGATGAGTATACGCAAGGAGACCTTGTCTTGATTAGTATGCTGCAGCAGTTTGATAGTTTGACAGATGACGAATGGAATGCAATTCAGGATGTTTATTTACAAGAACTAAGATCCTGAATAAGTAAGATAGCATCCGGTAGTTAATCAGTGGGAGAGTGTAAAGAAGTGAAACAAATCAGTGTAATTATTCCATGCTATAATGTTGAGAAATATATTGAGCGATGCCTTGATACTCTTGTGAATCAAACGATCGGTCTGGATGCGCTTGAAATAATATTGGTTAATGATGCTTCAACAGATAATACACTTGAGAAGTTAGAAGAGTGGGAACAACGATATCAGGATCATATTAAGGTCATTACCTATACTGAAAATATCCGACAGGGGGGCGCAAGAAATAAAGGCATGAAATGTGCCTCTGGAGAGTATATTGGTTTTGTGGATTCGGATGATTGGATTGAACTTGATATGTATGAGACTTTGTATCGAGAGGCCATGCGTGGCGATTATGATATGGTTCAGGGAAAGTTCGTACAATCAAAGGAAAAGCAGGAGAACACTTATAAGACAGACCGATATGACTGTCTTGAATATCAATTTGAGACAGTAAGTGAATTATATCATGATTTCAGAGTGGAAGATTACGGAAATGTTGGAGAATATGGTGGAGTCTGGTCGGCGATTTATAAAAGATCCATAATAATTGATAATGAAATCTGGTTTCCGGAGAAAATGGTATATGAAGATAATTATTGGTCGGCTGTGCTTCATCTGTATTTGAGCAATCTGTGTGTAGTTGATAAGATAATATATCATTATTATGTAAATCCTGAATCTACGGTCAGATCAATTAATTCCGCGCATCATATGGATCGTCTCGCAATTGAAATCGGTATTCTGGAAGAATATAGGCAGCGCGGTGTATTTGACTTGTTTTATAATAATTTGTGTATAGATTTTGTACAAAGATTCTACCTTAATTCAATTAATATGTTTTTTGTCCGATACCAGAGCCTTCCTGATATTTTTGGATGGATGGAGGATAAAATATTAGAGTATTTTCCGGATTACCGGAATATTATAGCATCATCAGAAAATGATGAATACAATGATTTTGAAATATTATTTATTGATATGATCGGAAAGTGGAAAGGCTGCACAATGGAACAAATTGAGGCTATGCGAAGAGCATATGTTCAATGGCTGTTGAACAAGGTTCATGAAAACGATCAGGAAAAATAAGTCAATAATCCATATCAATAAAGTGTTTTTGAATATCCATGTTCCATATGGTATCATCTGAAATAATATCAGCGAAAAGCTGATTGCTATTGCCTTTTCCGTAATCGGAAAAAGGAGCAATTGATAGAGAACATGCTTCCCTTATAGTAGTTACAATATCGTCTGTTTCATCAATATGGATGATATGTGGAGTGGTTTCCGGATTGTAACGTCCCTGTTGCCTGCTTCCGATATCTATTGCCGGAATTCCGTATATACTGGCTTCCCGGATTCCTGCGCTGGAATTGCCGATTATGCAGTCGGCATTTTTAAGCAGAGCCAAAAAATATTCAAACCGCATAGATGGAATGATTCGAAAATGAGGATTGCCCGTGGCTTCTATATTATGATATGCCTGAATGATTTCTTTGCTTCCCGGATCATTGTTTGGATAGATAATAACATAGTCCTTCCCAGATTCTATCAGACTATTCAATACAGATTGGATATGAGACGCAATCTGTTCATATTCTGTTGTAACTGGATGATACATAAAAATGATGTATTGTGAATAAGGAATCTCATAGTAGTCCGTTACAGTTGACAATGTTGGCAGATTCTTGGAATACATGATATCAATATCGGGAGATCCGATCACAAAGATGTGTGATGCCGGTTCTCCAAGCTGTTGAATTCGTCTTTTGGCACTTTCATTTGCTACAAAATGGAAATGTGAGAACTTTGTAATTGCATGGCGGATGGATTCATCTATTGTCCCTGAAATCTCACCGCCCTCGATATGAAATACGCGAATGTTATGAAATGCACCAACAATTGCACCTGCAAGTGCTTCAAGCCGGTCTCCGTGTACAACAATTCCATCAGGATGCAGTTCAGATATATAATTGCTGAATCCGGTAATTGTGTTGGATAGAGCCAGATCCATACCGGTATTGGTATTCTGATTCACATAGGTATAGATGTTCGGAAAGCCATCCTTAATGATCTCTTTATAGGTAGAACCATAGGTCGCCAGCATGTGCATTCCGGTAGCAAAAATATACACTTCAAATTCCGGATTCTCAGATAAGGCCAGGATCAAAGACTTCATCTTACCGTAGTCAGCACGTGTCCCGGTCAGAAAAATGATTCTTTTATTTGTAGTCTTTATATTCAATGTAATCTCTCCTGTGTTTCATAATAGATCTTAATCTTGAGATATAAGGATCAGATATTAGCTGGTGAACAGATGACAACATCAGAAGCTGACAAATGCTCTCCGGCATGGATGTTCCGTCTGGCTGTCTGCCCGAGACATTGCGGATAGAATTCTGCTAAGATCTCGCCTGTTCCGGGACGCTTTACCCATAGATTCTGTTCAGTGAAAGGTTCCCCTTTTGTAATATTCTGAATAGCAACGACAGTAGCAAAGGCAAAATCAATCGTAACCTGTTCTTCAGGGAGCGCAGATTTGCTGCCTCCACGCATAAGGAAGATTTCTTCGGAACCATGGATCAGTTCGCTTAAAGCAACAGGATCCATCGAACATATGATGTCCGGTCCCGGCCGGTACATACTGTCCGTAAAATGCCGCTCTAGAATACTTGCTCCCAGTGCGGTTGCCGCAAGGCAGGCATTGTTATTCAGACTATGATCAGACAAACCGACCGGAACATCCGGGAATTCCTTCATCAGCTCTATCATAGCACCGAGACGAATGAATTCCGGTTTGGTGGGGTATAGGTTAGTACAGTGCATGAGAGCAAAATCTATATGGTATTGTTTGAGAATATCAACGGTTTTTCGAATGCTGGCAATATTGTTCATACCGGTTGATACGATCATTGGTTTGCCAAACTTTGCAATATGTTCGATCAAGGGATAGTTGTTACACTCCCCTGATCCAATCTTATATGCGGATACATTCATTCGCTCCAAACGGTCGGCAGCAGCACGGGAAAAAGGAGTACTTAAAAAAATGAGTCCCTTAGATTCCGTATATTGTTTTAATTCCATTTCCTCTTCTTCAGAAAGTGCGCATCGAGCCATAATATCATAGATGGATACATCTGCATTGCCCGGAATTACTTTTTTTGCAGCAGGTGACATCTCATCTTCAACAATATGTGTCTGATGCTTGATGATCTCTGCGCCGGAGCGCGCGGCAGCATCTACCATTTTCTTGGCAGTATCCAAGGATCCCTCATGATTAATGCCGATCTCGGCAATGACAAGAGGAGGATATTCGGGTCCAATTTTACGGTGTTCAATCTGCATGGTCTTATCCTCAATTAGTACTTTATAATTGGTTCTATATTTACATATCTATTTTAGTCTATTTTGGAGAGATTTGCAAATTTGCGTTTGTAAGAGTTACATGATCATTATATATGGCTGCAGAAAAGAATAATTGTTTTGTTTCCTTCAGAAATTGAGAAAATACAGTCAGATACTGTAATTTGACGCTGAACGAAGAGAGTAGTACTCTTTATTTGATATTTGTTTACGCAATAAAGCATATCATTAACAACAGTTTGTAATCTGGGTACTAAAGGAAGCCCCCCATAATCAAAACTGCGGAGTAATCTGTCGATATGATCCATTGAAGCATTTATATCTAAAAATCCATTCATTGGAAGATCCGATTTATAGTATATTCTATCGTTGTTTGTGCTGTTTATCTCGATACCGTTGATATGATGGTTCAGAAGTTCTCCAATAAACTCACGGAAAGAATCCGCGCCTAACTGCATCCCCATTCTTGTAATATCGAACGCAGTTGTTGTAGGATTAATATCTATAGATTTTTGGGATATTATTTTTCCCTGATCAATGTGCTGTGTAATATAATGCCAGGTTATCCCTGTCTGGCTTTCATTATTGAAAATAACCCATGTTGGTATATTCATTCCTCTATATGCCGGGAGCAATGAGTAATGAAAATTAACTATTTCTATATTTTTCTCATTAATAAACTCCGGAGGAAATATATAACGGTTATTTGCGCTGATAATTAATACACTACAGTTACGGGTATACTCTTTAAGCCATGCATGAATATCATTTCTTTGGATTAGCTCCAAATACTCAATACTGTGCATGGCGCATATTTTGTTTAACATGGATAATGACTGCTTATATACTTCAAGCGCACACAGCCTCTCCTTAGATAGGATAGAAACCAATGATTCTATACAGCTGCATGCTATTTTTCCGGTTCCGATAACAATTATTTTTTCAAAACGCATAGTAATTCCTATTGCCAATATTATTCTTTGTTATTTGATATACAACTGAGTTTATGCCGGTCAATTTTACCATTCGTATTTCTTGGTAATTCATCTAACTCTGTCCAAACTGTCGGGATCATATATTTAGGAAGAACTGATAAAAGCTTATCCCGCATTTCTCTAGTGCTTAATTCTTTCTTTTCATAAAAAACATGTATCTCCTTTTTAGAAGAATTGTAGATAACACAACAGTTTTTTACAATTTTCAATTCATTTACCATAATATGTTCTATTTCCGACAGTTCAATTCTATATCCCATGTGTTTGATTAGGCTATCTTTTCTTCCCTTGAAATAAATAAGATTGTCTGTGGAAGACTTTACTCCTATATCTCCTGTTCGGTAGATTAATTCAGGGTACGAATTGTTTAATGGATTTTGAACGAATGCTGCAGATGTTTTTTCTGGATTATTGTAGTATCCCATTGCAAGGGAAGTTCCTCTAACACAGATTTCGCCTTCTTCGTCAGATTGACATATCTGATCAGAGTCATTTAAGAGTAAAATGTCAGTATTTTTGCATGGTATACCGATTGGTAATGTATCCTGATCATTAAAATCACGATCGACAATATAATAGATACAGTCAAGAGTGATTTCAATGGGACCATATAGGTTGGCAAATACAGTTTCCGGTAAGTTACATTTCCAATAGTTAAATTGTTTTGTAGGAAATACTTCTCCGGCAAACCAGATGGTACGGACAGAAGGGAGAGGTATTCTTGACAGTATATCCATATTGGCAATATTAACCATAATCGTAGGAACCCAGAACATGAATGTAACTTTATGTTCAGCTACAGCTGATATAAGTTTAGCCGGAAAAACTGCCAATCCCGCATCTAATAAAACGATTTTTGCACCGACTGTCATCATTAAGGTTAGTTCATATTCATATATATCAAATATTACGGGAGAGAGAGAGCCAATAATGTCCTGAGATGTGAAATGGAATACATCTAAAGACCAGTCCATAAAATCGAAAAAACTTTTGTGATTCAGTACCACGCCTTTTGGCGTCCCGGTTGAGCCGGATGTATTAATGATACAAAAGGGATCAGTATCAATTTGTTTTTCTAACTTACAGAGAATAGAGTTAATATCATAATTATAATTCCAATCCATGTGGTCTAAGTTTATAACAAACATGTCGGGATTAATATCGACTAAGTTTAATCCATTCGTATCTGTAATGATGCCAATTGGCTTTAGGCAGTTCAAAATATTACCTAGACGTTCCTTGGGCATTTTTACATCTAAATTGGAAAAGATATTATGATTATACATAATACCAATATTTGCATAAATTACTTCTATTGATTTGGGCAGAAGTACTACTATAGGGCGGTTAATTTCGTCTGCCCTGCTGTTTAACTCGGCTGCAATACATAATGCGCGATGCCGGATTTCTCCAAAAGTTGCAGACTTGTTATTGTGCACTACCGCGATGGCATCCTTATATTTTTCTACTGTTTTTTGAAAAACATCAATCCAATTTTTTTTCATAATTAGCTCCCTTGATATGTGTTGCTTAATATAGTAATAATGATATTTATAAGTCGGATGTGATACATTCACAAAAGTCTAAATTGCCGATGTCCATAATAATAGAGGTCCACGTAAGACCGCCTCCAAATCCGGATAGACAACATAAGTTATTATGGGATAACAAAGAATCTGCCGCTTCAGTAGTCATAATAGCAGGAATTGTACCTGAGTCGGAATTGCCAAGTGTTTCTGTCAGTTTCATAGGTACTTTTCTGAAAGGAACTCCTAATGCACCTGCCAATTTTTGGAGCATAAATTTGTTCGGCTGATGGAATAAAAACCAATCGATGTCATCTACTGTGACACCGGCTTGTTTTGAAAGTTCAAAGATAGAGGGAGGAACTTCTTTCTGAACAAAATTAAACACCCCGGAACCATCCATAGATACTCCCATACATGGAAGATTATTTGTCTGCATTTTAAGTTTTTCTGCTGTCATTGGATTACGAAAACCACCGTCTTCAATAATTAAGGCATTACGTCTGCTTCCGTCTGTGAAATAATTTGCATAGATATCCCGAGAAGAATGGCAATTCTCTACTATGGTAATATTAGCAATATCACCTCCAAAGGATGGATGTTCATATTTTGCTTCATTTGGATCGGATTTACGGTTTAAGATTTCTCCTGTACATACAATGACCTTTTTATTAGGCATATGATCTAGCAGTAAAAAGGCATGAATTAATCCTGTTACATATCCGGCACAAGCCTGTGGTGTATCCATACAATATACATCATTTTCTAAACCCAGCTCGCCTTGCAATATACAACCAAGGGACGGTAACAAATAGTCTTCGCAGAGAGTGGATACAATAATAGCACCTATATCATCCGGATTGAGTTGCTGGGAGCTGATTAAATGCCGTAGTCCATATAATAATAAATCAGACATACAGGTATTGCCTTTTACCCGGCGGCGAGAACCGTATCCGATCACCTTCTGCAATCTTTTTACCTTGCTGTCGTTGGGATCTATAACTTCATCTTCCATGCGGTATTCTGTTTCCGGAAGAATTGATAATACACCGGTAATCTGTTTGTTTTGAAAATGAAAATCCATTATTTTTCACCACTCTTTTTTACCAGCTCACAAATGGAATCTAATGATTCGAAGTTTTCGGGAATAACTGCTAGACCATCAATTACAATATTGTATTTTAATTCTAATTCTGAAATGACTGTAACGACATCAAATGAATCCAAAAAGCCGTCTTCAATAAAGTTATTACTGCTTTCAAAATCAAATTCAGGTCTGATATCTTTTAATATATTAAGTATTGTTTCTCTCATTATTTTTCCTTTCTCACATTGAAACGATATTGCCATATTTATATTCTTTTACTAATTCTCCGTCTTCAGGTAAAACAGAAAATACATATGGATCATGATCAATTAATGAACAAATATACTCATAACTGCTTCTTTCATCTACAATTGAAATGGAGGACATACCCAATTCCTCTTTCTTCATGATCTCATGTTCTAACATATAGGATGTAAAATCTTTAGGTAATGTTGCTCCTACATCCTTATACCGAACATATACATCCACGGTTTTCGGAGTTTGAATGCCATTTTGAATAATGGTTCCATCAAATGGGCGTGCATATCGATAGGGCACTTGTTTTATTTCTTCAATATAATGCATAAAAGTGAAGCAGTGAGTTACCAAAGTTCCAAAGAATAGAAATTTTACTTTCTTGCCGCTGATATGAAGTTGATGAAAGATTCCTCCTGTTCCGCAAGAAGAGCGTCCTATCATTTTTTCAAAGCCTGAGCGGTCTCCGATTATTGCTACAGAAAGAATGGGATCATCGGTTCGATATGCATCCTCTCGGTTCCTGACATATTCAGGCAGCATGCCCATGGCAGTAACAGAATGTTCAACATCATAGTCTTCTTTGTTGCAAAAACTAAAAGTAAATGTAGGAAACATAAGAGTTTTTACATTCATTTCCATTAACGCATCCAGCAGTAGTTCTTTTAACTCTTTCCTTTTGACAGAAGGATCTAATTGTCCAAATGAAATATCTGAATGAACAAATAATACATCGCATTGATCGGCCCCAAGCCTATATAATGCAGAAACTATATCATTATATGTAATGACACCTTTGTTCGTATGAAAAATAACTTTGTTTCCATCGTGTTTCATTATAATAAACCTCCATCCGCATATAATTCTCTTCCGGTCATATAAGATGACAAATCGCTTAACAAAAACATAATTGATCCGGAAATCACGTCTGCAGTTACAGTTGGAATCAGCTGTCTTGAAACAGGATTGACATAAGAAGAAGATACTCCTTCTATTGAACTGGCTACATCTTTAGACATTTCCGTACTCATGCTGCCAACAACGACAGAGTTAATCCGAATATTTTTTTCGATTAATTCAATGGACATTGTACGGCATGCAGTCTCCATAGCTGCCTTTGCAGAGGCATATGCAGTCATGCATTTCTGCGGTATGTGAGCATTGATTGCAGAAATTCCAACAATACTTCCTCCAGCATTCATTCCTTTTTTAGAATAGAATTTGACAAGATTTACAAAGGAAATATAATGAATGGCAAGTAATTCATTCATATTCTGTGTGGTTAAAGCCCTAATAGGCAGTATTCTTGTAAAACCGGCACAATGAACCATTCCATTTAATATAATATTTTCTTCTTTGATTCTCTGAAATAATTGGTCATATTTTTCGAATTCTAATAAATCAAAAGGAATGGCAATATGGTTATCAGAATATTCGAGCATGTTTTTAGTTTCGGACAGCCTTGTTTCGTCTCGACCGATCAGAATTAAGCGACCGCCTTCTTTGCTGATTGCAATAGCAGTTGATCTTCCCAGTCCGGAAGATGCGCCTGTCACAATAATAGCTTTGTCTTTTAAAAGTTCCATACGTATCACCTTAAATCCAATTACCTTTTTGCAACTGCCAATCAGCATTTAGTCCATGTAATTCATCAAATCGCCAACTGTTCTGAATGCCAGTATATCTTGAGCACTGGGATAACGGCCTAGTCGGTCGCTAATGGCTGCAATTATTGTTAATACTGCAACAGAATCCCAGTTTTCCAGATCTTCCAGAACCATCTCCTTTGATAATTCCTCTGTCTCCATTTCAACACTTTCTGCGATGATTTCCAGTTTTTCCTTTTCGTTCATTTTTAATTCTCCTTTCGAAAGATATAGTTGCGGACACCGTCGTATCCCTGCGCACTGGTTGTGTTTAATGTACGTCCTATTTTTTTATTTTTTTCATTAACCCATCCGTAGTGAAGAATAAAATCGTGCTCTTTGGCTGATAATTCATTTGCTTTTCTGCATACACTATATAAATAATCTGCACTGAGACAATTATAAGTTAAATTACCATAGCGCTTTTTACCCTCTACCTGATATATGTATACTGTACAGATTTTTTCATCTGCTTTATAAATCCAAACTGTCCCGTTTTGTATAGAGCGCCTTAGTTTTTCTACCGTTAAAATTCCATCACAGTTCACATCAAATACATCCAGAAATATCTGACGTAATTGAGGAATGTCTGATTCCGTGGCGCGCTGTCCAAGCTTATCGTTATATAGTTTCTCACACAATAGTTCAATTTTATCTTTTTTATAAGGTTTCGGTGGGATAGGGGATGATACCCTTAGGTATGTCGCGTAGGAATTAAATCCTGATTTCTGAAATGTATTCAGTAAAGAACAATTCTCTGCTTTTTCGATAAAATCCAGAATTGAGTCTTGGGGAACTTCTGATAAACACTTTATCAGGGTTTCTAGATTATTGCTTAAGAAAAAGCATCTGTAAAAAAACTCTTCTTTAACAAGAAACACAATTGTCCCCTCATTCTGTATTACTATGAAGTCACTGTCAGAAGAATTATAGGTCATATAATAATTGGTATAATATTTTTTTTTCTCTCGTTTAATTGAATTACATAATTCCAAAATTTCAGCAATTTTCATTTTATTATCTCCCCTTCTATGTAATTTTGCTTGGCCTGTCTTGATCACCATCCCCAAGGAACAATCTTGTTTTTTCCTTGATTTCAGGAATCATAACAGCATAAATATCAATATTTTTCTTTTCAAAAGGTTCAAAATAACATGGTATGATATTTATATCGTTTTCCTCAATGAAAGAGAAGCCGCTTTCTTTCAGGTAAGAGTTGTCGATCCCCAAACAGTAAAAACTGATGAATTCATAATTATTAAGAGAAATAAGTTCATCAATTGCTTTTCCTGAATGTCCGATCCATTTTTCTTCACCAAAATAATCAACGATTTTAGCGCATTTTCTTCCGAGGGCGGTGATTTCCCGAACAACAAAAACTGCTGGAATCGGTTTCCCGGATATTATTAGTGAATATAAATTATAGTTGTATATAGGATGTTTGAAGTATCTATGTTCTATATAATAATAATCTTTGTATGGGATAATACTGCTCAACAAACTAACAGGAATTCTTTTTTTGAATTGTTCTATAGATGTGATTGATTCCAGTTTGCTTTCTGTTTTTTTATAAGGATTATTTTTAAAATCCTTGATATCAGCAATATGAAAATCTTTTGAATTACCTAATCTGTATGCATGATTCATTTTTGCAACATATGCACCATTGAGTTTTTCGTATTGTCGTGACCTGGAATTCAATCCTATGCCTATGTTATATCTGGCATGTGTAGTTTGATATAAAATCTCTCCAAAATTCAATCCGAGCATAGGATATTCAATGGTCTTAAGAGCTTTCCACATACAACCTGTTATATCGGGTGTTGCTGATTGATTATATCTTATATAACCATTTATTCCATAAATGTGTTGAGCTGTTTTATCTTCTGCCAGAACTAAATTAACCATACCTTCATCTGCGAACTGCCACTCGAAAAAAGAGCGGTTCGTTGCCAAAATATGCCCTTTTTTCCAGTAAGTATCTATGAATTCCATTATTCGTGGAATATCTTCAAATTCTGCTCTTCGAATTGTAATCATATATTTGTTCCAACCAAAACCGGTACACAAAACAGCTTTCTTTATACAAGATATTGAATCGCGCCTGTCCAAGGCGGACTTATATATTACTCCCCGGCAAATGTAATACTTCTTCCAACACCGCAGCTGTCTTCCTCTCGTTTTCCTCATACGCATGAATGTAATATTTCATAGTAGTTGTTACATTTGAATGCCCTAACTTGTGTGCGACAGTCTGGGCATCAACGAGATTGGAACTTATAAGCAGAGATGCGTTTGTATGTCTTAAACTATGTAGTCCGAGCTCTGGAAGATATATAGTAGCGTTGGTTTGCTGATTATATAATTTGATCAATTGACGGAATTTAGCATAGGGAGTTCCGATGCTCATATTAGTGCCGTTTTTCTGAATAAATAACCAATTGTTTCCCTGCCAGCCATCTGCCATTTGAATTCGATAATTATCCTGCTTTATCTGATATATGCGAAGAATATTCATAACAGAAAGAGGCAAAGTTACTATTCGAACGGAACTTTTTGTTTTGGGAGATTTGATCAGATAACTTCCATCCACTCGATTGATTGTCTGATTAATATAGATGGTACCGGTTGTATAATCTACTTTTTCCCATGTCAGTCCCAGTAATTCGCCTCTTCTGAGGCCGCCGTAAATTGCAATCAAATAAAGTACCAAATATTGATATTGCATGGCATTCGAGCAGGAATATATATCATACAGAAATTCGATAAAGCTTTTCATTTGTTCTGCTGTATAGCACTTAATAGATTTAATGTCTGTGCGTTTTGGAAGCTTGATTTTACTGCAGGGATTATGCTCTATCAATTCCCATTGTACTGCTGTTGAAAACATAGATGATAAAACAGTCTTTATTTTACATAGCGTACCGTGAGAATATCCGCCGGTATGACCGTCATATCTGAGGTCCTGTTCGGAAAGTGTTGAAAAAAAGCATTCCAAGTGATAAGGCTTAATCTCTGAGATCGACATGTCCCCCAGATATGGAAGAATATTATAATGGATAACCTGTTCATATCGGATATAGGACGTTCGCTCCAAATGTTTGGCGGCATAAATGGTAAGCCATTGCTCGGCATAATCTGACAACGTCATGCATGTCGGGTCTTTCAAAAATTGAAGTTGGATAGATAGATTAGTTGATTGATTATTCATGATTATTCCTCTTTTCTTCTATTGTATTATGGCTGCTGTGAACCAAATACTATATTTAACACTTCAATTTCCGAAAAGGAAATAGAATCAGCGTTTATTGTGCACGTTTGCCTTTAACAATATGTTCAATTCATTGACATACACTTATTTTATGTGCTATTCTTTTTTTATTAGATTAAGTATTTTAAAAGGAATGCCGATATATTATGTAGTTAGTCAAGGAGGACGACAAAATGGTGCAGGGATGTAGACAAAAATAGTTTTCGGGAAAGTTGTATTCAGTTATATGGATATAACTATTTTTGTTTATCATTTTTTAAAGTCCGCCTTGGACAGGCGCGATTCTTTTTAAAGCAGGATAGAGATTTCTTCTGCTTTTTTTGTATAAAGCTGAAATTGAGGCGGATATATGATTACAATTCGAAGAGCAGTATATGAAGATATTCCCAGGATTATGGAATTCATCGATATCTATTGGAAAAAGGATCATATTCTGGCACGAGACCGTAAGTTATTTGAGTGGCAGCACGTACGGAATGGAGAAGTCTTCTATATCCTTGGTGAGGATATAGAAGATGGTCAAATCTATGGCAGCGTTGGTTATATCCCGATGTCTTATGACCTTTCCAATAGATATATATCGACTGTAATGGTATGTACTAAGAAGAATCGTGAATTCTCCAATTTAAGCTTTGAACTGGACAATTACTGTGAAAATATGCCGGGAGTACAGGATGTTATTGGTATTGGATTTGAAAAACGTTATGCAAAAGCATTGCAGATTCTGACACCAGACTGTATGGGCGAATTGCAGCAGTACTATCGATTAAGAGACCTGGACAAATATTATGTAGCAAAAATCGAAAATAAAATAATAATACCTGCAAACGAACAAGGTTCTTATATTACATCTTCTTGTATTCATGAAATATTTGAATGGTTGGATAGGGATTCTCTTCAGAACCGTGTTCCGTATGAGAGTGAAGAATATCTCAAACACAGATATGAGGAACATCCATATTATCAATATGAAGTGCTTCGAATAGGAAATGAACAGTATAAAGGGGCTGTTATCGGCAGGTTTATTGCTGTTAATGGACATATTGTTTTTCGAATTGTGGATTATTTGGGTGATGATCAGGCATTATGCGGATTTGGGACAGCAATAGATCGTTTTATGGAAGATCATAATTGCGAATATACAGATATCTATTGTCATGGTATATCTGGAGAGATTATGAGCAAAGCCGGCTTTACCTTAAGAAAAAGGGATGATACTAATATTATTCCGAATTATTTTGAACCATATGAACTGAAGAATGTAGATTTGGACTTCCATAGTTTTCATAAATCTTCCGCTCATATATATCGCGGCATGAGTGATCAAGATCGTCCTAATTATATTAAATGATAGATAAAAGGCAAAGGAAGAATATGGATATGAGTAAGAATGTATTGATAACAGGTGCATCATCGGGAATTGGCGAAGCTGCAGCCAGATATTTGACGGAACAACACTATAATGTAATTCTGGTGGCAAGAAATGAAGAAAGATTAAAGAAGCTGGTAAATGAATTGGGGGAGAATGCCAGATATTATATTTACGATTTTAAGAATCTGGATCGGATAGAAGATATCTTTATATATTGCAAGGAATGTAATCTTATGTTGGACGGACTGGTGCATTGCGCAGGATATTCAAATAATCTTCCGGTAAAAGAGATGGAGCCGGATATACTGGAAGATATGATTGATGTACACGCTAACTCGTATTTGATGCTAGGGAAATATATGGCAAGGAAAGAATATTCCAACAGAGGTGCAAGTATAGTGGGAATGTCCTCCATGTCAGTAATAATCCAGAAAAGAGGAATGGCAGCTTATACCGGAGCGAAGACCTTGATCAATACGTATACTACGATAATGGCAAAGGAATTTGTTCGCAGAGAAATTCGGGTGAACTCAATCATGCCTGCCTATGTGAATACGCCAATGCTCCAAGAGATGAAGATAGAACATGAAAATGCTATGGGAATGATTGAACCGGAGTACGTTGCTTATTTGATTGAATATTTACTTTCAGATAAGGCGAAATATATCACCGGAGCGCATATACCGATGTCAAGTGGCATGCTTGGTGATGTACGGCATATTAAGAATGGAGGATGATAAGATGGATGAAAAGACAATAATTGAATGGTTGGAGGATGCCATGGATTTGGATGAGGGTACCATATCGAATGATACGGTCCTGGAAGAATTGGAGGAATGGGATTCTCTGAGCCGTTTATCTTTGATGGCAATTGTGAAAAAGAAGGTTAATCGTATGTTGACGGGGAATGACTTGTCAAGTTTTGTGACAGTGCAGGATGTGATTGACTTTCTAAGATAGGAGATGGCAATTCTATGCATGGAAGATATGATAACATAAAGATTCAGGGGATTACTG
Source organism: Lachnospiraceae bacterium (assembly GCA_017460485.1). Lineage (GTDB taxonomy): Bacteria > Bacillota > Clostridia > Lachnospirales > Lachnospiraceae > CAG-632. Next base: position 28,562 of record JAFUAW010000037.1, on the reverse strand, counting down.
CGGCTGTTCCGTCAACGGTAGAGGACAATATGGAATATGCAGATTTAATGGATCCAAGAAGAGTGAAAAAACAGATTAAATTAACCGGTGTTAAAAGGCGGCATGTAGTTAAAAAGGAACAGCGAGCATCTGACCTGGCATATGCTGCAGCGGTTAATTTGATAGAGAATAAACGTGTAGATATTCATAAAGTGAAAATCTGCATATTAATAACACAAGCTCCGAATTATCAGCTTCCATCTACGGCGTTCTTTCTACATAAAAGATTAGGTCTTGATAAGGACTGTCTTGTCTATGATATGAACCTTGGATGTTCCAGCTTTAATGTGGGTGTACAGACGGTATCTGCTTTGTTACAGGCATGTGACGTCCATACACAGGCTCTGCTTCTTATGTCAGATTCGTCCGGACGCGCAATTGATCCGGAGAAGAATTATACAGAGGATATGATTACCCATAATATGCTCTTTGGTTCTGCGGCAACGGCCATATTATTAGAAAAGGTTGAACATAATGATCTGTATTTTATGAATATGTCTGACGGAAATGGGTTTCAGGCAATTATCAAGTACGTGGGGAATCCGGCTTCTATGGATGGACCGGAAGTGTTCAGATTCGCAATTAATGATGTAACAGAAGGGATTCAGCAATTTAAGAATCTGTATAACATACAGGAGGATATGATTGATTATTACTCCTTTCATCAGGCACAGGGCTTAATTCTGGACAATATTGTGGATCTGTGTAATATACCACCGGAAAAAGAACTTCGTTCGATTGAAGAGTATGGTAATACATCAGGATCTTCAGTACTGTTAAATCTATGTGTGAATAGGGACCTGCTTCAACCAAAAGATACATGCCGATTTTTCATAAGCGGGTTTGGCGTTGGTTTATCATGGGGATATATATACACAACGATTGATACTTGTGATATTTTTCCTGTAATGGAAACGGGTGATCATTATGATGAAGATAAGATATAAGTGATGATAAGATGTGTCATGGGAGGCATGATATGAGAGAAAAAACATGTCTGGTACTGGGAGCTTCGCAAGGCATTGGAAAAAGTATAGTTGAATACTTGTATCATAAAGGATACGGAATAGTGGCAGTTGCCAGAAATGAAAAGAGATTAAGATCGTTAGTTGCATCTTTGGGAGAAAATGCAGATTATATTGTTGCAGACTTAATGGAATCAGAACAGATAGAGACTATATTTCAGTGGTCTGAACAGCATGCGGTCAAATACGATGCAATGATATATTGCGCAGGAATTTCTGTTTCGGAGGGAGTTCAAATTATAGACAGAGAGAATCTGAATCTGACAATGGCAACAAATGCATTCGGATTTGTGGAATGTGCCAAGCATTTTTCCAGAAAAAAATACTCTAAGGATGGTGCAAGTATTGTAGCAATCTCATCTATGTCAGCACTCGATTGTACAGAAGGTATGTGCGCATATTCGATGTCAAAGGCAGCGATGAATGCAGCTGTCATAACAATGTCCAAGGAATTCTTGAAACGCAAGATTCGAGTAAATGCAGTTATGCCGGCATATGTTGATACGGAGATGACGATCATACCGGAATATCGTAATGAGATAATCGGAGAATTGGAAAAAAAACAACCGTTAGGAATTATAAAGCCGCAGGAAATAGCAGCATTGGCAGGATATCTAATATCTGAAGAATCATCTTCTGTTACCGGTGCTTTGATACCTGTTTCCGGTGGGCGTAAAAAAAAATAGTTATTGATGAGGGAATGTTATGAAAGAAAAAATTGAGATGATATTCAGGGAGTTAATGGAATGGGATACAACGGAAGAAGTTACGGATGATATGAGCCCTGAAAATGTAACGGATTGGGATTCGTTAATTACTATGTCTTTGATTCTTCAGTTGGAAAAGGAATTCAGCATCAAATTTGTCTATGATGAAGTCATTAATATGGATACTATTGGCGATATAAAAAGAATAGTAGCAGATAAGCTGGCATAAAGATTATGAGACAATCTATTATTGAAGCAATTATAAAAAATAGTCAGAATCATCCGGATAAGACAGCTGTAGTAATCGGAGATGATCAGATCAGTTATAAATCTTTTGTGGATCGGATTATCATAAAAAAAGAGGAATTGGAAGATAAGGGAGTTGTCATTGGAGATAGAGTAATTCTCGCGGCAGTCCCTAATATTGATTATTTGGCTTTCTATTTTGCAATTCATCTGATAGGAGCAATTGCGGTTCCGGTGGATAAAGCGGCAACTATTCAAACGATATCGGATGTGATAGAAGATGTTCAGCCGTCATGTATTATGTTAAATGAATCAATAGGTACTTCTGATTATGAGGAAACTGCTGAACATGATGATATTCAATTGCCTGAATCTAAGAGTGTTGCAGATATCATATATACAACTGGAACGACCGGACAAGCCAAAGGTGTTATGTTGACCCATGCTAATATGATCGCCGGGGCTAAAAATGTCATTCATGGCGGTAATGTTCAGAAAGAAGAGGTGTGTTTGCTTCCTGTTCCGCTTCATCATGCTTATGGGCTCACTACTATGCGGGCAATTTTCTATATAGGTGCTACGCTTGTTCTTCAAGATGGATTTGCCTCTCTGAAAAAGACTCATAAGAATATTCATCAGAATAGATGTACACGGGCATATCTTATCCCGGCGGCAATACCGTTGTTGATCCGGCAGACCGCGGATAATCTTCCGGCATTATTAGGGATACTTAATAAGCTTGAATTCTGTACTGCTCCTTTGAATGCGCATTACCGAAAGTTATTGAATGAGATACTCCCGAAAGTTACAGTCTATAACTCATATGGTGCAACGGAAGCAGCAAGATCAATCTATATGAATGTGTCTGAAAATATGGATCGTTGTGAGGCAGTTGGCAAACCGGTTGAAGGTGTTAAGGTTCGAATAGCAGATCCCGATTGTCCGGAAAAGACTCTGGCAATCCATCAGGTCGGCAGACTTGTGATATCGGGAGACATGGTCATGGCGGGATATTATCAAAGACCGGATATCAGTAGTCAAGTCATAGTCGGTTCGGAATTACTTATGGGCGATCTTGGATATATGGATGAAGCGGGATATATATATGTTCTGGGACGTGAACAAGATATTATGAATATAGGAGGAGAAAAAGTATCTCCTCAAGAAATAGAAGAGGTTGTACTAGGGTCAGGTCTGGTACAGGAATGTGCCTGTCTTGCGGAAAAAGATGAAAGACAGGTATTAGGGGATATTCCGGTATTATATGTAGTATATAAAAATGCCGGGGATAATCAGGGAAAAGCACTTTCTTTATTTATTAAAGAACATATAGAAAAGTATAAACGTCCGGGCAGAATAGTTAAGGTTGATGTTCTTCCCAGAAACTATATGGGTAAGTTGGACAGAAATCGGTTAAGAGAATGCTTATGGGAGAATGGTCATGCAGGGAAGATATAATAATATCGCTATTAAGGCAATCGCTGCTGCTGTACCGGAGCAGATTGTCAATAATGAAGGATATGAGAAAGAATTAGGTAAAAAAAGACTTTCAAAACATATTCGTATGACTGGCGTGGAACGACGCCGTAAATTGTCTGAGCATCAGAACGCATCGGATTTGGCTATATGTGCAGCTGATAAGGTACTGGAATATGTTATGTGGAGAAGGGATGATATTCAAGCACTGATCTATGTTACTCAGGTGCCGGATATGGAAAAGCCGGCAACTGCATTTTTGATACAAAAAAAGTTAGGAATCGGCAAGAATTGTATTGTGTTTGATGTTAATCTGGGATGTTCGGGATTTGTTGCCGGAATGCAGATCATTGCAGGAATTCTTCACAATTCCGGGGGAAAAGGATTGCTTCTTATAGCTGACGGAAGATATGGAGAAGAGAGAAAAATTGAAGATCAAATACTATTTGGCGATGCCGGATGTGCAATCGCTGTGGAAGTGGAAGAAGCACATGAGCTGTATTATATGCAGGAGTCTGATGGAACACGGTATGATGTCATTCATAAGCAATATGGACAGTCAACTATTATGAATGGTAATGCGGTATTTGCATTTACATTATATGAAGTATCCCAAAGTATTATCAAGGCAAGAGAATTATTTGGAATATCCGAATCAGATATTGATTATTATGTCTTTCATCAAGGTCAAAAGATGATCATCGATAATCTTGCGGAGATCTGCGATGTTCCAAAAGAAAAGCTATTGTATTCGATTGAAGAATACGGTAATACAATAGGATCTTCCATCCCACTGACTTTGTGCCATAATCGGGAGTTGCTGCAGAAAAAAGACAAGCTTAGTTTGTTTATGAGCGGATTTGGAGTAGGCCTCTCATGGGGGAGTGTTTTTGTGACAATCTGTCCAGAGACTGTCTTGGGGATATACTGTTTAGATTTATAGATATAATGAAAAAATATAGAGGTACATGATGAAGACGAGTCTAAAAATGATTTTTTCTTTTATAATTGGTGTTGTATTGGGCAAGTTTTGTTCTAAAAAAATTGATTATATATATATAAAAGAAAGGGTCGATTTTCTCCAAAAAGAATATGAAAAGTATTTTCAATGGTATGATGTGTTTAATAATTGGATGGAATTAAAGAATGCTGGTATCTCTCTTAATTATCGGTTGTCAAGACGAGGAATTCGCTCGATCGCGATTTATGGAATGGGTAGAGTTGGAAATAGATTAGTGGAAGATATTCGATATAATAATTTAATGGGTGAAGAAAAGATAGATATAGTATATGGAATAGATGCAAATATCTCAATGAATGATATTGGGGTTCCGATATATTTGCCAAATGATGATCTGGAAAAAGTGGACGCAATTATCGTGACGGCCTTTTTTGATTATGATTCAATAAAAAAAATATTGCCGAATAAATACAATGTTATTTCTTTGGAAGAACTTATTGATAATAGTTTATGAAAGCATATTATTTGTAATAGCTTTGGAGAGGATTTATGGATAAAGGATTTGAATTTGTGAAACGTTTTGCAGAATGGGAGGATGATAATCATCTATTTGGATGGAAAATTGCAAAGGTTAATATTTGGCCATATTTACGTGATATAATTGGCAGAATAGTTTTTAAGAAAATTGAAAAGATTCCATATTACATTAATTATCATTATTTAAAGTCCAATGAGAATGCTTCTAAATGGGATATTTATAAATATTTTGACTGGTCATCTTTAAAAAAAGCGGATGTTCTTTTTTTTAATTCGGGAAGAAGACAAAAAATAGATGGGAAATGGCATTCTCCATATTTAGACGATTTTTTGCCAGAACTAAATTATAGTTTTTTTGTTCTAGAACCTATTGGGAACGCTTGTATTGTTGTGCCACCCCATGATAACATGATTTTGTTTGACCCTAATCATCTAGCTGTAAAAATACATGAAGATAGCGATATTACTAGAGAAACTTATCGCTTTTGTCAGAAATTGGAAAAAGATTTTTCGATTGAATTAGATGATTCTGAAAAAAAAGAAATCAGTCAAGCGATACATTCAATAGTTCAAAATTATGAAAGATATATTAAGCTATATTATGCCATCTTAAAAATTGTTCGCCCCAAAGTTTTGATTATAACTATGAGAATGCAATTATCTGTTAATTATTTAGTAGAAGCTGCGAAAATGTGTGGTGTGAAATCGATTGAATACGAACATGGCATGATGGATATTCCGCATAATACACAACGGTGTTTTGCTTACAAGAAAAAAATCGCAACTTTTCCTGACTATTTTTGGGGGCTGAGTTCTTTAGATTTATTATATTATCATTATCTTCCAATCCCTAGAGAAAACATAATGCCTATTGGAAATGCCTTTCATGAAAAACGCATTCATGAGCTAAATCATATGGGTAATAAAAATGAATTACCCAATAATATGAAAGAAATCTTAATTATTTCTAACGCAATTTCTACGAGTGGTTTGATGGAGTTGGCAATATCTCTTTCTGAGAGTCTTGATGAAACAAAATATTGTGTTTCTTTTAGATTACATCCCGAAGAACGGTATATTTGGAATAAAAAGTATCCTAAGCTTAATTTTTCTAAAGTATTTGTACAAGGAATTAATATGAATCATGATATCAATTACTATATACAAAGGTCATATTGTGTTGTAGGGATTGAGAGTACAGCATTAATTGAGGCTTTGGAGCTTAATCGAAGAGTTTATGTGTATTGTAGGGGGGATTAAAGGAAGACGAATATGCTGAGTCAAAATTAATATTCAAATTTGGTAGATGTTTTGAAAATGTTGAAGAGTTAAAAAAAATGATTGAAAATGATCCCCCTTTTCATTTGGATACAAAAATCTACCAAGAAAATCCTGTTTGTAGGATGAATAATGCCATAAAAAAAATAATTTAGGATTTAAAGTACTTCCGCTTATTTTTAATTCTGTTGGCATGAATATGAAATTGGTGGACATAATATACAATTAAAGTGTTTTACTGAAACTCATATTTTTTTGAATGAATAATTGTTTTCAGTATTTATACAATTAATTTGAGCTGGTGCATATGAAAAATTGGTATAGAAGGGATAAGGAAAATGAATAAAATAATACGAATTAATAATGATAATATTCCTTTAGTTAAAAAGGCTGTTATGGTTCAAAAAAAATTAGATAGTATCGATATTAGGAACAGAGTATTATTCTTTGGTGGGGGGATACATACACAATGCTTATTTGCGTATTGCTGTCTTCCAGATTTTAGATATAGAATATGTGATAGCTATGTTGTCGGTAGTATTAATGAAATAGAAATCGAGAAAACATCGCGTGAGATTTTGGACTGGGCAGATGTTGTGATTGTTTCTAGTTTCTATAAAAGAAAAGAGATAATTGCTTTTATTTCAGAAATGGTGGATATAAAAGAAAAGAAGATTATTTCTTTATATGATGATAATGATACATGTCCTTTTTTTGAAGTGGAAATAAACCTTGATCCTAATAAAATTGCTGGTTTACTCACCAAAGATGTGCATATTAAAGATGAGTCTAAGTATAATGGGTGGAAAGATGCAGCGTCAGGTACAATATATGAAACAAAAGTTGAAAAATATTTCTTTGATGTGGTAACAAAATACTACTATCTGGATTATGTCAGACAGGGAGATAAGGTCTTGGATATTGGAGCAGGTACTGGTAGGTTATCAATTGCATGCTATGATAAAGGTGCTAAAGTAACTGCAGTTGATACTAGTGAATCCATGCTTGATGTACTGTTACAGAAGGCATCGGAAATTGAAACAGTGATAGTCCAAGATGAGAAACTTCCTTTTTCAGATGATAGTTTTGATGTGGTAGTATCGTGTGATGCAATGATTCATTTTATGGATTGGGAAAAATTTTTTGAGGAACATGTTAGAGTATTAAAAAGAGGTGGATATATAGTTTATAATATGTATAATGCTGAACATTTGAAAAGAATATCTGAGGATAGAATTCTGGCGGCGAGTTATATAGCAGGTGGAGTTGGAAAGTGGTATTCAACAATAACAGAGACGGAATTAGTCCATGCATGTGAAGAAGTCGGAGGAGTAAGGTTAGAAAAGATGATACCTGTAGATTTCTTGTATCAGAATGCAATTTGGAAGGATTATCTTACGAGAGAAGAAATGTTTGCGTTAGGTCATGCAGAACACGCAGCATGTAAAGATAAAGTAATGGCAGATGTGTTACATAGATTTGAACGAGAAATAATTGCAACATTGCCAGCAAAATATGCGGCTCAAAATATATGTGTTTTTAAGAAAGAGTGAGACCTTTTGAACAACTAGTAAAAGTGCGTAGAAAGGACGTGGAAGAAAGCTCGAAAATAGATTTGTGTGGAACTATTTTAGGAAGTTAAGATATATGAAAAGACATAAAAATTATGGTAGTATAATTAAATCCCGATGACGAATTCTTTTATGGTATATGCAGAAAAGTTATTCCAATGAGAATCTATATCGAGGTATTATTCCTTTTTGCAATATTCTTATGTGTAGTATATAATGGTGTCAACATTGGTTGACACCATTTTGTATACTTATGGGAGATTTGAACATGGGAGTATATCTGAACCCGGGGAATGAAGGCTTTTCTGCGATATGTAAGGGAACATATATCGATAAGACAGGAATGCTGGGGGTAATGAATAAGACGATCGGGACAAAGAGAAAGATGATCTTTATCAGCAGACCTCGCAGATTTGGAAAATCATATGCGGCAAAGATGTTATGCGCCTATTATGATAAGACCTGTGATTCTCATGTGTTATTTGATGATCTGAAGATTGCAACGGATGAGAGATATTCTGCGACATATTTGGAGCATTTGAATCATTATGATGTGATATATCTGGATATGACTAATATTATGGGGAAGGCTTCCGGGGCAGATATCGTCCCGTTTATTCAGAAAACTGTTACAGCTGAGTTGATGGAGAGTTATCCGGATGTTAAGGCGGGGCATTCCTTTGATGAGACGTTATTGAATACAACTCTGTATACGGGCAACAAATTCATCGCGATCATTGATGAATGGGATGCCTTGATACGTGATAGCAGGACGGACTTTTCTGTCCAGAAAAAATATCTGGATTTCCTTCGAATGCTATTTAAGGGGAGCGGTACGACCGACCGGATCTTTGATGGTGTCTATATGACAGGAATCCTGCCGATCAAGAAGGATGGCTCACAGTCCGCCCTGTCTGATTTTACGGAGTATACCATGCTGTATCCGGACGAATATCAGGAATTTGTCGGATTTACCGAAGAAGAGGTTCGGGATCTTTGCGAGAAGAATCAGATGGATTTTGAAGAGACGAAGCGGTGGTATGACGGTTATTATTTCCCGCAGGTGGGATCCATCTATAATCCATTTGCCATCATGGAAGTGATGCGTACTAAGAATTACAGATCATATTGGTGCAAGACTTCGGCATCAGAATCACTGCTTAAGTATGTAAGTATGGATTATCAGGGATTGGCAAAGGCAGTTGCGGAATTGATCGGTGGAATTCGGATTAAGATCGATCCGGATGGTTTTGATAATGATCTGGTATCCTTCCGAAGTAAGGATGATGTTCTTACACTGCTTATTCATTTTGGGTATCTGGCATACGATGAGGCAAGCTCAACGGTTCGGATTCCGAATGAAGAGATTCGGGTTGAATTTGCGCGTACGATTCGGGAAGTGGAGCATTCGGAAACGATACAGCGTGTACAGGATAGCGATCAGCTGATCGAGAATACCATTCATATGAATGAGCAGGCTGTAGCTGCTCAAATCGAGAAGGTTCATGATGACGAGACGACATCGTTATTCTATAATAATGAGCAGGCACTAAGAAGTGTGATCAAATTAGCATATTTCAGTTATTGGGATCATTTTTTGAAGTTTGAGGAATTACCGTCCGGAAAAGGATATGCAGATCTTGTCTATTATCCCCAAAAGGATTCTGCCTATCCGGTTTTCGTGATCGAACTGAAATGGAACCAGACAGAGGACGGCGCAATCGCGCAGATCAAAGAAAAGAAGTATCCGTCTGTATTGGAAGGTTATGGTGGGGATATTTTGTTAGTGGGTGTGAATTATGATGCGGACACGAAGCAACACACCTGTAGGATTGAGAAGGTAGAGATCAGATGATATGTCAATATAAGCTGGATGATAGGATCGTTTACCAATATGACATGCCGGTCATTCATTCGAATATGTATATGATCCTTAGTGGGAATGAAGCTCTGATCATTGATCCGCATGTATCGGAGGAAGCTTTCCGCATGTTGGAAGATCAGGGGATTCAAAGAGTAACAATGATCTTGACACATGAACATTATGACCACATATCCGGTGTGAATGCGGTTCGGGAGCTGATCACCGATTGCACGGTGTATGGCAGTGATACCTGTAAACAGATGGTTCCGATACCGGATAAGAATCTTTCCGCATATTTTATGGCAATCTTTATAGGACGCTCGGATGATGAAGTTCAGCAGGCGCAGGAATTGTTCGGCGGTCAGTACAGCTGTGAGGTGGATGTCGGATTTACGGGCAGATATGAGCTTGTCTGGCAGGGGATTCAGTTTGAACTCATTGAGACCCCGGGGCATTCACCGGGGAGCATCTGTATCGTTGTGAAGTCGGATCAGAAGACATATCTGTTCTCCGGAGATAGTCTGGTACAAGGAGCGAAGGTGATCACACGTCTTCCAAGCGGCGATAAAGCGGCATACAAGAATATTACCAAACCGATACTGGAAGCGTTTCCGGAGGGAACGATAGTCTTTCCGGGACACGGCATGGAGAGCCTGATCGAGACACTAGAGATCGTATAGTAAGAATCAGACAAATCACGTAAGGGTAGGGGCTTTAGACAGATCAGCTCCATTCATTTTGCAGGAGAAAATCGCAGATATTCAGATGTTGGATACCATTACGGCTCATATTGAAGTTATCCAAAGAAACAACATACTTGGGATAGTTGTCACGAATGCTGTTATAGACTCCGAATTCGCGCTCGATTGTTTCCTTGGAGGCAAGCAGATAAGCAACCTGAATATAGAGCCTATGGTTGTCCTTCTTGGCGATGAAGTCGATTTCTTTTTCTCCGGTCTTTCCGACTGTGACATCATAGCCGCGACGCAGAAGTTCCATACAAACGATATTCTCGAGAAGCTGATCCATATCCCGGGCATTGCTGCCATAAACGGCTTCTCTTAGACCGTGATCGACAATGTAGTATTTCTCGTTGATGGAGAGAACCTTTTTGCCGGTCAGATCCTCGCGATTGATTTTGTAAAGAAGATATGCGTCGCAGCAGGCCTTAATGTAATTCAAGATTGTTTCAGGAGCGACTTTTCGGTTCTCACTTTTAAAATATTTTGATATGCTTCTTGCGCTGAAAGAATGTCCAATGCCTGCTATCATATACGCGATGATTCGTTCAAGAAGATCTACATCACGAATGCTGTTTCTTCTGATTACATCTTTGAGGATGACGGAGCTGTACACATCCTTAAGATATTGGAGTGCCGCTGGCTTGTTATCGGACAGATTCGTCAAAAAGGGCATTCCACCGAAAGCAAGGTATTTGCGGAATTCATCTGTTGTATTGAGATTATCATCAGATTGGTGTCGACTATCCAGATACTCTTCAAAAGAGAACGGATATATGACAAATTCGACATATCTGCCGCCGAGATAAGTTGCAAGCTCGCCAGAGAGTAATTTTGCGTTGGAGCCTGTGATATAGATGTCGCAGTCAAAGTCAACACGAGCTGAATTGATACATTTTTCCCAATCAGTAACCTCCTGGATCTCATCAAAGAAAAGGTATGCTTTTCCGGCAATCTGTGCAATTCGAGAGGTCAATTCTTTGTATAAGGCGGAGGAGGTACAGAATTTTTCGTTAGCAAGAGATTCAAAATTGAACGTGACGAACTGCGACTCGGAAATGCCTTGTTCCAAAAGCTCTGTTTTTATTAGTTCCAGCATTACAGATTTTCCGGAACGCCTCAGTCCGGTCAGAACCTTGATCAGTTCATTTCCTATGAAGGGTCTGATTTTTTCCATATATCTTTCGCGCTTGATCATGAATACCACCGCCTTTGTTTATAGTATGGCATCATTATAAAACTTTTATAACTGACAATCAACATATAATTTATAAATTTGTAAGTTATATCTGACAAAAATGGAACGAGAATTCGTATGGAACATATGTCTATTTCTATATTCAAGGTAGACGAATCTACGATAAAAATATATAATTATTATATTGTATCCATGGATTGTAATGAGGGTATAGGTGTATGCAGAAATTAACGATAGTTATGTATCATTATGTACGACCGATTAAGAATAGCAGATATCCCGGAATCAAAGGATTGGAGCTTGATCTGTTCAAGGAGCAGTTAAACTTTGTAGGAAAGAATTTCAAGGTAGTCACGGTGGAGAAAGTGATCGAGGCGGTCAGCGGCAAAGCGGTTCTTCCGAATCAGGCAATGCTGCTTACATTTGATGATGGATACAGGGACCATTATGAATATGTCTTTCCATTACTGAGACAATGCGGAATGCAGGGATCTTTTTATGTTCCGTCTGCGGTAGTGGAGCATCACAGAGTTCTGGATACGAATAAGATTCATTATATTCTCGCAGGTGCGGATATTAATAGCCTGATGTCTAAGTTATACGGAATGCTGGATGATTACAGACAGGATGGTTATCGGGAGAATGATTATGTATTAGAGCCAAATGAAGAATTATATGCGAAGCTGGCTCGGGCGAATCGCTGGGATCCTGCAGAAGTGATATTTTTAAAACGATTATTACAGACATATCTGCCGGAGAAATTACGGCATGAGATTGTTGATCGATTATTCCTAGATATTATGAATCTTTCGGAAGAAGCGTTCGCAAAAGAATTGTATATCAATATGGATGAGATACGAGAGATGAAAAAGGAAGGTATGTTCTTCGGGCTTCATGGATCGGATCATATATGGCTCAATAAGGTTACGGAAGAACACATGATGCAGGACATATCTCATTCCAAAGATTATTTTGCGGATGTGATGGATCCAGAGTATCTTGTGATGAATTATCCGTATGGCGGATATAATGAGGCGGTTGTGAATTATGTAAGGAGTATCGGATGTAAAGTGGGAATTACAGTGGAGGCACGGATGGCAAGGATCGGCGTGGATGATCCGATGCTTCTGCCGAGGCTGGATACGAATGATCTCCCGCCAAAGAGTGAGAATTACCGAGAGTATATCGTATAATAGGATTACCACAGGGATTATGCAATGAGAGGTTGAATAATCATTATGATACAAGGAAAGCGGATCTTGGCTCTGATCCCGGCACGCGGCGGAAGCAAGGGGATTAAAAATAAGAATATTCGAACATTGAATGGCAAGCCGTTGATAGCATACACCATTGAAGCGGCAGGGGGCAGTCGATATGTAGATACCGTTCTTGTGACGACAGACAGTGAAGAGATTGCGGATGTGGCTAGGGAATATGGCGCGTATGTTCCGTTCCTGCGTCCGGCAGGGCTTGCTTCAGATACTGCGAGGACGATAGATGCAGTTCTTCATGCTGTTAGATGGCTGCGGCAAGAAAACAATGCCGGAATGGAGTATGATATTCTTATATTGTTACAGCCGACTTCTCCGCTCAGAACTGCCGAAGATCTTGACGCGGCATTGGAGCTCTTTGAAGAAAAAGGAGAGAAGGCACTGGTATCGGTATCACCGGTAGAGGATCATCCAATACTGATCCGTACGATTAATGGTGACGGGACAGTCCGGAATCTTCTTGCGGGCAGCAGTACAGTCAGGCGGCAGGATATGCCGGATTATTACCGGGTGAATGGAAGTATCTATATTAATAGGATTGAAGATTTGTCGGAAGATACAAGCTTCAATGACAATACGCTTGCTTATGTTATGCAGCCGGATCATTCAATTGATATTGATGAAGAGAAGGATCTGATTCTGGTCGAATGGTTAATGAATAGGCAGTCGGGCTCCGGAAGAGATGATAAGGATCCCAGTAATTGAGTATGAGTGCATGAAAGGAAAGCAATATGTCACTTTATGAAGATAATCTGAGTGCTTTGAAACGTGTAGATGAAGCTCTTTATCAGGCACTGCTCAGCAGTGAAGATGACGGAACCATATTGGTCGGGGATGCGGCGAATGGTGAACAGTTTCTTGCGGTAATGGCAGGAGAGAATATAATATCACTCTCTAGTCTTTATTGTCCGGAACATGCAGTTGAACGTTTTTTGCTGCAGTTTCAAGAAGCAGTAGAGCCAATTCATATAGTTATGTTTGGATTTGGTTCGGGAGAAGTGGTTAGACAAATTCTTGCAGATAATCAACGGTTTGACGATTGTATTGTATATGAGCCTTCTTTGATGATTCTCCGAAAAGCTTTAGAGACCTATGATTTGACAACTGTTATAGAAGATAAACGATTCCGATTATTTGCAGCAGGAGTGAATGATTCGGAATTCTATCCTTATCTCGATAACGCTATGGATTATCTAAACTGGGAATATTATCAATATGTGTGTCTTCCAAAGTATCGGGAATTATTCTATGAACAGGAAATGTCAGTATATTCAAGATATTATCAGGTATATCATTATAGAAATGTTGATCAGAATACGTTGATTTATTATGCAAAACAGGGGTCAGATAATGAGATTTTATCTTTTCAATGGCTGATTGACGGCAAGAATTTGTTTGATTTATCAGAATATGTAACAGATCAGGATGTCTGTATTATTGTCGCTGCCGGACCATCTTTGGAAAAGAATGTGACAGAATTAAAAAAGGCACAGGGAAAAGCTATGATATTCTGTGTGGATTCCGCTGCAAAGACACTACTCAGACATGATATTCTGCCGGATATGGTATGTACGGTAGATCCGGAGAAGGGGGGATCTCCTTTATCGGATGAACGCTTGGCCGATATTCCGATTGCAATAACACCGGAATCGGATCATTCGGTTATTGAGGCACTTTCAAATCCGAAGGTATTATGCTATTCGGCGGGAAATGCATATCATCAGGGATTATTTGAAGAGGCCGGGGTTGATATGCCATACTATTATGGAGGCGGTTCTGTTGCAACGAATTGTTTCAGTTTGGCGAGAGATCTGGGCTTTCGTACAATTATTCTTATTGGACAGGATTTGGCGTTGCAAGGTTATAAGATTCACGTAGACGGACAGCAAAATGAAACTACAAAGTGGAAGAAATTATCGGTCGAAGGTTATTATGGCGATAATGTAATTACATTGTCTGATTTCAAATTGTATTTGGACTGGTATGAAGCCGAAATTCCGCAGATGGAATATTGTCGCGTGATCAATGCGACAGAGGGGGGAGCAAGAATCAGAGGAGCCTGCCAGATGCCATTATCCGAGGCAATTACTGCATATTGTCATCATTCATTTGATTTCAAACAGAATTATAATAAGATGCCATATATATGGGATACGAGGGAGAAAAAAAAGAAACTGTATGAAAGTCTTAAAAAACAGAGGGATTATCTTGAGAGCTTTTCCGGTCGGGTACGATCGGTACTGGACTATAGTCAGAGGACAATTATACTTTATAGACATAACAATTTGACAGAAAAAGATGCGGCAGGATTCAATGCGAAGGCGAAGGATATTATGGACGAGATTATGGAGGGAGAGGCATCTATATTATTGTACAAGCGTATGTTTAAGGCGGAACTGGAATTTCAACATGAGATGCAGGATTTGCCCCGGATTTCAGGAGACCATGACTTACAGAAGATGAAAGTTATGAGTCAATATTTATCGGAGGCGGATAAAAACATCTCAGAAATACTGACCATATGGGAAACATTGCTAAAAAAAATAGAATGTCAATATGAGTTCTGAATGAATAGAAGGTGATACGATTGAATAATGAGATTTTAGTATTGAAAATGCAGTCTAACAATAATGTTGTCAGATATATGGCAGATGAAATTGCAAAGGGATTTGTGGAGGTAGGATATTCTGTAAGATTTCTTGATCTTGCATCGGAGGATGAAGTAGGGAACGCATGGGAAGTGATCAGCCAGCCGTATGCTTTTATATTTGATTTTCAAGGTATTATGTATGAATCATTTTATCAGGGTGAGATGGTCATGAACCTGCAGCCCAATATCTATGTGAGTTGGATATTAGATGATGTTCTGTATCACATAAATCGAGTTTCTAATGCTCTTAATCCGAATTTTCATTTATTTTTTGCAGACGCGATGAATTGCCGGATGTCAAAACTAATGTTTCCGGATATTATTGAACCGGAGCATATGCTTATAGGAGGGTTCCTTCCGGAAGGCGAGGTTCGTCTTGAAGATAAGGATATTGATATCCTGTTTCCCGCAGGTGTTGATGATCCTCAGACGATTGCTTATCAATTGGAAGATATGATGCCGATTGAACAATGGTTGATTGAAAGCACGATACAAGCATGGAAACAACATCCGAATATGGCGGTCAGACCTCTTTTTATGAAGGTATGGGAGCAAACCGGAGAACCTTTAACCGGGGAACTGATCAAGGAATTGTCCCGCTCCATGCGCTATGTTGATTCCTATATCCGAATGTCGGCCAGATTGGATATTTTGGATGCATTGATTGCAGGCGGGCATACGGTACATATGGTTGGCAGTATACCGGAAAACATAAAAAACAGATATAAAAAGGGGTTGGTCTCATATGGCCCAAAGGATATGCTGGATGTACTGCAGATGATGAGATATTCTAAGATCATCATGAATCCGCTGCCTCCCGTGGTTGAAGAAGGTATTCATGACCGAATATATACATCGATGTTACATAAAGGAATTGTATATACACCATGGTCATCGTACCAAAAGGAGCAATTGGATGATCGGGTACGATATATTGATCTGCGGGACTTGGATCAGATGAATCATCATATACAGTCTACGCTTGAAGAATATGATTCTTTGTATAACCGGATTGAGGAGAATTATCAATTCTCCTTGCAGAATCATACATGGCAGTGCCGTGGAAGGCAGCTTGTAAAACGAGTCCTTCGTCTCCCGTAAATTGTAGGGAGCAGCCATGATAAAAAGTATATGTGAATTCCGTATTTCTTGCAATTCACAATATATGATTATATAATATATAAAGAGTTTTTGAACAGGTTAGTATTGGAGTGCTAATTGCCAATATATTATAATTATAATACGAAAGGGAGAAGATTATGTTAAATGATCAGACAATTCTTGTAACCGGTGGAACGGGTTCTTTTGGTAAGAAGTTTTTAAAGATGGTATTTGAAAGATATAATCCTAAAAAGGTGATTATCTATTCACGTGACGAATATAAACAGAGTGTGATCCAGACAGATTTTAAGGATCAGGTAGATATGAGCAGGGTACGTTTCTTTATCGGAGATGTACGGGATAGTGAGCGGCTTCATCGTGCGTTTGCAGGGGTAGATTACGTGATTCACGCAGCCGCAATGAAGCAAGTACCAACGTGTGAATATAATCCTTTTGAAGCGATCAAGACGAATATTCATGGCGCTCAGAATGTAATTGACGCTGCATTGGATTGTGGTGTCAAAAAAGTGGTTGCGTTATCTACGGATAAGGCGGTGAATCCAATTAATCTGTACGGTGGGACAAAGCTGGTATCCGATAAGCTGTTTATAGCAGCGAATGCTTATCGCGGAGAGAATTACCGAACGGTATTCTCTGTTGTTCGATACGGAAATGTTGCCGGAAGTCGAGGATCGGTAATTCCGATTTGGAAGAAGATTATTGATAATGGCGGAACGACACTTGGAGTCACTGATATGCGAATGACCCGATTCTGGATTACCTTGGAACAGGGAGTGGAATTGGTATTCAAGGCATTAGAGGAGTCTAAGGGTGGTGAGACATATATTTCCAAGATCCCATCATTTCATATCGGAGACTTGGCAGAAGCAATGCTGCCGGGATGTGTGATCAACGAATTCGGAATACGTGAAGGTGAGAAACTTCATGAGATCATGGTGACCAAGGATGACTCGTGGACAACCTATGAGTATGATAAACATTTTATTATCTACCCACATTATACATGGGCGAATACACAGGATATACTTCCCGGCGGCGTTAAAGTAAGGGAGGGTTTTAGTTATACATCGGATAATAATACCCAGTGGCTGGGTGTGGAAGAATTGAGGGAAGCACTAAAGGCATTATAAAAAATGTTAACAGATAAGGAGTAGACGGATGTCACATGATCAACAGCCGAACTATGTTCTGCGTAGAGCGCATGAATCTGATATGGATATTTTATTTCGATGGCGTAATGATGAAGAGGTGAGAAGGAATTCTTTTCAGTCGTCCGTTATTAAGTATGAGGAGCACGTTTTATGGTATCAGAAAGCAATGACAAGAGAGGATATGGCTATTTTTATCATGATGGAGTGCGATATTCCTGTGGGTCAGGTACGAATAGCATTTTGGTATGATGAAATGGTTATTTCATATAGCATTGCGAAAGAACATCGTGGAAAGCATTTGGGGAAACATATGTTGTCTATGTTAGAAGAAATGCTTAGGGATGATACTGAATGCAGAAAAGACGGAGAGTATTGTGTCGCATATGTGAAGAAAGAGAATTTGGTCTCTTGTCATGTATTCGATTCTCTTGGCTATACAAGGGAAGAACAAAAAAAATGGATTAAATACACTAAAAAACTAAATGCATGATTTGCAGTAATAAAAGGGGATAATATGGCAAATTCAAGAATCGCAATAATTACAGCAAGAGGTGGCAGTAAACGTATTCCGAAAAAGAATATTAAGGAATTCTGCGGAAAGCCGATCATAGCTTATTCTATTGAGGCGGCAGTCCGGTCTGATTTGTTTGATGAAATAATGGTATCGACCGACAGTGAAGAGATTGCGGAAATCGCGAAGAAATATGGGGCCAAGGTTCCCTTTATGCGAAGCGAAAAGACATCGGATGATTATGCAATTACTGCTGATGTTATTTTAGAGGTATTGGAACGCTATCAGACATTATATGGAAAAGTATTTGATACTACGGTTTGCATCTATCCTACGGCACCCTTTGTTACGGCCACCCGTATTCGGGAAGGCATAGAAGAACTGGAAAAAAGCGGCAAGGATGTTATAGAGGTTAAGCCGGTGGTTCGTTTTTCATTTCCCCCACAGCGTGGATTTGTTCAGGATGGAGATCTGTTAATTATGCCGCATCCGGAGAATTTTACTGCAAGATCTCAAGATTTAGAACCGATGTATCATGATGCCGGACAGTTTTATTGTTGGCGGACGAAAGAATATCTGGAGAATAAAGGGATTATCAGAGAAGGGATTAAGCCGTTAATCCTGAGTGAACTGGAGGTTCAGGATATTGATAATGAAACGGATTGGAAACTGGCTGAGATAAAATATCAGTTGCTTGAGCATTAAGCGTATTTCGCATAGAATCGTTGTTTACTAAGGTGAAGGATCATATTCGATGAAAAAAATTAGTGTAATTATTCCTTGTTATAATGTTGAACCATACATTGATCGATGTCTGCATTCAATCGAGAATCAGACAATAGGCATCGAGAATCTTGAAGTAATTGTAGTGAATGACGCTTCTACAGACCATACACTTGATAAACTCTGCGAATGGGAACAGAAATATCCGGATAATATACTCGTGATAACCTATTCCGAGAATTTGAGACAGGGCGGCGCAAGAAATCAAGGTATTAGGTATGCAACTGCTGATTATATTGGATTTGTTGATTCGGATGATTGGATTGAACCTGATATGTTTGATATTTTATATCATGAGGCGGTGGTTGGTAATTATGATATGGTTCAGTGCAAATATATAGAATCTGATCATATGGAATTGCTGCCATCGGATGTAATTTCAAAAGAATATAATTGTATTCGATATAATTTTGGTTTGGTGACGGACGATATCTATGATTTTAACGTGAGCAGTTATGGTGAACAAGGCGAAAACGGGGGTATCTGGTCAGCAATTTATAAAAAAGATATTATTATTAATAATGAAATATGGTTTCCGGAAAAGCTTGTATATGAAGACAATTATTGGACTGCTGTATTGCATCTGTATGTTTCAAATTTATGTGTGGTGGATAAGATATTATATCATTATTTTGTGAATAATAATTCAACGGTAAGAAGCAGAAATACTTTGCATCATTTGGATCGTCTGCCGATTGAGATAGGAATATTGGATGAATATAAACAAAGAGGAGTATTTGACTATTTTTATAATCGATTATGTATTGAGTTTCTCGAAAGATTTTATATTAATTCTATAGATTTGTTCTTTATTAAATTAGATCAGCTTCCGGATATTTTTACATGGATGGAAGAACAGGTTTTTAATTATTTTCCGGATTGCAAGGAAAGATACTATGGAAATCCGGATCGTAAATACAGCCCCTTTGAAGAGATATTGATCGGATTATTAGGTCAGTGGCATACCTTATCTATGGAACAGATTGAGGAAATCCGTAAAGCATATGTGGAAGAGCTTCTGAATTTCTTAAGTTCCATTGAGGAATAACAATAGAATAAGAGGATAGAGATGAAAAAGGTAAGTGTGATCGTCCCCTGTTATAATGCTGAAAATTATATAGACCGTTGCATGGATTCGATCATCCGGCAGACTATTGGAATTGAGAATTTGGAGATTGTTCTGGTTAATGATGCTTCAACGGATCATACACTTGATAAGCTGTGTGAATGGGAACAAAAATATCCGGATTCCGTTTTGGTAATTACTTACGATGAGAATCTGAGACAGGGTGGTGCCATGAATATCGGTATGCAGCATTCATCTGGTGAATATCTTGCATTTTCCGGAGTGGATGACTGGATGGAGCTGGATATGTATGAGACTTTGTACCGGATTGCATCAGAAGAAAAATATGACATCGTACAGGGGAAATTTCAAAGAGATGCTGAGTATCATGTGCCGGTTCTTCCGGATGCAGATTCTTCTTTCTGTAATCATTATGTATATCATTTTGAACATTTGACGGAAGATTATTATCAACATCAGGTTGATAATATGGGGACAGTCGGTGAGTACGGATGTACTACAACTGCAATATATCGGCGAAGTTTAATTATGGATCATCAGATTTTTTTTCCGGAAGGTCTGGCATTTGAAGATAATTATTGGAGTGCCGTTTTGAATCTGTATACGAAGAATCTGTATTTGATGGATAAGATTGTGTATCATTATTATACGAATCCTCATTCTACTGTGTCTTCGCGTAATTCTCTGCGACAGCTGGATCGTCTTGTGATCGAAACCATGATATTAGAAGAATATAGGAAACGGGGACTGTTTGATCTATGCTATCGTGAGTTGGAGTGGCGATTTGTGAACAAGTACTACCTTGCAACGATGTATGCCATTTTTACTAAGCTGGATATGATACCGGTGGACTTGATGAATGATATGCGAAGAACAGTTGTAGAGCAATTTCCGCATTACAGGGAGAATAGCAATGTGAGAGCCTGCCTTGGACGAAGAAAGGATCTGATCGATCTGTTAGAGATCGACGAAGATCTTACTTTGGAACAATGGATGAAAGTGAAGTTGACATATCTGGAATCGTTATATGGACAATAAATATTCTGCAATCCGCCCGGCTCCTTTTCCGTCAACCAGGCTTTGCATACGTTCTGAGAAGGATCTGCGCAATTGATAATTATTGATATACGCATTCAGATGGGAGAGACATGCTGCAAGACATGTCTCTTCTTCTTTTGCGATATTCCCCGCATACAGCATATAATCATGATCCTGCCAAGTTTTGGCACCATTCTGATTATCCGCAATTTCCATAACGATGGTCGGTGTCCCGCAGGCACATAGTTCATAGAGTGTGGAACCGCCGGCGGATATGGCGATGTCGCATTGCCGCATATAATCAGACATATTGCTGACATTTTCATGAAGATGAATATTCGGATATTGCTTGGCAAGAGCGTATAATTCCTCTTTGTTCTGATTGAAGATGCCAACAATCACATGATATTCCATGGATGGAAGTGTTTGGTTGTGCTCATTATCTGAAGGGATTGTCTGATCAAAGAATTTATACAGTAATTTCCCAATGACATTATAAGAGTCAGTACCTCCCATGGTAATCAGAATAGTATTAACATCTGGGTTGATCGTCCGTTTGATATGAGCGAATTCCTCACGGAGAGGAATATAGCTGCCTCCGATCAGGAATCGTGGAAGCGGATTCGGATAGATCCTTGCGTAGGCTTCTTCTCTTGCCCATACGCTATAATTGATCACAGTGTGAACCGGATACGGGAAGCGGTTCAGATCATCAATGTAGATCACTTTCGTGACCCGGGACAGCGCATCCAGATAATTATGGGTTACCTGATAGCTGTCGATCATAAGGACACTGGCATTGTGCTCATTCAGATAACGGCATAGGATCTCCGTCTCGTCGTCCATTTGATCCCATACTGTATGAAGAACATCGATCGAGAATCCACGAGACTTAATTAGCTCTTCCGGTTTATTGTCGGCAGTCAGGAACACCACACTGCATCCCATTTTTTTAAGTTGGACAGCAATGGACAGACAGCGCATAACATGCCCTGTGGCAATGATTTCGTTACCGTCGACGCGGATATAGATGGTTGGCTTTAGGTTGGACATAGATTCGTACCTCGTAATGTTGGCTGAAACAATTATATCACAAGGTTTGCAATTAATATACCATTTCATTTTCGAAAACATTAGTATATAATAGTATCAATGGCTGCCTACGCTATTGCGGATATAGCATAGGGAATACGGGGATTTGTTATATTGCGATTGTTACAAGGAGGGAAATGCATTGTCTGAATATTATTTGATGAATAAGAATCATACATTAATGCAGTTTACAGTCTTTTTCGATGAAACGACGGGGGAGTACAATTGCGAGAGTCTGGAGACATATGCGGATGAGGACGCATTTCCACCGAAGTTTTCTGATATCTACACATGGATTAATAACAGAAACTATGCTAAGCATAAGGAGCACCTTCGTAAATGGCTGAAGGAATGGCAGATTGATAATCCGATCGGATTTATTGAGATGACGCATGCGCTAAGCCTGAATGATTCCCTGTGGGTGAAAGGAGTAGAGTCCAATCTGACTTGGGAACGGGTGAATCTATATGCGAATGAATTCACGGATGTTGTATCAAGGACAGCCTTTGAACAAGGGCTGCAGGGACTGAAATTATCGACGACTTCACCGGAATTCACATCAGAAGGCTCCTTTGAGAAGTGCTGGATGCGGGAGTCGGATGGAATATTCCTCTATAAGAAAAGCAGCTCGGGCTTTGCAAATGCCGGTCTGGAAGCCTATTCGGAATACTATTCCACACAGTTTGCTCAAGTACTTTGCCGGGATTATGTGGAGTATGATCTGGTTAAGTTCAAGGGCAGTCTGGTGTCCAGATGCCGGATGTTCACAAATGAGAATGCGGGCTTTGTTCCCATCTATAAGTATTTGGATGACAACAAAAGGTATAGGATTAATGATGTGTTGGAGTTCTTGGAACCGTACGGCTTTGCGGATGATTTCCGTAACATGATCGTTCTGGATGCGGTCATCTTCAACCCGGATCGGCATTTTGGTAATTTTGGATTCATTGTGAATAATGAGACCTACGAAGTGCTTCGGTTCGCGCCGGTATTCGATCATAATATGGCAATGCTGGCAAGAGCGATGGAGTGCGATCTGGTGCCGGATTCTCCGTATATTGCGGAGATGGGGCATAAGATCAGCGGAGAGTTCGTTCCGGTTGCGCGAGCGATCGCAACGGATGAGACGAAGCAGAAGCTTAAGGATATGACAGATATTGAATTAAAGCTGCATGAACAATATAATCTTCCTAAGGCACGGACGGATTATCTGGAGAACGTTGTCAGGAAGCAGATCCGGGAGATCTGTTCGTGAGAATATCGGATGAATAGTAAGAAAGGCGGAATGCTCGATGAAATTATATGATAAAATCAACAACAACGAAGTCTATGTGATCGCTGAGATGTCTGCCAATCACGGCGGGAGTATCGAGAATGCGTATCAGATCATTGAACAGGCGGCGAATGCCGGGGCAGACTGTGTAAAGATCCAGACCTATACGGCGGACAGCCTGACGATCGATTGTAAGGATGAGCCATACCGGATCAAGGGCGGTCTTTGGGATGGCTATAATTATTATCAGCTTTATCAGGAGGCGATGACACCTTGGGAGTGGCAGGCGGATCTGAAGAGAAAATGCGAGGAATGCGGGGTTGATTTCCTGTCTACGCCGTTTGATAAGACGGGAGTGGATTTCTTGGAAGAACTTGGAGTGGAATTCTATAAGATCGCTTCGTTTGAGATGATCGATATTCCGCTTGTTCGTTATATTGCGTCAAAACATAAGCCGATCATCATGTCGGTGGGAATGGGCTCTGAGGAGGAGATCACAGAGGCGATCACAGCCTGCAGGGAAATGGGAAATGAGCAGATTGTGATCTTAAAGTGCTGCAGTCAGTATCCGGCACATTATGAGGATATGAATATATCCGTGATCCCGAAGATGCGGGAGTTGTTCGGAATTCCGGTCGGACTGTCCGATCATTCTTTTGGTTCTCTCGCTGATGTGGTGGCGGTATCTATGGGAGCCTGTGTGATCGAGAAGCATGTGAAGTTAGATGATGAGACGATTGAGAGCGCGGATTCCGGATTCTCTATGAAGATGTCGGACTTTGCCCGGATGGTGTCTGATGTCCGGAATGCAAAGGTAATTATGGGCAGACCGTCTCTGGAACTTACTAAGGCGGAACGGGACGGACTGGGCGGCCGCCGGTCTCTGGTTGCAGTGAAGCCGATTACAGCCGGCGAGATCTTTACCGAAGAGAATGTCCGAAGCATCCGTCCGGCCATCGGTATAAAACCGAAATATATGGATGTCCTGCTCGGCAGACCGGCGAAGAAGGATTACGCCTTCGGGGAACCGATCGGCATGGATGAAGTGACGGAACAGACGGAATAATGAATTATTTACTTTGCACTGCGGATTTGGAGAATAGCGTGGAAAATGGAAGGATTATTTTATAAATCACAATATACGGATCCGTATATCAATCTGGCTGCGGAAGAGTATCTGCTCCATGTCTGTATGCGGGAAGGGAATCCGATCCTTTATCTGTGGCAGAACGCGGATACGGTTGTGATCGGCAGGAATCAAAACGCATATACAGAGTGCAATGTACGATATGCTATGGATCAGGGAATCCGCATTGCCAGAAGAATGACCGGCGGCGGGGCTGTCTACCATGATCTGGGTAATCTGAATTATTCTATTATCCTGCCGAAGGAAATGTATGATGTGGATCGCTCTACGCAGATGATTCTGGATGCTTTGAATCGTCTGGATCTGCATGCCGTGAAGAACGGAAGAAATGATATCTGCATCGGTGGCAAAAAGGTGTCCGGTAATGCGTACTATACGAATGCTAAGGTGGGACTTCATCATGGAACGCTGCTGTATCATGTGGATACCGCCCGTATGGAACAAGTTCTGCAGGTATCTTCCCATAAATTGAGTAAAAAAGGAATCTCATCCGTCAGAGCCAGAGTGAGTGATCTGATCACAGACCATCCCCTGCTTCGGCTGAGTGAGATCGAGACAGAGTTAAAGAAGGCATTTCAGACCGGTTACCATTCGGATCATCTTAAGGAACGGGATATTGATCCGGAATGCTTAACCGGTTATCTTGACAAATATCGTTCTGACGAATGGAATCTGCAGAGGATCCGTGAATATGCAATGATATCCGAAGCCCATAGCACATGGGGAGATATGCGGATTTCTGTTCATTGTGAAGGTGGGATTCTCCGTGCGGTCGAGATCAGTACAGATGTCTTGGAGACGGATCTGATAGAGGACATAAAGAAAGCTTTGAATGCGGCAATCAACCGCGGAACTATAAGCAATGCAGATGAAGAAGGCGGCTGTGAGGAGAGTATTGAAAAAGTATTCCTGATATTTGCGGAAAAATATCCGGATAACCGGGATATCATAATGTCGATCCGTGATCATCTGTCCGGGCTGCTCAACGAGGAATACCGGAATGATAATAAGTGATAAGAACGGTTATGACGGATATTTTGTAAAAACAAGATGATTTCCATAAAAATAATTTGATAATACTTTTTCAAAATGATATAATGCTTTTTGTATAAGGTCAACATTGAATCAGATGTGCACATACAAAAAAATGAAAAGGGAAGGGAACGCTAGATGAAACAGGGAAAATTAACATTAATGATGACATTGCTTTTGGTTGGTTTTGTCCCATTGATCTGCAGCATTTTGGTATCCAGTATCGCTAATTATGTTGTAAGTAAGTCTACTTTGGAGGAAGATACCTATGAGAAGCTCCACTTTGCGGCAGACGGACTCAGACAGTATTATGAATGGGATATTCTGAATACCGAGGAGGGTGCTGCCTATGAGCATGATTATGTAGACAGTTTGAAGGAATTTGATGTTGATATGACATTGTTCCTTGGAGATACAAGATATATTACCTCCACGAAGAAAGAGAACGGCGAACGGAATGAGGGCACGCAGATGGATGCCAAGATCTGGGCGCGTGTATCTGCCGGAGAACATGTTACGGCTAAGAATGTTCAGGTCGGAGTGGATAAGTACTATGTATACTATATGCCGATCTATGATGCAGATAACTCGATCTGTGGCGCGGCATGGGCCGGTACTCCGATGCGTGATGTCAGAGCATCACTGACCAAAGATCTTTTGCGTTCCATATTATTGGCAATCGCGCAGTTAGTTATATTCGGTGTTATTATTTCGTTAGTGGCAAATCTGATCAAGAAGCGTATTATGAATGTTGCCGAAGATGTGAAGTTGATGGCATCCGGCGACCTGTCTAGTGATGATGATCTTCATGCGGCAATCTTTGAAGTGGATCGCTTGGGACGGGATGTGATGAATGTCCGGACAGAGATGCGGGAAGTTATTTCCGTAATTATGGAGAATGCGGATCAGTTAGATATCAATATGGAGTCGATCAATTCCGGTGTTGCAACCTGTAATGATAATACCGGTGGTGTTGTTCTTGCGGTAGAGGATCTGTCCAAGGGCTCCAGCAGCATGGCAGACAGTGTACAGAATGCTGCTCTTGAGATGCAGACCATTGGAACGAATATTGATGAGATTACGGAATTATCGAAGTCAGCCGGAGAGACTGCCGAGAATGTTAAGGCAATTACCGGCGAGGCGAAGGCTAAGTTAGAGAACCTGATGAATGCGAACCGCAATATGGTATCCATTTCCGATGAGGTTGTGGATGGTATTAACGGTTCGGCAGTATCGGTTGGCAAGATCTCTACAGCGGCTGAGATGATCGCTCAGATTACCAGTCAGACTTCTCTTCTTGCTCTGAATGCATCCATTGAGGCAGCCAGAGCCGGAGATGCTGGACGTGGATTTGCCGTTGTTGCAAGTGAGATCTCGAATCTGGCAGCACAGTCTGATAATTCGACGCAGGAGATCAAGGCGATTGTTGCCGAGATCATGGCAACATCTCAGAACAATGTAGAACTTGCAAATAGGATCAAGGATGCGGTTAATGCAGAGGGTAAGGTTCTGAATGAAGTGAACGCAAGCTTTGATGAGGTTGATATTCATGTTCAGGATACTGCGGATGCAATCCTGTCAATATCTGATAAGGCTGAGCAGTTGGATGTAAATAAGAATCATGTTATTGAAGAAGTAGATTCTCTGTCGGCTATTTCACAGGAGAATGCGGCAAGCTGTGAAGAGACCAGTGCCAGCATGGATGAGCTCGGAGCCAATGTGGAGAGCATCCATCAGCAGGCAATGGATACACATGAGTTATCCAATAAGCTGGGCGAGGCGATCGCTTACTTCAAGTTGTAAGAAGTAAAGGAAGCAACTGAATGAATAATAAAGAACAGGCAGTTCATGAAGCGCGGGCGGATGAATTGCCTGTTCTTAATTTCTCTTGAGTGTATTGGATTTCTTTGATCATTTTTTTTCGATTAAATGATTTATTTTACTATACTCGTTGATACGATTTTGATAAAGTGATATAATAATTTCATATTACTTAACGGTCAATGGGAGACTTATTCGATGAGATAAGCTGGGGAATAAGGGCTGTTATGGAGAAGGGAGACGGAATATGGAGAGAAAGAGTTCGATTATGAGCAGCTTGAAGATGAAGCTGATCTTCACGACTGCGCTGGTATGTATCGTACCGCTTGCGATAGCGGTCATTATCAGCTTTGTGAGTTCGAAAAAGGTAGCACAGGGCAGTGCGGAAGACCTGAATCAGAAGCAGGCGGAATATGTGCAGAATGATTTTTCCAAGACGCTGGAGGCTAACTTCCGTGCTATGGAGCAGGTGGCGAATGCCAAGTCTACAAGAGAATTCGTAAAGAATCCGACGGATGAAGCACTTTTGGAGAAGATGGTTGCACAGCTTCAGACGGTGGATGCGAAGTTTGCGGATAACAATTCTACCGTTGTGACCGGAGCCGATGGTGAGAATATAGCACGTTCTAAGGGTAATTTCGTTAATATTGCCGAGCGTGGGTATTTCCAGGAAGCCATGAAGGGTAACAATTATGTATCTGAGATGTCGGTCAGTAAGACGACGGGAGCCAGAATTATTGTTCCGGCTGCTCCGATCTATGATGATGACGGAAGTACAGTGATTGCGGTTATCACACGGAATTATGATCTGGATTATCTGCATGATATCCTTGTGAATGAGGCCGGTAAGGGGCAGATCATCTTCATTATGGACAGTACCGGCAACGTGATCGCGTTATCATCACAGGAGCTGACGGCAGAGGATGAGATCAATATGAGCTC